>DATMSB010000102.1:0-22721 GCA_035565615.1 Vulgatibacter sp. | reverse complement strand
CTCCTGCTCGCCGCCGTGGCGGTGTCGATCGTGGCCTGGTTCGTCCAGGGCGCGCAGGGGTGGCCGATCGACGCGGTGGTGATCGCCGCCATCGTGGTGCTGAACGCCGTCCTCGGCTTCATCCAGGAGGCGCGGGCGGCCAACGCGGTGGCGGCGCTGCAGCGGATGACCGCCCCCACCTCGTCGGTGGTGCGGGACGGCCGGATCCAGCGGGTGCCCACCGCGGAGCTGGTGCGCGGCGATCTCGTCGTCCTCGCCGAGGGCGACTTCATCGGCGCCGACGCCCGCCTCATCTCGTGCTCGTCGCTCTTCGTGAACGAGGCCTCGCTCACCGGCGAGAGCCATCCGGTGGAGAAGCGGGCGGGCACGCTCGCCGAGCCGGCGCCCCTGGGCGATCGCTGGAACATGGCCTTCAAGGGCACCGCCGTCACCCGGGGGACGGGCCGGGGCGTCGTGGTCGCCACCGGAATGGAAACGGAGATGGGGTCCATCGCGGCGATGCTGGAGAGCATCCCGGAGCAGGCGACGCCGCTGCAGCGCGAGGTCTCGCACCTGGGTCGCACCCTCGGGCTGGCGGTGATCGGCATCGCGGCGCTGGTGGTCGCCGTGATCTTCCTCGTCGCCGAGGTGCGGTCGGCGGGGGACGTCGTCTCCGTCCTCCTCCTCGGCGTCTCGCTCGCGGTCGCCGCCGTCCCCGAGGGCCTCCCCGCGATCCTCTCCGTCATCCTCGCCCTCGGCGTGCAGCGGATGGCCCGCAAGGACGCCATCGTGAAGCGGCTCTCCTCGGTGGAGACCCTGGGCTCCGCCACGGTGATCGGCACGGACAAGACCGGGACGCTCACCCGGGGCGAGATGACCATCGTGCGCGCCATCACCCCGTCCGGGAGCGCGTCGATCTCGGGCACCGGCTACCTCCCGGAGGGCGAGGTGTCCTTCGACGAGGGCGAGGAGGCCGCCGCGAGGGACGAGCTGGCTTGGCTCCTCTCGGGCGGGAGCATCGCGGGCGACGCGGATCTGCGGCAGGTGGACGGGGCGTGGGCCGTCCACGGGGATCCCAGCGACGCCGCTTTCCTCGTCGCCGAACAGAAGCTGGGGGTCGCCCGGGAGCGGGCGGCGCGGTGGGAGCGCCGCGGCGAGATCCCCTTCACCTCCGAGCGCAGGCTCATGTCCGTCGGCGCCCACGACCGGGAGCGCGGCTCCACGGTGCTCTTCACCAAGGGCGCGCCCGACGTGGTGGTCGCCCGCTGCACCCGCCTTCGGGAGCGCGGGCGCGTCCTGCCCCTCGACGGCGACGCGGAGGCCCGGATCCGCAGGGGCGTCGCGTCCCTCGCCGACGCCGCGCTGCGCACGCTCTCGGTCGCCCATCGGGAGCTCGAGGCCGGCGAAGCCGTCGAGGAGGCCGCGGAGCGGGACCTCGTCTACCTGGGCACGGTGGGGATCATCGATCCGCCCCGCGAGGGCGTGCGGGAGGCGGTGGCGGAGGCGCGGCGGGCGGGGATCCGGATCCTGATGATCACCGGCGACCACCCGCGGACCGCGGCGCGGATCGCCGCCGACCTCGGGATCGCGGGCGGCGACGCCCCGGTGGTCACCGGCGTGGACCTCGATCGCCTGGACGACGAGGGCTTCGCCGAGGCGGCCCGCCGGAGCGCCGTCTTCGCCCGGGTGGCGCCGGCCCACAAGCTGGGCATCGTCCGGGCGCTCCAGGCGGACGGCGAGCGGGTGGCGATGACGGGGGACGGGGTCAACGACGCGCCCGCCCTCGAGGCGGCGGACATCGGCGTCGCCATGGGGATCACCGGCACGGAGGTCACCCGGGAGGCGGGGGACCTCATCCTCGCCGACGACGACTTCACCACCATCGTCGCGGCGGTGCGCGAGGGGCGGCGGATCTTCGACAACGTGGGCAAGGTGCTGCGCTACCTCATCTCCTCCAACGTCGGCGAGGTGCTCACCGTCTTCTTCGCCGTGGTCCTCGCCGACCTCATCGGCCTCACCCAGCCCGGCGGCGGGGTGGTGCTCCCCCTCCTCGCCACGCAAATCCTCTGGATCAACCTGATCACCGACTCGGCCCCGGCCCTCGCCATGGGCGTGGACCCCTCGATCGAGGACGTGATGGCGCGGCCGCCCCGGGCCCGATCCCGCCGGATGGTCGACGCCCGCATGTGGTTCGGCGCGGTGATCACCGGGCTGGTGATGGCGGCCTCCACCCTCGCGGCGATCGATCTCTACCTGCCGGGCGGCCTCTTCGACGGTGACGGCGACCTCACCAGCGCGCGGACCGCGGGCTTCACCGTCCTCGTCCTCGCCCAGCTCTTCAACTGCCTGGTCGCGCGATCGGACGAGGCGAGCGCCTTCCGCCGCGCCCTCGTCAACCCGCTGCTCTGGGGCGCCATCGCCCTCTCGATCCTGCTGCAGGTGGCGGTGGTGCACCTCGGCTTTCTCAACGTCGCCTTCGGCACCCGCCCCCTGGACGCGGGGCAGTGGCTCGTCTGCGTGGCGCTCGCCAGCGCCGTCCTCTGGGTGGGCGAGCTGCGCAAGCTCGTCACCCGCCGAGCGTAGGATCCTGGTGCTGGTACCAGGCCAGGGCGTCGAGGAAGTGCCGAGGCTCGAAGTCGGGCCACATGGCGTCGACGGTGTGGAAGTCGGCGTAGACCGCCTGCAGGGGGAGGAGGCCGCTCAGGCGGCGGCGCCCGCCCCAGCGCACCACCAGATCGATCCGCGACACCTCCGCCGATCCGATCGCCGCCATGAGCGGCTTGCGCCCCTTGCCCGAAACCTGCGCCGCCAGGGCGCAGCCCACGTCCCACGCCCAGTCGTAGTTCACCAGGAAGTTCACCTTCGTCTTCGGCCTCCCGGCGGGGCCGAGCACCACCCGCTCGCGCAGGCCCTTCAGCTCGTCGGGGAAGACGGGCGACTCGTCGTTGCCCACCACGAGGATCGCGACGTCCCGCCCCGCGATCCGCTCCACCGCCTCCACGCATGCCCGGCGGAAGGCCGCGGTCTGCTCGACGGGCCTGCGGGTGTTGTCGTTGGTGAAGCCGTAGAAGGTCAGCTCGGGGATCCCGAGGGCCTGGGCGATGTCGAAGAGGGCGAGGCCCGCGCGCAGGCCGTGGGCGTAGCCCTCCTCCTTGCGCAGGCCCCGCGCCACCGCCCAGCGCCGGTTGCCGTCGGGGATGATCGCCACGTGGGACGGCAGTCGCTCGAACCGGGGCAGCTCCAAGTTCCACCTCGCGCCAGGGGAGGTGGAAGGGTCCGCGAGAGGGGCTCGCCTGGGCAAGGGATCGAGGCGAGGGCGGGGCCACTACTGGACGCTCCCGGGTCAGGCGCTGGACGCCCTCGCCTCGGGGAGGCGCCCGAGCCACGGCGCGAACACGCGACCGAACGCGGCGCGGGCGCCCGTCTCCACCACCTCGCCGTGGGCGACCACGAGCCGATCGAAGTCCCAGCGCCTCATCGCGTCGAGGGAGCGGGCGAAGGCGTCGGGGTCGCGGATGTTGGAGCGCAGCAGCCGCGTCACCGCCAGATCGCCGAAGCCGCCGTTCATCCTCATGGCCAGGCGGGTCCAGAGGCCGCCGCTCCTCAGGTTGAAGGCGAGGTCGGCGAGGATCAGGGTCCGGCTGGGGCGGTGGTGGAAGGCCACCTCGCCGGCGGCGGAGCCCTCCACGACCCGCTGATCGATCGCGCCCCGCCAGAGGGCGGGCGGGTCGTCGCCGAGATCCTCACCGGGAGGGAGCGAGGCGATCCGCCTGCGCAGTCCGGGGGCGAGAAAGACCTGCGCGCGGGGGAAGGCCTCCGCCGCCCTGCCGAGGAAGAGGTGGTGGAACCGGTTCGGCGCGACGAGGGCCACGACCTCGCCGAGCCTTCGGTTCCAGGTGTTCGTCCCGGAACGGTCCGGGGGAGAACAGGACGAGCCCGCCATCGGGCAGGCGGGCGATGGTGGATCGCGCGCCCATCTCGATCCCCATCGTCGTGAGGGGAAGGCGTAGGGTCCAGAGGTCGTCGTGGTGTCGGGTGATCATCTCGTGCTCCTTCTGCGCTCGGATGATGGGAGGGGCGTGGAGATAGTCAAGTTACCTGACCGAATCGTGACGACGTGGTAGGTTGCCGCCATGGCAAGGACCAAAGCCGATTTCGGGGCGACGCTGGAGAGCGCGAAGGCACGCAGCGTCGGGCAGCTCCTCCTGCGCGCCGCGCGCCTCTGGAACGAGCAGGCCGTGCGGAGGCTGCGGGCGACGAACCCGTCGGTGCGTCCGGCCCACACGCTCCTTCTACCCCACATCGACCTCGAAGGGACCAACGCCACCGAGCTCGCCGCGCGGATCGGGGTCTCCAAGCAGGCGGTGGGCGAGCTCGTCGACGATCTGGAGGCGCAGGGCCTTCTCGAGCGGGTGCCCGATCCCCGCGACCGGCGAGCGAAGCTCGTCCGATTCACGGCAAAGGGACGCAAGGGCCTCCTCGCGGGGCTCGCCGTCCTCATGGAGAAGGAGGCCGAGGTTGCGGCGCGCCTCGGAGAACGGCAGATGGAGTCGTTGGGACGGACGCTGCGGCTGCTCGTCGAGATCCTGGAGACCTCGGAAGAATGAACACGACGTCGACGAGAGAGTCGGTGCGGGTCGAGTCGCCCGACGGCGCCACCACGACGATCACGATCGCGGCCGCCGCCGATCCGGCCGCGCCGGTGGTGCTCTGCCTCCCCGCGATGGGGATCGAGGCGCGGTTCTACGGCCCGCTGCTCGACGCCCTCGCGAAGGCGGGGCTGAACGCCGCGGTGCTCGAGCTGCGCGGCCTGGGGACCAGCAGCGTGCGCCCGTCCCGGCGGGTGGACTTCGGCTACGCCACCCTGGCGCAGCTCGACCTCCCCGCGGCGATCCGCGCGACGAGGGCGCGCTTCCCTTCGGCGCGGCTCCACCTCCTCGGCCACTCCCTGGGTGGCCAGGTGGCGACGCTCCACCTCGCGGCGCACCCCGACGCCGACGTGCGCGGCCTCGTCCTGGTGGCGAGCGGCATCCCCTGGCATCGGCTCTGGCCGCTCCCGATGCGCCTCGTGGTGCGGGCGATCGCCTGGCTCTTCCCCTTCGTCGGGCGCCTCCTCGGGCACTTCCCGGGAAAGCGCCTCGCCTTCGCGGGGGACGAGGCGCGGACGGTGATCGCCGACTGGGGGCACCTCGCCCGCACGGGCCGATTCGCGCCCAGGGGGTGGGACGGCCCGGATCCGGAGGTCGCGCTGCAGGCCGTGGAGGTGCCCGTCCTGGGCGTCAGCCTCGAGGACGACCTCTACACGCCGGCGCCCGTGGTCGACTTCATGATCGCCAAGATGACGGCGGCACCGGTGGAGCGGTTCCACTACGACTACCGCGCCCACGGCGCACCGCCGGTCGATCACGTCCGCTGGCCGCGGCATCCGCGGGTGATCGTGGAGCGGATCGCGGCGTGGATCGCGGGGCTCGACGGGGCGGGGCGCGTCGCCGCCGGCGGGGATTGACGGCCCCCGCCGGCCCCCGATCGCCCGCGTGGTCGCCGCGACGGACGGCCCCTTCCGCACGCCGGCCCGCTGCCATCCGCCGCCATCGTGCCGATCGTCTGCCGGGCAGTCCGGAAGGAGGCGCGTGAGAGATGGCGAAGCACGAGCGGATGGGGAAGGGCGGTCAGCGGCGCGACGACGCGCGGCGCGAGGAGCAGGGCAGGGGCTCGATGTCCGTCACCGAGGCGGCGCAGAAGGGCGGGCAGCGCGAGCGGGAGCTCGTGCAGGAAGGCCATCGGGAGGAGGGCCAGAAGAACCGCCGCTGAAGGGTCGAGGTTCGAGCCGCCGGCGGTGGGCGCCGCTCCATCGCCGGCCAGGCGATCATTCGCGGACGAGCTTCGTCTGCGAGACCCGGCAGAAGTAGTCGCCGTCGCATTCCTCGCCGTTGGGGTGGTGCTTCCGGTAGCTCGGCTCCAGGCGAGAGGAGGCGACGACGACGCCCTCGTGGCGGACCGTGATCTCGATCGAGGGCGGGGCGCTCCTCACCCACACGCCCCGGAGGATCTCGTGGCCTTCGCCGCCGAGCACGACCTCGCCCGGAAACGGGCCGGAGATCGAAGACTCGCATTCGTCGGCTCGCGGGGATCCGGCAGGGAGCGTCACGGCGCAGGTGAGCGTCCCCCCTTCCCACGCGGCGGCGACCTCGTATGCGCCCGGCTCCGAGAACGCGGGCTCGAAGTCGACGGAGACGGCGTCGGAGCAGGCCATCTCGGTGCAGTTCATGCCATCCAGCGCTCCGCAGGCGGGCAGCGAGAAGGCGATGGCGACGGCAAAGGCGGCAGCGAGGGCGAGGCGCATGGTCTTCCTCCCGAGCGGGGATCGTACGCCGCCAGCGCGGCCGGGATCCAGCCGCGATCGGGATCCGCGGGGTAGGGTGGGCGCCGGGCGTCCCGGGCCTGAGCCGCTGCGGCCGTCAGAGCGCGCGGAGCACGCGCTCGAGCTTCTCCCGGACCCCGCCGGCGAAGCGCCGGAGCGCGTCGCCTCCGCTCGCCGCGGGGGTCTGCATCGGGTCCACCACGATCACCTCGACCTTGCCGTCGTCGGTCTCGAAGAGCGCCACGTTGCAGGGGATGATCACGCCCACCCCGAGGTCCATCTGCAGCGCCTCGTGGGCGAGCTTGGGGTTGCACGCGCCCAGGATGCGCGACCGCCGGAAGTCGACGCCGATCTTCTCCTTCAGCGTCCCGGCGAGGTCGATCTGGGTGAGGATCCCGAACCCCTCGGTCTTGAGGGCCTCCGGCACCTTGGTGAGCGCTTCGTCGAAGGTGCAGTCGAGCGTCTTGCGCATGCCGATGTCGGACTTCATGTCTTCGTTCCTCCCATCGTCTTCATCTTCCCCGAATCCACTTCCAGAGCGAGGAGAGCCCGGGCAGGTCCGCCTGCCGGCGCTCGCCCGTCTCCCGGCAGCAGCACCTCTCCTCCTTGGGCACGTGGCCGAGGACCTGCTCCACGTGCGCCCCGCACCCGCGCCAGTCGGGCCTCCCGCACGACGGACACTTCACCGCCCAGCACATCGTTCCTCCTCCCGGGCCTCACGCGTTCGAGGCCGTCACCTCGATCCGGAAGGCGGGCTGCGCCAGGATCGCCCGCTTCACCGAGCACTGGTCGACCGAGCGGATCAGCGCGCCCCGGTACTTCTCCGGAAAGCCCGCGGGGAGGGCGATCCGGAGCTCGACCTCCGCCAGCGTACCGTCCTCGGCGCGGGGATGCGCCGTCACCTCGAGGCCCTCGGTGGGTAGATCCCGCCGCTGGCAGAAGGTGAGGGCGTAGAAGCCGGCGCACGCCCCGATCGACGCCAGGAAGAGCGAGTAGGGGGACGGCGCCTCGTCGTCGCCGCCCACCTCCCGCGGCTGGTCGGTGAGGATCGTGTGCCCGCCGATCTCGACCGAGACCTTGCGGCCTCCCGGAAACCCCACCTTCACGCGGGGCCCCTCGTCCGCTGCACCCGAATGGCCGTTTCGAACCTTCACGAGCTCCATGCGACCTCCTCGCCGGGTGGGAGCCGCGAAGCTCGCAAAAGGATTCACGCGGGCGCGTCGAGTCCCTCCAGCGCGGTGCGCACGGCGCGGCGGGCCCGGTGCAGCCGGCTCTTCACGGCGGCGACCCCGATGCCCAGGGTCTCGGCGACCTCGGGCGCGGTGAGCCCCTCTGCGTCCCGGAGGATCAGGACCTCGCGGTATTTCGGATCGAGCGCGCCGATCGCCTCTTCCAGCGCCTTTTCGATCCGCTTTCCGGCCAGGAGCTCGTCCGGAGGCCGCGCGCCGTCGGCGATGCGGGCGGCGACGTCGAGGGGCTCCAGCTCCTCGGGGGCGTGCCTGCTGCGCCGGCGCCGCTTGATGCAGTGGCTGCGCGCGATCGCGAACAGCCACGTCGACAGCGACGACTTCTCCCGGAAGTCGCCCAGGTCCCGGGTCATCGTCAGCAGCGTGTCCTGCAGCACGTCCTCGGCGTCCGCCTCGTCCCGGCACACCCGCAGGCCGAAGCGGTAGACCGTGGGCTGGTACCGCTCGAGCAGGCCGGAGAGGGCGCGCCCGTCCCCGGACTTCGCGGCGGCGATGAGCTCCTTCTCGGGTGCGGACAAACCTCCTCCTCGCGCTAGAACAGGGCGCCGTGCGCCGGGACGAAGCGCGCGGTGAAGTGCCGCAGGACCTCCGGGGCCTGCACCATCCTCACCCCGCGGATCCTCTCCTTAATCCCCGCCACGTGCTGCAGCACCTCCGCGACGTAGTCGAGGTGGCTCTGGGTGTAGGTCCGCCGCGGGAACGCCAGCCGGACCAGCTCCATCGCCGCGGGCTTCTCGCTCCCATCGGGCTGCCGTCCGAACATCACCGATCCGATCTCCACCGAGCGGATGCCTCCGACGAGGTAGAGCACCAGCGAGAGGGCCCAAGCCGGATACTCCGAGGCCGGCACGTGGGGGAGGAACGCGCGGGCATCCAGGTAGACGGCGTGACCGCCCGGAGGTTGCACGATCGGTATCCCGGCCTCGGTGAGGCGCTCGCCCAGGTACTCCACCGACCGCAGCCGGTACTGGAGGTAGGGCTCGTGGAGCGCCTCGCGCAGGCCCACCGCCAGGGCCTCGAGGTCGTAGCCGGCGAGGCCTCCGTAGGTCGGGAAGCCCTCGGTGAGGATGAGCAGGTTGCGCGCCTTCTCCGCCAGGGCTTCGTCGTTCATGGCGAGGAAGCCGCCGATGTTCGCCATGCCGTCCTTCTTCGCGCTCATGGTGGCGCCGTCGGCGTGGGAGAACATCTCGCGGGCGATCTCGAGGGGCGTTTTGTCCTCGTAGCCCCGCTCGCGCAGCTTGATGAAGTACGCGTTCTCCGCGTAGCGGCAGCAGTCGATGAAGAAGGGGACGCCGTGGGCGCGGCTGAGGCGGCTCGCCTCGCGGAGGTTCTCCATGCTCACCGGCTGGCCGCCGCCGGAGTTGTTGGTGACGGTGAGGATCACCAGCCGCACCTTCCCGCCACGGAGCGCCCGCTCGAGGGCCTCGAGATCGATGTTTCCCTTGAAGGGGTGGAGGGTGGCGGGCTCCCGGCCCTCCGGGATGGGGAGGTCCAGGCCGATCGCCCCCGCGCTCTCCACGTTCGCCCGGGTGGTGTCGAAGAGGGTGTTGCTCACCACCACGTCGCCCTTCGACAGCGCGACGCTGCAGAGGATCCGCTCGGCGGCCCTCCCCTGGTGCGTGGGGAGGACGTGGCGCAGCCCGGTGATGCCCCGCACCGCCTCCTCGAAACGGTAGAACGAGGGCGAGCCGGCGTAGCTCTCGTCGCCTCGCATCATCCCGGCCCACTGCTCGCTCGACATGGCGCCGGTGCCGGAGTCGGTGAGGAGGTCGATGAGCACGTCGGCCGCGTGGAGGAGGAAGAGGTTGTAGCCCGCCGCCTCGAGGAGCGCCTCGCGCTCGACCCGGGTGGTGAATCGGATCGGCTCCACGCTCTTGATGCGAAACGGCTCGATGATGGTCTTGAACTCCGGATCGGTCACGGTGCTGTCTCCCTGGCTGGCGTCGCGGGGCTCGGCGCGGGAGAGGGTGCGCCCTCGCCCGCGTTCGGCGACATGATCTGTATCATGTGCGGTACTTGCGCTCGGCGATGGAAGCGCTCTACCGGCTCGAGCGCCACCGCCTGGCCGCGTCGGCGGCACTCGCGCCGCGATCGAGTCGGGCGTCCCAACGATCCGCGCACGCGGTTCATGCGTACGGCCCGGGCGTGCGGCCGCTCACCCGCCTGGCGGGGACGGCGGCCGCCGGATCAGGACGCCGGCGTCGCCTCGGTGGGGAGGGCCGGGCGCCGGGTGACGATCAGGCCGAGGATCGCGCCCGCGAGGAGGACCAGGGCCGCGATCACGAAGGCCGATCCCGGGTGCGGGAGGTGGGCCTCCGGTCCGACGGAGGCCGAGTACACGGCGCCGAAGAAGAGCGGCGAGGCGATCCCCGCGATGCTCCCCACGCTGTTGTTCGCGCCTTGGAGCTGCCCCTGCTCCGACTCCGACACGTGGCGCGTCATCAGCGCCTGCAGGGTGGGCATCGCCAGGCCCCAGAGCGCGTTCGGCAGCATCGAGAGCGTGAACGACACCGGGTCCGGCGCGAGGCCCATCCAGGCGACGCTGAACGCCCCCATGAACAGGCCGAACACCATCGTGCTGCGATCGCCCAGCCGCTTCGTCACCGGGCCGACGAGGAGCCCCTGGACGATCATGTCGAGCACGCCGACCATCGCCAGGAGCATCCCGACCTGCCACGGGCTCCAGCCGAAGCGAAACCCGGCGTAGAGCACGAAGACCGACGAGAACACGTGGTGGGCGAAGTAGAGGAGGAAGTTCACCACCGCGAGGCCGGTGAGGTCCAGATGCGATCGGAGGAGGCGCAGGGCGCCCACGGGGTTCGCTCGCCTCCACGAGAAGGCCATGCGATTCTCGGGCGGGAGGGACTCCGGCAGGACGACGGCTCCGTAGGCGAAGGACACGGCGCTGAGCGCGGCGGCGGCCCAGAACGGCGCGCGGGGCGACCACTCGCCGAGCACGCCGCCGAGCAGGGGCCCCGCGACGAAGCCGGCGCTGAAGGCGGCGCCGACGAGCCCGTAGGCCCGGGCCCGCTGCGCGGGGGAGGTGACGTCCGCCATGTACGCGTACACGGAGGTGAAGCTCGACGAGGTGATCCCCGCGACGATCCGCCCGAGGGCGAGCCACGCCAGGTTCGGCGCCACCGCCATCAACACGTAGTCGGCGGCGAGGCCCGCGGCGGAGAGGAGGATCACCGGCCGCCTGCCGAACCGATCGGAGAGCGAGCCTGCGATCGGCGAGCACACGAACTGCATCCCCGCCCACAGCGCGATGAACACGCCGTTGACAACGCCCGCCCGTGCGTTCGAGCCGGAGAACTGCTCGATGAGGGTGGGGAGGACGGGGATGACGATGCCCATCGCCACCACGTCGAGCATCGCGGTCACGAGGATGAACGCGATCGCGGCCTTCCCGGCGCGACCGACTGTGTGGGGCATGGAGGACGACTCCGGAGGGAGGGTAGCGACGCGAGCCGCGCCGGGGCGCGCACTCTTCCGCCACCCGCCGCCCCGAATCAAGGGGGTGGGGCGTGCGCGGGGGAGGCCGGTTCTCTGGTACGCTTCGGGGTCTTCGCGCCAGCATCCGTCCGGGGCCGCCAGGAGAAGCCATGAGCGTCGACCTCGTGATCGTCCCTCCCACGAAGGACCTCGGCGGCGGCTTCCAGGTGCGCCGGGCGCTCCCGTCGATCGAGCGGCGCATGGTGGGTCCCTTCGTGTTCTTCGACGAGATGGGCCCCCAGGTCCTGGTCGCCGGCGACGGCCTCGACGTCCGGCCGCACCCGCACATCGGCCTCGCCACCGTCACCTACCTCTTCGACGGCGAGATCCTCCACCGGGACAGCCTCGGCTGCGTCCAGCCCATCCGCCCGGGCGAGCTCAACTGGATGACGGCGGGGAGCGGGATCGTCCACTCGGAGCGGACGCCGCCCGAGCTGCGCCCGGTGGAGACCCGCCTCTTCGGGATCCAGGCGTGGGTGGCGCTGCCCCGCGAGCACGAGGAGGTCGATCCGTCGTTCGATCACCACGATGCGGCGGAGCTCCCGGTGGTGGAGGGCGACGGCGTCCGCGCGCGGATCGTCGCGGGCGAGCTCTTCGGGGCCCGCTCGCCCGCCCGCATCCTCTCCGAGATGTTCTACGCGGAGGCGCTCCTGGACGCCGGGGCGCAGGTCGCCCTGCCGGCGCCGTACGAGGAGCGGGCGGTCTACGTGGCGCAAGGGGCCGTCGAGGTCCCCGTCGACGGCGTCCGCCACGAGCGGGGAACGCTCCTCGTGCTCAAGCCGGGGGAGACGGTCCCCTTGCGGGCCACGTGGGGTCCCGCGCGGCTCATGCTCCTCGGCGGGCCGCCGATGGACGGCCCCCGCCACGTGTGGTGGAACTTCGTCTCGAGCTCGCGGGATCGCATCGAGCGGGCGAAGGCCGACTGGCAGGCGGGGCGCATCGGTCAAGTGCCCGGGGAGACCGAGTGGATCCCCCTCCCGGGCGCGGGGCGGGCGAACGTCCGCTACCCGTGAGCCCGCGTCGGGCTCCCTGCGGAGCGCCTGCGCTTTGGATTGCGGGGCGGGAGGGCAGGCTCCTACGCTCTCCCGCATGAACGAACCCGAACGAATCTCGATCCCCAAGGTCGCGCCCAAGGCCATCGAGGCGATGCTCCAGCTCGAGAACGCCACGGCGGGCCTCGGCCTCGAGCGCCCCCTCTACGAGCTCATCAAGATCCGCGCGTCGCAGATCAACGGCTGCGCCCATTGCATCGACATGCATACGAAGGACGCGCGGGCCGCCGGCGAGACCGAGCAGCGGATCTACGCCCTCGACGCCTGGAGGGAGACGCCGTTCTTCACCGAGCGGGAGCGGGCCGCCCTCGCCCTCACAGAGGCGATCACCCTGATCACCCAGGGGCAGGTCCCCGAGGAGGTCTGGGCCCAGGCCGCGGCGCAGTTCGACGAGAAGGAGCTCGGCGCCCTGGTGATGGCGGCGGTGACCATCAACGCGTGGAACCGGATCGCGATCTCCAGCCGAACCCTCGCCGGGACCTACGAGCCGCGCCAGCACACCTCGTAACGATCGGCGTCGGCGCCCATCCCGCGGGCCTAGATGTCCGCGGGCGCCCGTGCGCCGGCCCGAAGCTGCAGGCCTCGCCCGCGCGCTCGGGGGCGAGCCACGGGAGCGTTGGCCCCGCGCCCGCGGCCCCGGGGGGATCCTCCTCCGCGTCCCGTGCTACCCTGGGATCGTCTTCGTTTCCCTGGAGGATCCCATGAAGTTCGCGGCGCATCTGATCGGGTTGGCGATGCTGCTCCTCGCTTCTACGGCGTATGCGTCCGAGGGCGGCGTCCTGGGGCGGTGGACCACGATCGACGACGAGACCGGCAAGCCCAAGTCGGTGATCGTGATCGAGGAGAAGAACGGCAAGCTCTACGGCACGATCGAGCGGCTCTTCCGCGGCCCCGACGAGGATCCGGATCCCGTCTGCGACAAGTGCGAGGGGGATCTCAAGGGCAAGCGAATCATCGGGATGATCATCCTCCGCGACCTCGAGAAGGATGGGGACGAGTGGACGGGCGGCACCATCCTCGACCCCAAGAACGGCAAGACATACCGTTGCAAGATCGCCGTCGAGGACGGCGGCAAGAAGCTCAAGGTCCGCGGCTTCATCGGGATCTCGCTGCTGGGTCGAACCCAGTACTGGGAGCGGGCGACGAAGTGACGATCGATCGTCCGGGATCGGCGCGCGACCTCGACTGACCGATCCTGGACGAGGCGCCCGCCTCCGGGAGGCGCGGCGGATCCGGCGGCCTTATCCTCGGGGCTCATCCGAGAGGAGGCACCCATGCCCACCCGTCCGCTTCACCTCCCCGCGCCGTCCCCCGAGATCTCGAGGGAGCGCACCCGCCTGGCCCCGGGTCCCGCCGAGGCGTTCCACGCCTTCAGCAAGAGCGTCTTCGCCGCGGGAGCGCTGCCCACCAGGACCAAGCAGCTCATCGCAGTGGCGGTGGCGCACGTCACCCAGTGCCCCTACTGCATCCAGGGACACACCAAGGCCGCGCGGCGGGAGGGCGCCAGCCCCGAGGAGATCATGGAGGCGATCTGGGTCGCCGCCGAAATGCGGGCCGGTGGCGCCTTCGCCCACTCCGCGATCGCCCTCGACGCCATGGGGCTGCCGGAGGGCGAGCGCTCCTCCGCCGGCTGAATCAGGGGAGGGTGCGGACCAGGGATCCACGCAAGGTGACGTTGAGGTCGAGGTAGAGCGCGCCGTCCGGCCCGGCCTCGACGGCCTTCGCCGGGAAGCGCCCCTCGCCGGTGCCCAGGGCCGGGACGCCGATCCAGCGGCCGCCGCTCAGCTCCGCGATTCGCTCCCCGGTGGAGCACCAGACCCTGCCTCCGCCCACGAACACGCCAGAGGCGAGCACCGAGCACTCGCCATGCCCCACCGGAGACCAGGTCTCTCCCGGCGCGAGCCGAAACACGCCGTGTGAGGTCGCCGACCACAGCACGCCCTCCTCGTCCACCGCGAGGCCGTGCTGGGTCGCCGCCTGCCACGGGAAGGGAAAGCGTGCCTGGGCGACGGGCTCCCACGTGCCCTCGACCGACAGCTCGACGACCCCGCCGTCCGTGGCGACCAGGATCCGTTCGCCCAACACGAGAAGGTCCCGGGCACGGACGTCGTTGCCGAGCGGCTCCCACGTCTCCTCCCCCGGCTGCAGGTAGAACACGCCCTCGTCGTCGATCGCCGCGAGGAGGGTCCCGTCCTCCGTCCAGGCAAGGGCCGTCAGCGCCGTGCCGTCCTCGTCGCCCGGCGTGGTCCAGGGCGGGAGGCCGTCCTGGCTCAGCGGCTCGTAGGAGGTGTTCCCCGGCGCGGAGAAGTAGATCCTCCCCGAGGCCTCCTCGCCGCCCCGGACCCGGATCGTCCCGATCGCCAGGGCGCCGTCCGGGCGGTACGCCAGGCTGCGGACGTGGTGGTAGGTGAGCAGGGGGCCGGGCGCGAGCTCCTTCCACGTCTCGGCGCCGGGCTCGAGCACGTAGACGGGATCGTTGTCGCTCTCGAACGAACTGGCGGCGAAGGCGATGGTGCCGTCCGGCCGGAACGCGATCGCGCTGGGGTGCCGGCCGAACTCGGTGCCCGAGAGCCCGTGGAGCGCCCACTCGTCGCTCCAGGGCGCCGCGCTGGTGAGGCCTTCGGTGGTCTGCAGCCAGAGCCGCGACCCCGCGACCAGCAGGATCCCGTGGGAGTCGTTCCAGGTGGGCGGGAGGTCTCCCACGCGCTCGAAGGGCTCGCCGGGCGCCTTCCCGTAGAGTTCACCTGCGGAGATCGCGAAGAGGTCGCCGTCGAGCTCGACGAGGCTCGCGACCTTGCAGCGACCGGTGAGCGTGCCGCCCGGGCAGGGGCTCTCGGGCAGGCCCTCCGAGAGGTCGACCCACTCCTCCTCCTCGGCGTCCCAGCGGAAGACGCCCTCGCCCGCGACGTGGAGGGCGCCGTCGACGAACGCGAGGGAGAGCCCCCCCTCGATCGGCTCTCCGACGCCGGCGATCCCGCCGTCGATGAAGGAGAAGACCGCGCCTGCATAGGAGAGGAAGTGCAGGTCCTCGGCGCCGTCGAAGGCGAGGGAGGTGACACCGCCGGGACGCTCGTCGAGGAGGACCGACCAGGCGTCGTCCTCCGTGCACTGGATCTGGTGGCGATCGCCCATGTGGACGGAGGCGCAGAGCCTGCCGTCCGGCGCGACGGTGGCGTGGGTGAACATCCAGCTCGTCGGCGTTCCCTCGCCGGAGAGGGTCGGGCCGGGGAGTTCCTCCCACCGGGCGCCGGGGCGCTTGCGCAGCCACGCCGCTCGCGGAGGCGTCTCGACGAAGATCCCCAGCGCGTGGATCGTTTTGTCGGGCCCGGACAGGACCCACTGGGCGAGAAAACCCGCGAGGTCCAGGGGGCTCGTCCAGGTGCCGACGTTCAGATCGTGCTCGGTGAGCAGGTTCCACCCGCGGGCGACGAACGTGCCGTCCGCCGCTTGCGCGAAGGCCCCCGGTGTGTCCGACGGGCCGCTCAGGCCCTCGATCCTCGTCACCGTCGGTGTCGCCGTCTGCACCGTCGCGCCGACCGCCGCCACCCCGTCCTCGTAGTCCAGCTCGATCTCGCAGCTCCCCTCTTCCGCGGGCGCGCGCCACACGGCCGAGCCGAGCTCGACCCGCTCGATGGCGCCGCAGCTCGCGCTCCAGGTGCCGGCGCCGGCGCGGGTGGCGTAGAAGCGCTGCGCCTCGCCGGGATCGACCACCGCACCCGCCGGGAAGATCCCTTCCACCTCGGGCTTGGCGACGACCTCGACCTCGGCGCTGTCCGAGCCGAAGTCGTTCTCGGCGACGAGGCGGAAGGTGTGGGTCTCGTGGACGGCGAGCTCGATCGAAGAGGCGTCCGCGGCGAGGGCGACGCCGTCCAGGGTGAGGTGGATCGGCGCGGTCCCCTCGACGATCCACGAGAGCGTGACCGGACGGCCGGCGCGCACCCGATCGGCGGAGGAGGCGAAGGACTCGATCCTGGGCGCCTCGCCCGTCCCGCCCCCCGAGCCGCCCGTCCCTCCGCCTCCCGTGGAGCCCGGCTTCTTCTCGGCCGCGCAAGCGGCGAGCAGGCTGAGGACGACGACTGCAACTGCGAGCAGACGGGACATGTTGCACCTCGGCGGGATCTTCGTGTGCATCAACCTACCACACCGCGAAGCGATGTCTGGTGAGGCGAGGGGCGGTGTCGGGGGTGCCGCGGTTCGCGGTCGGCCGGGTTGGCCGATTCTCTGGGAAAACCCGTTTTTTCACTGCCATGTCATCGGCAATCAAACATCTTGGCGGATCTCTCGGACAGACTCGCGCGGCAGCCATGTCTCGTCTGGCGCGCTTGCATGGAGAGTGTTTGATGATTCGGCACGAACTTGCGTCGGTTTTCTTTGGTGTTGCTCGCTGGGTGCTCGGATGACGAGCCCTCTCGGAACGATGGTGGGGGTGGCGATGGCGGCACGGGCGGCACGGGCGGTGATGGCGGCACGGGTGGTGTCGGCGGAGGAGATCCGAACGCGATCACCGTCGAGGGCCGCGTGTACTACGAGGACGGGACCCAGGGTCTGGACGGCGTGACCGTCCTCCTGAACGGCGACATCGCTTCTGCCGAGATCACCGATTCGGAGGGCCGCTTCCGCTTCACGGGGGTCGTCCCCCCTACGTCCTCACCGTCGTGGAAGAGAATCCCTTCCGGGATCGGCTCGTCGAGTTCCACGGACTCACCCTGCGCCCTGATGTACCGGCCGCCGGCGGCGAGCGCGCGCCTCGCCGCCGGCAGCGCCGCGCGTAGAGGATCAGCAGGCGCCCTGCGACCGGGCGGCGGGGGCCAACCGGGTCGAGGTGGCGATGCCGACCAGGCCGGGGAGGATCGCCACCAGGTAGGCGGCGCCGATGCTGCCGAAGGCGCTCCATCCCCACGCGTTCGTCCAGTCGACCGCCGCGCCCGCGAAGCCGGCGCCGAGGGCGATGCCGAGGTTCTCGGCGAGGTTCAGCGCCGACGAGGTCCGGCCCTCCTCGCCGGCGGGCGCCAGGCCGAGGACGATCACCGAGAGGGTGGGGTAGACGAGGCCCATCCCCAGCCCGCCCAGGGCCCAGAAGGCGATCGCCAGCGACACGGGGGCGGCTTCGGCGAGGACGCTCGCCGCCGCAGCGGCGGTCCCGAGGACCACCACCGAGAACCCGACGATCGCGCGGGCGCTGCGCCGATCGCTCCCCCACATGGCGTCGACCCGCGCGGCGAGCCAGGTGCCGACGGTCCACGTGCAGCCTGCGGCGGAGAGCGCGAGCCCCGCCATCGACGGCGAGAGCGCGCGCAGCGAGGTGAGGCCCAAGGGGAGGAAGGCCTCCGCGCCGAACCAGCAGAAGCCGAGCAGGCCGCGGGTGAGCAGGCCGGCGGGGAGGCCGCGCCGCGCGCGCAAGGTCCCGGCGGGGAGGAGGTGGCGGCCCGCGTCGGCGGCGAGCGCGAGACCGACCGCGGCGAGGGCGGCGCCCTCCCAGCGGTGCAGCGACAGGCCGTAGAGGAGGATCCCGATCCCCGCGGCGATCTGCACGGCCCGCAGGAGCACGCCCGGATCCAGCTTCGTGCGCGGCGCGTCGTGCAGCCGCCGCAGCGACGGCAGCATCAGCGGGGGGACCAGCGCGAGGAGCGGCAGCAGGCCGAGGAAGACGACGCGCCAGCTCGCGTGGGCGGCGAGGATCCCGGCGATCGCGGGCCCGGTCAGCGCGGGGATCACCCACGCGCTCGAGATCAGCGCCATCACCTTGGGGCGGAGCCGATCGGGGAAGCCGAGGCGAACCGTGAGGTAGGCGGTGGTCATGATCGCGCCGCCGCCCAGGCCCTGCAGCGATCGTCCGAGGATGAAGGCCGGCCAGCTCGTGGCCAGCCCTGCGACGAGGAGGCCCGCCGCCGCGACCACGAGCCCCACCGAGAACGGCAGGCCGGGCCCTCGGGCGTCGGCCGCCTGGCCGGTGGCGATGGTGCCGACCACGTTGGCGAGCATGAACGCGCTGAAGGCCCAGCCGTAGCCGCTGAAGCCGCCGAGCGCGTCGGACACCACCGGCATCACGGTGGCGACCGACATCGCCTCGAAGGCGATCAGCGAGACGCTGATCACCACGCCCACGCAGAGCGCGGCGCGCCCGGAGCTGAAGAGGCCCTCCCGATCCTGCCCGTCCATCCGCACCACGCTGCCTCCCTAACGTGGCGGAGGGCGGGGTGCCAGCCCGGATGCGTCCTCGGCGCCGGCAGGGCGGGTGCGCCGCGCGTCCGAGGCGCATGCCTTTGTTGAGGACCCGATCGCGCGGCGTGCGTCGAGCGCGGAGCGGTCTTCTCGAGGCCCGCTCCGCGCGGGGACCCGCCGTTTGCGGGGAGGCGGTCAGGCCTTCTTCAGGAACTCCGTCCGCAGCACCAGGCCCTTCACCTTCTGGGCGTTGCACTCGATCTCGTCCTCCTTGTCGGTGAGGCGGATGTTCTTGATGAGCGTGCCGCGCTTCAGGGTCAGCGAGGTGCCCTTCACCTTGAGGTCCTTGATCACCGTCACGGAGTCTCCGTCGGCGAGGGGGTTGCCGTGGGCATCTCTGACGTTCACGTCTTCCTCCTGGAATGTGGGCCGTCCTCGATAGGACCCGCCGGCGAAATCGTCAACCGCACGGGCATCGGCGCGCCGCTCGCGGGCATCGTTCGAGTTGCACCCGAGAGAAGGAGCGTGGCGTGGGGGTGGAAATCCTTCGGTGCCGCAATCACGGAGTTTTTCGATTCGGCTGGTGAGCTTTGCCTTGTCCTCTGGCCAACGTCGGGCAAGCTATGCGACAACGCCCGAGGGCCTAGTGCCCGCGGATGTCAGGGTGCCACGGTAGCGTTCCGGAGGTTCGAAGCCGGGCCCTGTAGCCCAGCGGGAGAGGCGATTTGAGCGTCGGAAAGGGCAGCAACGAGGCAATGGGCGGCAGCGTCCCGGACGCACCGCCGCCACTTCTCCGCCTCATCGAGAACGCGAGGGCCTATCCCAGGCGCTCGCTGAAGGTCGCCGGTCTGTTCGCTGGAATCGGCGGGCTGGAGCTTGGTCTCGAGCAGGAGGGCCACGAGGCCTCGATGTTCTGCGAGATCGAGCCCTCCGCTCAGGCGGTGCTCCGGGCCCGGTTCCCTGGCATCCCGCTGGAATCCGACGTCTGCGAATTGAAGGAGCTGCCCAAGGGTACCGACCTTCTCGCCGGCGGATTCCCGTGCCAGGATCTCAGCCAAGCCGGGAAGACTGCAGGCATCGAGGGCTCCCGCTCGGGGCTGGTCGGAGAAGTTTTCCGCCTGCTTCGGAAGCGCCCGACGCCTTGGGTCCTCTTGGAGAACGTGCCGTTCATGCTGCGGCTTTCGAAGGGCCGGGCTCTCGAAGTAATCGTGGCCGCCCTCGAAGACCTCGGTTACCGCTGGGCGTACCGCGTGGTCGATACCCGAGCGTTCGGGCTTCCTCAGCGCCGCGAGAGGGTCTTCATGCTCGCTTCGCTGACCGAGGATCCCAGGGCCGTGCTGTTTGCCGACGAGGCGGGAGAGCCCCCAGCCGTCGCTTGGAACCGCCGGAAGATGGCCTTCGGGTTCTACTGGACCGAAGGCATCCGTGGGCTTGGCGCGGGCATCGACTGCGTGCCGACCCTCAAGGGTGGGTCGACCATCGGCATCCCGTCCTCACCTGGCATCCTGCTCCCGAGCGGGCGCGTGGTCACCCCGGACATACGGGATGCCGAAAGGCTCCAGGGCTTCCCTGCAGACTGGACTCTCCCCGCCGAGGAGGTCTCCAAGCGCGGTAGCCGATGGAAGTTGGTCGGGAACGCGGTAACCGTGGATGCCGCACGCTGGCTCGGCTATCGGCTGGCGGTTCCTGGGAAGTACGACGGCGCGGGGGATGCACCACTCGCCGTGGGGGATCCATGGCCCAAGGCGGCATGGAACATGGGCGAGGGGCGCCACGTCGCGAACCTCAGCGCCTATCCCTTGCGGATCGAGGCCGAGCCGCTCCACAGGTTCCTGCAGTATCCCACCAAGGACCTTTCCCTCCGCGCTACCTCCGGGTTCCTCGCCCGGACCCGGAAGGGATCACTGCGGTTTCCCGAGGGCTTCCTCGAGGCCGTCGAGGAACACCTCGCCAAGATGGAAGGCAAAGTCCTATCCGCGTGACGTCCGCGGCATCAAGCTTCCCGAGGTGGACTCCAAGCCAACCAGCCGGCCTACGAAGCGTCGCATTCGGCCCGCCCTCGATGTGGATGCGGCGACCTCGGTGCGGCTCGGGCGCATCCGCCAACGCGACACCGGGCCAGAGCAGGCCGTTCGAGCGATCCTCCGTGCCGAGGGGCTGCGGTATCGGGTGAGAAACCGAGACCTGCCAGGGTCACCCGACGTCGCCAACAGGTCCCGCCGATGGGCCGTCTTCGTACATGGGTGCTACTGGCACCATCACCGTGGATGCCGACGGGCCACTGTCCCAAAGCGGAACGCTGCTTTCTGGTGCGAGAAGTTCGCAGCAAACCGGCGACGGGACGCCCGAGCCATCCGGCAGCTTCGCGGAAGGGGCTACCGGGTGCTCGTAATCTGGGAGTGCGACATCGAGGGGAAGCCCGAGGCCGTTGCCAAGCGGATTCGTCGGGCCCTAGTTCGTCGTTGCTCTCCTGCCTGCCGTTCACTAGGACGAGGCCCGAACTCACTAGGAGGAACGCATGCCCGGAATGAACACGGATCGAGTGACGGGCGCTTGGAGCACCGTCGCAAAGGCCGAGACCCGAGCCAAGGCCGCACGCGCGCAAGAGGTGTACGAGAGCGGTAACTCGATCACGTTCATCACCAAGGTGCTGAAGGCGACTGAACGCCAGAGTCCGTGAGTACCTCGAGGACCTCCCGGGTTGGCACCACACGCCGGCTCGCGCAATCGGTGTACCGATGCTTTCAGGACCGCGCCTCGGATGGCCGAGGGAACGCCTCCAACCTCAGTCCCGCGGGAACCGGCCCTCGTAGAGTTGCACGACACGCTGGATCATCGAGTCGTAGTGACAGATGTCGCCAGGCTGGACAGCGGGTGGTTCCGAGACCAACTCTACCTGCGAGACCCCATCGTTCGTCATCCGTACCGTCACGATGCCCAACGCATCGAAACCTGCTTGCCCGGTCTTGGTGCGACGGGGGAGTTGCTTCACCATCTCGACCACCCGCTCTGTATCGCTCGGCTGCTTGTGGCGAGAAATGGTCGACCTGCTGAAGCTCTTGAAGGTTTCCGATAGGTTGACCATCACGAGGCCCGCAGCGATCGCCAGGTCGCTGCTCCCGTGAATCGTGGCGTGCGAAGAGTTCAGCTCGTCGTAGAGCCTCGGAAGGGCCTTTACATGCGCCGTCATGGCCGCCTTCGCTTCCAGGGCGATTTCGACGGACCCTACGGGGGCTTCAAAGAGATCCGGCAGGGTATCCAGCAACCGCTTTTCAGTGGTGCTCAGGATAATCCCCTTTTCGTCTGCATAGGACCGGAGAGATCGCCGACGCCTCAACGCACGCCCCGGATCTGGAGTGCAAAGGACGAGATCCAGATCCTTCTTGCGATCGTTCTCGAAGTCCCGCATTTCATGGTTGATTCCGAACCCGATTCGCCCCTCTCGCGCATGTCGAGCGAGGACGGCCGAGTTCAGGAGCAGGTCGAAGACGATCCCCCAGCAAGCGACCTTGGAGTGCCGATCGCCCCGAGAGTGGTACTGCCAGAGGGCGCCCTCCTTCCCGGTCGGGACGGCAACGCTAAGCGAGCGTGCGATGATCGACGGACCGTGCATCCTCCGAACGTCGCTCGAGTTCTTGGGAATCGCAAGTGCAATCCCGGCCGGTAACCCGCCCTCGCCACCACCTCGGGAGCCCCCTGCCCCTGCGACGCGCTACAGTGGGTTATGGTGATACTTACAATCGAGGAAGCCGGTATGGACAAATGGACTGCCCGCGCCAAGAACCTGCCAATTTGGGACGCTCTCGTAACCCTTGGCCCGGCTCTAGATCGAGCAGAGGAAGTGGCGAGAGCGTCCCTTTCGGACTCGACCGATTTCTCCGCGATCAACCGAGCTGCGCCTCTTGGATCCTTCGAAGACGTTCTCGCGGCGAAGGAGGAAGTCGACCGTCTTCGAGATTTCTCTTCAAATGCCATCAGTGACCTTGCCCAGGCCCTCCGTAGCGGACGCGACCAAACTGCCAAGTCGAAAAGGGAGTTGGCAACGCTTCGCCAAGCCGTTTCAGCGAAAACAGCGGAGCTGGACGCCTTAGCATCGAATCACGCATCGGAGTTTGCTAGGGCGCAGAAGGAGTTTCGGCAGTCTTTTCGCAAAGACCAAATCGATCGAGACGCAGCTTCGGAGGCCGAGAACGAAAAGCATAGAGCCGCTAGAAACGAGGAGTTCAAGGCCCTCGTGGCGCTGCGGGAAGACACCGAGCAACGAAGGACGCACTCTTGAAGAAATTGGCTCTCCTGATGCTTTCGTGGGTCGGCCAGGAAGGGAGATCGTAGCGGACGCCACGTGAATCCCGCAGGATTGGGCTTGTCTAGGGTCCAACCAAGCGGTGAAGCAACGTGGCGTCCGTCAACAGCGTATGGAAGCGC
>DATMSB010000101.1:0-16895 GCA_035565615.1 Vulgatibacter sp. | reverse complement strand
CCGCCCTCACCGCCGCCGAGACGGGCCACCTCGTGATGTCGACGCTGCACACGGTCGACGCCACCGAGACCATCAACCGCATCATCTCCGTCTTTCCGCCCCACCAGCAGAAGCAGATCCGGCTGCAGCTCGCCTCCGTGCTTCGGGCGGTGATCTCGCAGCGCCTCGTGCCCCGCGCCGACGGCAAGGGGCGGGTCGCGGCGGTGGAGGTGATGATCTGTACCTCCCGCGTCCGCGAGCTCAACGAGGACAAGGATCGCACCAAGGAGATCGCCGACGCCATCGCCCAGGGGCACGACACCTACGGCACCCAGACCTTCGACCAGTCGCTGATGGCGCTCCTGCGGGCCGGACACATCACCCACGAGGAGGCGCTCCGGCAGGCCTCGAACCCGGACGACTTCGCCCTGCGCCTCTCGGGCATCGCCTCCACCTCCGACTCCAAGTGGGACTCCTTCGAGGACGTGCGCCGGGAGAGCGCCGAGAAGGCCTCCAAGCCCGCGCCCCTCACCCCGCGCGGCCCGCCGCCGGCCGGCGCGGCGCGCCTGGCGTCGATCTCGCCCCTCAAGCAGCCGGCGCCCGCCGCCGCGCCGCCTTCGCCCCCTCCCGTCCCGGCCGCGCCGTCGGACGACGATGACTTCCAGATCGAGAGGTTCTGAGAGGCGGCGCCCACCGCTCGGCACGTCGTACGATGACGCCCTGCGCCGGGCCTACGAGCAGCTCGCCCGCCGCGCCCGCAGCGAGGCGGAGATCCGCCGCAAGCTCCTGCAGGAGGGCGCCGACGAGGCGGTGGTCGATCGGGTCGTCGCCAGGCTCCAGGAGCTGCGGTACCTGGACGACGACGCCTTCGCCCGGGCGCGGGCGCGGGGGCTGGCCGCCCGGGGCTTCGGGCCCCTCGCGGCACGGTCGAAGCTGGCGCTCGCGGGGGTGCCGCCGCATCGGATCGAGGCGGGGGTCGCCGAGGCCTTCGAGCGCGAGGGGGCGCTCGCGAGGCAGGCCCTCGCCCGCCGGCTCGCGGGGCGCCCGCCGGGCGATCTGGAGCGGAAGGAACGGGAGCGGCTCCTGCGCTGGCTCGCGGGCCGGGGCTTCTCGCCGTCCGCCATTCGCGCCGCCTTCGCAGGGGACGGCCGGGGCGCGACCGACCCGGATTGACCGCCGCCTCGGCCCCGGTGTAGGGGACGGCATGCTCCGCAAGGGATCCTGCGCCATCGCCGTCGCCTCGCTGATCGTCTCCACCGCGGGCTGCGCCGCCAAGCGGGTGGGGGAGGCCACCTACGCCGAGAGCGCGCAGGAGGCCTACGAGATCGCGCTCGAGGATCTCGAGGATCAGAACTACGAGCAGGCGATCCTGGGCTTCGAGCAGGTGCGCACCAAGTACCCCTACTCGTCGTACGCCGCGCTGGCCGAGCTGCGCATCGCCGACGCCGACTTCGGCAGGGGCCGGTGGCTCGAGGCGATCGACTCGTACCAGGCCTTCGTGAAGTTCCACCCCACCCACGAGCAGCTCGACTGGGCGTGGTTCCGCATCGGCATGTCGCACTACAAGGCGATCCCCTCCGACTTCTTCATCTTCCCGTCGCCCGCCGAGCGGGATCAGACCGAGGTGCGCGCCGCCAGGACCGCCCTGTCGGACTTCCTCTCCCGGTACCCGAACAGCGAGCACGCGCCCCAGGCGAAGGAGGCGCTCGCCGAGGTGGTGGGGCTGCTGGCGCGGCACGAGCTCGAGGTGGGGAAGTTCTACGCGCATCGGGAGCGGTGGACCGGCGCCGCGTGGCGCTTCGAGCGGGTGCTCCACGACTTCCCCGGCTCGCGCTACGAGGGCGAGGCCACGCTCGGCCTGGCCCGGGCGCTCTCCGAGCAGGGGGAGACGGAGCGGGCGGCCTCGATCCTCGCTGCCTTCCTCGCGAGGAACCCGGCGGAGGAGGAGGCGCGGGACGCCCGCGCGATGCTCGAGTCCCTGGAGCGGCCCGCGCCTTGAGCCGGCGGCTCCTCGCGCTCTCGCTGGCGCTTTTCGCCGCGGCCTGCTCCTCCCTGGCGAGCTCCGCCGACAGGGCCCGGGCCGCGATCGCCGAGGTGGCGGACGCCGGGCTGGCGATCCCCCTCGCCGACGGCAGGACCCTCGAGATCCCCGCGGGCCACCTGGAGGCGGTGGCGGTCGACGTCGGCCCGGGGACGCGGCGCGCCTTCGACGCCTTCGCCCAGCTCTCCCTCACCGGTCGGATCGACGGCGTGCCGATCTCCTACGTGGGGAACGAGCGGTTCCGCGTCCGCTGCGCCGGTTCGTGCCGGATCGACGGGCCGCTGGCGCCCCGCCTCGCCGCGGTGGTGGAGGCCCTCCTCGCCAGGCGCGCGGCCCTCGCCGCGGGGGACGCGGCGGCCCTCGCTTCCCTCGCCCGGGACGAGACTCGGCTCGATCCCGACGGGCTGCGCGCGGCGGCCGAGCGCGAGGTCGCGGGCTGGTTCATCCGCGTGGAGGGGGACGAGGCCGTGGTCGGCGAGGCGGCGGCGGACGGGAAGCAGAGGCGGCTCCAGCTCGGCCGCAGCGGGGAGGCGTGGCTCTTCTCGAGCGGGCTCCCCTGAGGCGCGAGCCGCCGCGACGCGCCTGGCGCCGGGCGGGCGGCCGCACCCGCTCCCCGCGGCGCGGGGGCGCCGTCCGGCATTTGCCGAGAAAGGTCGAAGCGTTGCGATACCCCGCCGGGACGGGGTACTGTTCGCGTCTCGAAAGTCCGCGCGAGGGAGAGACTTGAACACCGGAGATCGGGCGTACGCGCTCAAGTTCATCTCGGGCAAGTACCAGGGAGGGGAGTTCCCTCTCACGCCTGGTAAGGAAGTGCTCATCGGGCGCTCCACCGAGCTGGACCTCGTCCTCATCGAGGAGATGGTGAGCCGCAAGCACGCGCGCCTCATCCACGACGAGCAGGGGCTGCGCCTCCAGGATCTCGGCTCCACCAACGGGACCTTCGTCAACGGCGAGCGCATCCAGGACTCGTACATCAAGGAGGGCGACCGCTTCCTGATCGGCACGTCGATCTTCAAGGTGATCACCGTGCAGGCGGCGACGGCCCGGATGGGCAGCCTCGAGATCAAGAACCGCCTCGAGGAGGTGGCCGCGGCCAAGCCCAAGGCGGGCGGCGGCGCCATGAGCGGGCGCATCGAGGAGGTGTCGATCCCGGACATCCTCCAGCTCTTCCAGGCCTCGAAGAAGACGGGCGTGCTCCTCCTGCTCGACGGGGATCGGGAGGGGAAGATCCACCTGCGCAAGGGGCAGGTCGTGTACGCGACCATCGGCGGCGACCTCGACCTCGGTCCGCTCAAGTCGATCTTCCGCCTCATCGGCTGGTCGTCGGGGACCTTCGAGTTCAAGCCCGGCGACGAGGGCTCCTTCGACGTGGAGCTGGAGGAGAGCACCACCTCGCTGCTCATGGAGGGCTCGCGCCAGCTCGACGAGCTGCGGCGCCTGGAGCCCGAGCTCCCGGCGCCTGGCGCGCGCATCGAGCTCGTCCTGCCGCTCGGGGCGCCGCTGCGGGATCTCGGCGGCGACGAGCTGGACGTGCTCCAGCTCGCCCTCGAGCACGGCGAGCTCGGCACGATCCTCGATCGCTCCTTCGCGAGCGACCTGGACACGGCCACCCGCCTCGCGAGCCTCCTCTCCCGCGGCTACCTCCGCGCGGAGGGACGCTGAGCGGGCGGCCGTGGGGCGCGCCGTGAGCACGGGCGGTCGCCGGATCGCCGCCGTCCTGCAGGTCCACACGATCCTTGCCGCGGCGCTCGTTTGCGCCTGCGCCGGGCCGAGGGCGCCCGCGCCGATCGAGCCCGTCGTCGCGGAGGTGGCGAGCCCCGCCCCCACGCCGGAGGCGGAGCCGGAACCGATCCTCGCCAGCGCGTCGGCGGAGGCACCGACCCCCGCCGGGCTTCTGGTGGTGATCGATCCCGGGCACGGGGGGGAGAAGCGCGGCGCCGTCGGACCCAACCGCCTGCAGGAGAAGGACGCCGCCCTCGCCATCTCGCTCGCGCTCCGCGACGAACTGGAGGCGATGGGGCATCGGGTCGTCCTCACCCGCGAGGCCGATCGCACCCTGGGCCTGGTGCCGCGGATCCGCCTCGCCAACGAGCTGGGCGCGGACGTCTTCGTGAGCGTGCACCTCAACGCCGTCCCCGCCGGCGCGCCGGCGACGCGGGCCCAGGGCGTGGAGACCTACTTCCTCTCGGCGGACGCCTCGGACGCCGGCGCCGCCGCCCTGGCCCGGGCCGAGAACGAGGACGACGTCGAGCTCGCCGCAGGGGAGGACGACCCCCTGGGCGCGATCCTGGCCGACCTCGCCCGGACCGAGGCCCACGTCCACTCGTCGCGCCTCGCCTTCGCCATCCAGTCGACGCTGGTCCGGGCGATCGGCGCGCGCGACCGCGGGCTCAAGCAGGCCCCGTTCGTGGTCCTGCAGGGCGCCGGGATGCCCGCGGTGCTGGTCGAGGTCGGCTACGTCTCCCATCCGGAGGAGGCCCGGCGCCTCGCGGATCCCGCGCACCAGCGGCGCATCGCCGCGGGGATCGCGGAGGGGATCGAGGCGTTCGGCAGGGACGTGATCGAGCGCGAGCCGAGGCAGGCCGCCCGCCTGGCGCGCTGAGGTCCGGGCGCCGGCGGGCCTCCCCGGCCGGTGGCGGGCCTTCCTCCGGCCCGATGGATCGACGAGCTCCCGGGAGAAGGCGTTTTCAATCGCCGCCCTCGTCCGGTAGGTTGCCCCGCGCCAAACGCGAGAGGACGTCGAATGCGCAAGAACGGAAGAGGGCCCAGGGAGCTGCGGCCCGTGGAGATCGTCCCCCACTACCTGCGCCACCCGGAAGGATCGGCGCTGGTGGCCTTCGGCGACACGAGGGTGATCGTCACCGCGTCCCTCGAGGAGAAGGTCCCGCCGCACCTCCTGGGCAAGGGAAGCGGCTGGGTCACCGCGGAGTACGGGATGCTGCCGCGCTCCACCCACACCCGCAGCGCGCGGGAGGCGGCCCGGGGCAAGCAGAGCGGCCGCACCCTGGAGATCCAGCGCCTCATCGGCAGGGCCCTGCGTTCGTGCGTGGATCCGGAGCGCCTCGGCACCATCACCCTCGCGGTCGACTGCGACGTGATCCAGGCGGACGGCGGCACGCGCACCGCCTCGATCACCGGCGCGTACGTGGCGCTGGCCCTGGCGGTGCGCAAGCTCCGCGAGAGCGGCCGGATCAAGAAGGATCCGCTGGTCGGGCAGGTGGCGGCGGTCTCCGTCGGCGTGGTGGACGGCGTCCCCCTCCTCGACCTGGACTACGACGAGGACTCCTCCGCCGACGTGGACATGAACGTGGTGGCGACCGCCGGCGGCGACCTGGTCGAGATCCAGGGCACGGCGGAGCGGCGATCCTTCCCGCGGGCCACCCTCGACGAGCTCGTCGACGTGGGGATGGAGGGGATCGCACGGCTCGTCGAGGCCCAGCGGAGGGCCCTCGCTTGAAGGTGCTCCTGGCCTCGTCCAACGCGAAGAAGCTCGCGGAGCTGCGGGAGCTCGCCGCCGACCTCCCGCTGAAGATCGTGTCCCCCACCGATCTGGGGATGGCGTTCCCCGAGGTGGTCGAGGACGCGCCGACCTTCGAGGGCAACGCCTGCAAGAAGGCGCTGGCGTTCGCCCGCGCCTCGGGCCTGCCGGCGATCGCCGACGACTCGGGCATCTGCGTGGAGGCGCTGGGCGGCGCCCCCGGCGTCCACAGCGCGCGGTACTCGGGCGAGGAGCCCGTCCCCGACCGGGACGCGCGCAACAACGAGAAGCTCCTGCGCGAGCTGTCGGGCGTCCCCGCCGCGCGCCGCGGCGCATGGTACGTCTGCGTGGTCTGCCTGGCGTGGCCCGACGGCAGGACGGAGGTCGCGTCGGGGCGGTGGGACGGCCGCATCGCCTTCTCGCCCCGGGGGAGCGGGGGCTTCGGCTACGACCCGCTCTTCCTCCTGCCCCGGCTGGGAAAGACGGCGGCGGAGCTCGGCCCCGAGGAGAAGCGGGCGCAAAGCCACCGCGGCGCGGCGATGCGCGCGCTGCGGCCGGTGCTGGAGGCGCTGGATCGCGCAAACCCGCTTGCCATGGATCGCGGCATGCGCTACACCCCTCGCGATTTTCACGGGGCGTAGCGCAGCCTGGTAGCGCACCTGCCTTGGGCGCAGGGAGTCGGAGGTTCGAATCCTCTCGCCCCGACCAGTGGTCGGACTGGGAAGCTCGAGCGCCAGTAGCTCAGTTGGATAGAGCAGCGGCCTTCTAAGCCGTAGGTCGAGGGTTCGATTCCTTCCTGGCGCGCCAGAAAGTAGGGAAGTACGAAGTCGGATTGTGGTGGGAGTAGCTCAATTGGTAGAGCACTGGACTGTGACTCCGGGGGTTGTGGGTTCGAGCCCCATCTCTCACCCCATTCTTGTTTCCCGCGCGTGCCGGCCCCGGGAAGCCTCGAGACGATCCGGGAAGATCCGGGAAGAATCGTTTGACAGCTTCACGCCGCATCGTCTAGAACGCCGCTCGCCTCACGGCGGCGCCGGTCGAAAAGGCCGCGAAACCCTTGGGGGCGCGTAGCTCAATTGGCAGAGCAATGGACTCTTAATCCATAGGTTGAAGGTTCGATTCCTTCCGCGCTCACCACGATGATCGAGAGCCCTCCCGGCGGACGCCAGGGGGGCTTTCCCTTTCCAGGGTGCGAGTTCCTTTGACCTGCGGCGCCGCCCGTTCTATGGCGGCATCCTCTCGGTTCGGGGCAGGTGGCGGAACTGGTAGACGCGCTGGACTTAGGATCCAGTGCTGAAAAGCGTGAGGGTTCGAGTCCCTCCCTGCCCACCATCCGAGCGCGCCGGCCCTCGATCGGGCGCCACCGTGCAGGACTCGTCCCCACGCCACCCGGGGCGGGAGCGAACGCCCCGAAGGGAATGGCGCCTCACCCGAGAAGGTTGGCCCGCCGATGATCCCCTACGTCCAGATCCCCCCGCTGAAGCTGGGGGCCCTCGAGCTCCACGCCTTCGGCATCCTCTCGGCCCTCGGCATCTACGTGGGCGCCCGGCTCGCGGCCCGCGCGGCGCGGCGCTACGCGCCGGGAGACGAGCGCCCCCTCGTGGAGGTGGCCCCCTGGCTGGTGGTCGGCGGCGTGATCGGCGGCCACCTCATGCACCTGCTCGGCTACCACCGGGAGATCCTGGCGCGGGACGGCCTCGTCTCGATCCTCATGATCCACGAGGGGCAGTCGTCCATGGGCGGCCTGCTCGGCGCCATGATCACGCTGATCGTCTACTTCCGGGTGAAGGGATGGAAGATCCTCCCGCAGCTCGACGCCTTCGCCCTGGGCCTGGCGCCGGGGTGGGGCATCGCGCGGCTCGGCTGCTTCACCGCCCACGACCACCCCGGCGTGCTCACCAACTTCCCGCTGGCCGTGGCGTTCCCGGACGGACCGCGGCACGACCTGGGGCTGTACGAGGCGGTGCTGCTCGGCGTGCTGGCGGCCGTGCTCTACGCAATCGCGCGCAAGCCGCGGCCCCAGGGGCTGCTCATGGGCGTGCTGGCCATCGGCTACGCGATCCCCCGCTTCTTCCTCGACTTCCTCCGGGCCGGCCCCGACGATCCCACCATCACCTTCGTCGACGGCCGCATCTACGGCCTCACGCCGGCGCAGTACGTCGCGTTCCTCCTCGTGGGGATCGGCGCGTGGCTGCTGTGGAGGGCCCGGAGCGGAGAGGCGGTCCAGGCCGCCGGAGACGCCCGCGCCGCGTCCGCCTGATCGGCCTCGGCCGCGGGCGGCGAGGGGCCTCCTCTCCTCCTTGACTTCGACCGGAGCGGGGTCTATCTCGCGGGATTCTTTCGATTCCCCAGAGCAGACGAGGAAGTCCATGAAGGTCGAAGTCGAGACGGTCTCCCCGGTCGAGAAGAAGCTCTCGATCGAGGTCGAGGCGGATCGTGTCGCCACCGAGTTCGAGCGCGCCTACCGCACCCTGGCGCGCCAGGTGCGCATCCCGGGCTTCCGTCAGGGCAAGGCGCCGAGGCGGATCCTGGAGTCCCGCTACAAGGATCAGGTCGAGCAGGACGTCGCCCGCCATCTGATGGAGACGTCCTACCGCGAGGCGGTCGACGCCCAGGACCTCTTCCCGGTGGGCAGCCCCGTCGTCTCTCCCGACAAGCTGGAGGCGGGGAAGTCGTTCCGCTTCGAGGCCCGAGTCGAGGTCAAGCCCGAGGTCTCGCTCTCCAAGGTGAAGGGGCTGGAGCTGGAGCGGTCGAAGGCCGAGGTCACCGACGCCATGATCGACGACGAGCTCGAGCGACTGCGCCAGCAGCTCGCCCAGTTCGCCCCCATCGAGGATCGGCAGACCGCCTCCACCGGCGACTACGCGGTCGTCGACTACGTGGGCACCCAGGGGGAGGAGGAGATCCCCGGCGCCAAGGGCGACGACGTCACCCTGAAGGTCGACGAGGGCTCGCTCCTCGAGGGCAACGCGCCTCAGCTCGCCGGCGTCCCGGTGGGCGAGACCATCGAGGTGCCGGTGGAGTTCCCGCCCGACTACCAGGTGGAGTCGCTGCGCGGCGTCACCGGCCGCTTCTTCCTCACCCTGAAGTCCCTCAAGCGCCGCGAGGTGCCCGACCTGGACGACGAGCTGGCCAAGGATCTCGGCGGCAAGTCGACGACCCTCGCCGAGCTGCGCGAGGAGATCCGGCAGAACCTCCAGGAGCTGGCCGATCGCCGCGCCGCCCAGGAGAACCGCGAGAAGCTGCTCCAGGCTCTCGTCGCCGCGAACCCGGTGGAGGTCCCCCGATCGATGATCGAGCGGGCGATCGACTCGATGATCATGGGCGGGCTCGAGCGCTTCGAGCGCCAGGGCGTCGACGTCTCGAAGCTCGGCCTGGACATCCCCAAGCTCCGGGAGGATCTGCGCGGGGAGGCCACCTCCCGCGTCAAGGCCGCGCTCCTCCTGGAGGCGGTCGCCAAGCAGGAGTCGATCGAGGTCGGCGACGACGAGATCGCCGCGGAGTACGCCAGGCTGGCCGCCGAGACCCAGATGCCCGAGGCGAAGGTGCGGGCCCACTTCGAGAAGTCGGCCTCGGAGAAGGAGGGCCTCCGGCAGCGCTTGCTCGAGGACAAAACGGTGGCGATGCTGGAGCGCGAGGCCCACGTCAAGGGATAGCCGCCGGCGATCCCGGGCGCATGGACGATCCGCCCCCGACCCTCCGGACGGGGGCCCGAGGAGGAAAGAGATGAGCTACATCCCGATGCCGTTCGTCGTCGAGCAGACCCACCGCGGCGAGCGCTCGTACGACATCTACTCCCGGCTCCTGAAGGACCGGATCGTCTTTCTGGGCACCCCCGTGGACGACGACGTCGCCAACGTCATCATCGCCCAGCTCCTCTTCCTGGAGTCCGAGGATCCGGACAAGGACATCAACCTCTACATCAACTCGCCCGGCGGCGTGGTCACGGCCGGCATGGCCATCTACGACACCATGCAGTACGTGAAGCCGGCGGTGTCCACGATCTGCATGGGCCAGGCCTCGTCGATGGGGGCCCTCCTCCTCGCGGCCGGCGCGCCCGGGAAGCGGTACGCGCTCCCGCACGCCCGCATCATGATCCACCAGCCCCTCGGGGGCTTCCAGGGTCAGGCGACGGACATCGAGATCCACGCCCGGGAGATCCTGCGGATGAAGCAGAAGCTGAACGAGATCCTGGTGCGCCACACGGGACAGCCCATCGAGCGGATCGAGAAGGACACCGACCGCGACTACTTCATGGGACCGATCGAGGCCAAGGAGTACGGCCTGATCGACGACGTCTTCGTCCACCAGCGCAAGAACCCGCCCGCCGGCAAGTAGGACGGCGGGGCCGGGGAGGGCGACCGCTAAGAATGGACTGCCCCACCCCCGGTTGTTAACCTTCGACGAAGAATGCCGGGGATCTCCCCCGGCCGCGGTCGGGAGAGCGGTCTTGGACAGGCGGGAAAACCACACCCTCTGCTGCTCCTTCTGCGGCAAGTCGCAGAAGGAGGTGAAGAAGCTGATCGCGGGCCCGACGGTCTACATCTGCGACGAGTGCATCGGCCTCTGCAACGACATCATCGCGGAGGAGATCGAGCACGAGGAGCGCAAGGACAAGAAGATCCGCATCCCGCGACCGAGCGAGATCAAGGCCGTGCTGGACGAGTACGTCATCGGCCAGGATCGCGCGAAGAAGATCCTCTCGGTGGCGGTCCACAACCACTACAAGCGGATCGAGCAGAAGGCGGCCGGGACCCCGGACGACGTCGAGCTGCAGAAGTCGAACATCCTCCTGCTCGGCCCCACGGGCTCGGGCAAGACGCTGCTCGCGCAGACCCTGGCCCGGCTGCTGAACGTGCCCTTCACCATCGCGGACGCCACCACGCTCACCGAGGCGGGCTACGTCGGCGAGGACGTCGAGAACATCATCGTCAACCTGCTCCAGGCGGCCGACCACGACATCGAGCGGGCGCAGAAGGGGATCGTCTACATCGACGAGATCGACAAGATCGCCCGCAAGAGCGAGAACCCGTCGATCACCCGCGACGTCTCCGGCGAGGGCGTCCAGCAGGCGCTCCTCAAGCTGATCGAGGGCAGCGTCGCCAACGTCCCCCCCAAGGGAGGGCGCAAGCATCCCCAGCAGGAGTTCCTGCAGATCGACACCTCGAACATCCTCTTCATCTGCGGTGGCGCGTTTCACGGCCTCGACCAGATCATCGAGCGCCGCATCGGCGGCAGGCAGATGGGCTTCGGGGCGGAGATCAAGTCCAAGCAGGAGAAGAACCAGACCGAGCTCTTCCGCGAGTGCGAGCCCGAGGACCTCCTCAAGTTCGGGCTGATCCCCGAGTTCATCGGCAGGCTGCCGGTGGTGGCGACCCTGGAGGAGCTGGACGAGAAGGCGCTGGTGCAGATCCTCACCGAGCCGAAGAACGCGCTGGTGAAGCAGTACCGCAAGCTCCTGGAGATGGACGGCGTCAACCTGGAGTTCACCCCGGGCGCGCTGTCGGCCATCGCCCGGGAGGCCCTGCGCAACAAGGCGGGGGCCCGCGGGCTCCGCTCGGTGGTCGAGAGCGCGATGCTCGACGTGATGTACGAGATCCCTTCGAAGAAGACGGCGAGGGAGGTGGTGATCAGCGAGGAGTCGATCACCAAGAAGGAGAAGCCCCTCGTGATCCACGAGCAGAAGGCGGAGTCCGCCTGACGACGCTCGAGAGCTCCACGTCGGCGCCCCGCGGGGCAGCGCGACGCCAGGCGGGCGGCCGATCGGTCGCCCGTCGTCGTTTTGCCGGGCCGGGAGCGGTCCGGGAAGGACGGCGGCGCGGGAGCGTGTTTCCCCCTGGCGTCGGCGAGGGGTCGTCGACGAAACCAAGACATCCCTAGCGCGGGATGGCAGATTGACGATGGGGCTTGGTCCGGCCCATCCGACCTAGAGGTTCCAAGGCACATGTTCTTCGGCAAAGACGACAAGAAGGGTGGGGGCGAGAAGGTGCGGCAGGTGCCGCTGCTCCCTCTGCGGGACATCATCGTCTTCCCCCACATGGTCGTTCCTCTCTTCGTGGGCCGGGAGAAGTCCATCGCGGCGCTCGAGGAGGCGATGGCCCACGACAAGGAGCTCCTCCTCGCCGCGCAGAAGAAGGCGAAGACCAACGAGCCGGCGGCGGACGACATCTTCGACGTGGGCACGCTCGGCACGATCGTCCAGCTCCTCCGGCTTCCCGACGGGACGGTGAAGGTGCTGGTGGAGGGCAAGCGCCGCGCGAAGATCCTGCGGTTCCTGCCCTCGGACACCTTCTTCCAGGTCGAGGCGGAGGAGATCGAGGAGGAGTTCGATCGGACGGTCGAGCTGGAGGCGCTGGTGCGCAGCGTCCACTCCACGTTCGAGTCCTACGTGAAGCTGAACAAGCGCATCCCCCCCGAGATGCTGACCTCGGTGGCGTCCATCGACGATCCAAGCCGCCTCTCGGACACGATCGTCGCCCACCTCAGCCTCAAGCTGACCGACAAGCAGCAGCTCCTGGAGACTCCCTCGCCGGCCCGCCGGCTGGAGCGGCTCTACGAGCTCATGCAGGGCGAGATCGAGATCCTGCAGGTCGAGAAGAAGATCCGGACCCGCGTCAAGAAGCAGATGGAGAAGACGCAGAAGGAGTACTACCTGAATGAGCAGATGCAGGCCATTCAGAAGGAGCTCGGCGAGCGCGACGAGTTCAAGAGCGAGGTCCAGGAGCTAGAGGAGCGGGTCAAGAACAAGAAGATGTCCAAGGAGGCGACCATCCGGGTCAAGCGCGAGCTCAAGAAGCTCAAGATGATGAGCCCGATGAGCGCCGAGGCCACGGTGGTCCGCAACTACGTGGACTGGATCCTCTCCCTGCCGTGGAGCGACACGACCAAGGACAAGCTCGACGTCGCCGAGGCCAAGCGCGTCCTCGACGAGGATCACTACGGCCTGAAGAAGCCGAAGGAGCGCATCCTGGAGTACCTCGCCGTCCAGTCGCTGGTCGGCAAGATCCGGGGGCCGGTGCTCTGCCTGGTGGGGCCCCCTGGCGTCGGCAAGACCTCGCTCGCCAAGTCCATCGCCCGGGCGACCGGCCGCAAGTTCGTGCGGCTCTCCCTGGGCGGCGTTCGCGACGAGGCCGAGATCCGCGGCCACCGCCGGACCTACATCGGCGCGATGCCCGGCAAGCTGATCCAGTCGCTGAAGAAGGCGGGTTCGAACAACCCGGTGTTCCTGCTGGACGAGATCGACAAGATGTCGACCGACTTCCGCGGCGATCCGTCGGCGGCCCTCCTGGAGGTGCTCGATCCGGAGCAGAACTCCACCTTCAACGATCACTACCTCGACCTCGACTACGACCTGTCGAAGGTCATGTTCATCTGCACCGCCAACACCCTCTACGGCATCCCCGGGCCGTTGATGGACCGGATGGAGATCATCCGCCTCGCGGGCTACACCGACCGCGAGAAGCTCTCCATCGCCGAGCGGTACCTGGTGCCGAAGGCGAAGGAGCAGAACGGCCTCGCCGACGTGGACGTGAGGTTCACCTCCAAGGCGCTCCTCATGGTGATCCACCGGTACACCCGGGAGGCCGGCGTCCGGAACCTCGAGCGGGAGATCAACGCGATCTGCCGCAAGATCGCGCGCAAGGTGCTCAAGAAGGGTAAGGAGGCCCGGTTCCTCGTCACCTCCAAGAACGTGCCGAAGTACCTGGGCCAGCCCCGCTTCAAGCACGGCACCGCCGAGAGCCACGACCAGGTGGGCCTCGTCACCGGCCTCGCCTGGACCGAGGTGGGCGGCGAGATGCTGATCACCGAGGTGACCAGCATGCCGGGCAAGGGCAAGCTCATCATCACGGGCAAGCTCGGCGAGGTGATGCAGGAGTCGGCGCAGGCCGCGATGAGCTACGTGCGATCCCGCGCGCCGATCTTCGGCATCGATCGGAAGTACTTCGAGTCCACCGACCTGCACATCCACGTGCCGGAGGGCGCGATCTCGAAGGACGGTCCGTCCGCCGGCATCACCATGGCCACGGCGCTGATCTCGACGTGCACCAAGGTCCCGGTGCGGCGCGACATCGCCATGACCGGCGAGATCACGCTGCGGGGCAGGGTGCTGCCCATCGGCGGGCTGAAGGAGAAGGCGATGGCCGCCTACCGCGGCGGCATCAAGAAGATCCTGATCCCCGCCGAGAACGAGAAGGACGTGAGGGACATCCCCAAGGTGGTGCGCGACCACCTGGAGATCGTGCCGGTCGAGCACATGGATCAGGTGCTCCGCCACGCCCTCGTCCTCGAGAACCCGGACGAGTTCTTCCGGCCCCTCCCCAAGGAGGAAGGCGGAGCGATGGTTCCGGCGGAGCAGGCGCCCGCCGGCGCCTGATCGGAGCTCCTTCGGGGCGGTCGGCGATTTTCTTCGTTGACCGCCCCACGAGCCTCGGGTAGAAAGCCCGCACTTTCGTCGGGCGCATAGCTCAGCTGGTCAGAGCATCGTCTTTACACGGCGAGGGTCGCAGGTTCGAAGCCTGCTGCGCCCACCAGACGCACGATGTGGGGTGTTAGTTAAGTCGGTTATAACGCCGGCCTGTCACGCCGGAGGCCACGGGTTCGAGTCCCGTACACCCCGCCACAAAGGACGGCTGGGGGAACCAAAGGACGGTTCCCCCGGCCGTTCGCTTTTAAGGCCATCGATCCAGCCGGGGGCCAGTTCGAAGAGTTCGATCTTCGCTTCCCCGCGCTTGATCTCCCCTTCGGCCTGCCTCCACTCGATCACCTTGACCGAGCCCCGGACCAGCCCCCGCAACATCTCCCGATCATCGATGGCGATTGCGCGGTCTAGGTAGGCCGCTAGAGCCCGATAGCCATCGGCTACGGCTTCCCCCTCAAGGATGCGGGTTTCGATGGCCTCAACGGCCGTCCGGTGCGTTAGGGACTCGCCTTCCAGGGCAGCGATGCGGGCCTCTGCCTCTTTCAGCTTGGCGAGGAGCAAGGAAGAGTCCTTAGCGGCAATGACCAACTCGACCAACCGGTTGGCATCCTCACGGGCCTTGACCAAGGCGGCATCGGTCTTGGCCTTCGCTTCCCGGTGGCCCGCTAGCTCAACGTCCTTGGAAGCGTTGACCGATGCCACGGATCGGCGGATGGCGTCGGCATCGAGAGCGATCTTCCGCAGGTTGTCGAGGACGAACCTCGATCAGATCGGCCGGAACGTCCCGAGTCTGGCAAACGACGTTGCCCGTCCGGTGTTTCTTCGAGCACTTGTAATAGTGGTACCGCTTCGCCCGGCCTTTTCCCGATGCCTGGATCATGGCGTTACCGCAGGAGCATCGGATCACCCCTTCGAGCAAGTAGACGAAGGACGATTCCTTGCCCGTGGGGCGCTTGACCGAGTTCTTCCCAAGCTTCGCCTGAACACGAACGAAAGTGTCTTCATCGACGATGGCAGGCCAGACGCAATCGACCAACTCTCCATCGGGACCAGCACGGCGAGCGGTATAGAAGGGGTTCGAGAGGATATCGATCACCCCCTGAATATGGAACGCTCCCCGCTTGCCACCGTTCCGAGTGGGACGAGTGATCCCGTGGGTGCCAAGGTGACGAACAACCGCACGAGAGGAACCGAGTTCGAGGAACTTGCCGAATATCTCGGACCGGATGATCTCGGCTTCCTTCTCGTCTACATCGAGAGTGTGTAGACGGCAACGAGGATCCGTAGCGATTTGACGGTCGGGTCGACCGGCGCCGCCTGGAGGGGCGGATACGACGCGGCCCGAGCACCGACGGACGCCCGGGGCCGATTGGTCCCACTCCTTTCGTCTCAGCGCCTCGACTTCGCCCGCTTCCTCTCGCGCGTCTCTGACGCCTCCTTGTTGCGCCAGGAGTCGGCGTCGATGTCGAGCGTGTGGCAGTGCTGGGCGAAGCGGTCGACGAGGGCGGCGACGCATGCAGCGCCGGGGAAGATGGTGCTCCACTGCTTGTACGCGAGGTTGGTGGTGATGATCGTGGACCGCTGCTCGTGCCGACGGCTGATGATCGTGTACAGCAGGTCGGCGGAGCGGCTGTCGCAGGGGAGGTAGCCGAGCTCGTCCAGGATCAGCAGGTCGACGGCGGTGTAGCGCCGCAGCCGCCTCTCGAGCGCGGGGAGGGATTCCTGGCGTGAAAGATCCGCGAGGGCCGCGCCGAGGGAGGTGAAGCGTACGGTGCGTCCGTCAGGTTCTGCGCAAGGGTGGTTTTGCCGACGCCACTCTGCCCACGGAAGAGAACGTTCTGTCCCCGCTCGAGAAACTGCAGGTCGAGGAGTTCCTCGTAGAGAGCGCGGTCGATCGCGCGGGGGTGGTTCCAGTCGAAACCGTCGAGCGCCTTGTAGGTGCCCAGGGTCGCGCTCTTGGTCCTGCTCGCGAGGTTGCGGGTGTCCCGCTCCCGGCGTTCGAGCGTGACGAGCTGCTCGATCGTCTCCGCCGGTGAAGCGCGGGACTTGGTCAGGTGGGTGAGAAGCGCCCGCAGTGCGTCATCGGGTGTGCGGATTCCGACGCTTCGCAGCCCGGGGGTGATCTCGTCAGCGTTCTTCATCGTAGGTCTCCAGAGCGTGGGGGATGACGTCGCGGTCGTTGACGTGCTCGGCCAGCGGGATATCGAGAGGGACGGGGGCGTTCATGGCGCACCGCCGCTGCTCGCACAGCGACGCAAGCGCACCCGGGTCGTGGAGGCCGCGAGCGAGGACCTCCTCGACGGCTTTGGCGAGGAGCTCGGGGCCGTAGAGATCGAGGAGCTTGAGCGTGCGTGCGATCATCGAGCCGAGGTTTCGGCCGACGTCGATCCAGCGCTCGTAAAGGGCGTCGATTCCAGGGACCGCGGCGCGGAGGCGATCGCGTCCCTTCGGTTGCTGGCCAGCGCGCTTCTGGTCGAGGATCGTCTTCCGGTGTTCAGGGGCCTCGATCGTCTGGCGTCGATCCCAGGAGCGTTCGTGGACCGCGACGAGGCGGGCGCCGTCGAGGATGCGGAGTTCGCGATCGTCGGCGGCCAGCGTGAGCGTCGATCCGACGTGCTCGGGCGGCACGGAGTACGAGTTCGTGTCGAAGCGACAGAAGGCGGTCTTGTCGATCCGCACCGGGACGATCTGGTCGGTGGCGACCGGCGGATCCGGCAGTGGGAGCAGCCTCGTGCGCTCCTCTTCGAGGCAATCCCGGACGGTGCGGGGCGCGAGCGTCGGGTGCGCTCGTTCCAGCGCGATCTCGTCGAGGAACACGAGGAGCTCACGGTTGCCCTGTGATCAACGACAATTACTTTTGCCGGTCAGCGACAACTAGATTTGCCGGTCCGTGCGCACCGCGGATCTACCGTCCGGCAGCCTGAGGCGCAGGCGCTTCAGGCAGGCTGTTGGGCCTCTAGAGAGGCCCCATGGTCACA
>DATMSB010000100.1:0-37661 GCA_035565615.1 Vulgatibacter sp. | reverse complement strand
CACCGGGATCGACGGAAGGTTCGTGTTCCCGTCCGTCGCGGACACCTACACGCTCACCGTCGCATCGGAGGGCTCGAACTTCCTTCACCTCGTCGGGCTGCGTCGGCGCAATCCGGTCGTCCCGATCCAGCAGGTCGCCTCGGGCTTCGTCCGCCCGAGGTCGATGCAGGTCTCGGGGACGGTCGGAAGCGACGACACGGACCTCTTTCCCCTCGCCGGGAAGGCGATCGTCATCGGCTTCGACGGAGAGAGCCTCTCCCTCCTTCAGGCGGATCCCGATGGCACCTTCGGCAACAACGCGCTGTGGTTCGGCCCCAAGGAGCGGCCGGCGAACGCGATGGCGCTCCTCGTGAACGACGCAGGGGGGACCGCCGTCGAGGTCTTCGACGCGGGGAAGGCCCAGGTGACGCTGCGCGACGGCGACACCGCGGACTCGCTGGAGATCGAGCTCGGCATGGGGCCGCCGGCGTCGGCCGAGTCGAAGATCAAACCGGATTTCGGCGCCTACTCGGCGAACCCGAGCGTGAACCTCACCTCGTTCACCGTGCACGGCTTCCGATTCAACGTCTTCGAGAGTCTGCCCACCACCGACGAATACTCGATCTCCCTCCCGCAAGGGCCGTCGCGGGTCTTGATCAACGGATTCGACCCCGATGGCAACCAGGCGCTGGTGGCGAGCTCGCTCTCCCTCGGAGGGGAGACGGCGCTCCGGCTCCCCGACAAGACGGTCGTGAAGACGGTGCTTCCGGAGGAGGGTCAGACGGGCGTGTCGTCGACCCCGACCCTCGGGTGGACGCCCCTGCCGGGAGCGGACGTCAACTGGGTCTTCGTCCTGGCGCCCGGCGCGAACTACGCGTTCATCGTCCCCGGATCCGCGACGACCCTCAAGCTCCCCGATCTGGAGCCGCTCGGCGGTGGCATCCCCGGCAACGCGCTGGTGAAGTGGTCGGTCTACTCCTTCAAGGGCAAGCCCATGGATGGGGACGGCCTCACCGACGGGTCGGGAGCCGGCTTCTATCGGATCTTCACCGCCGCTGCCGTCCAGGAGGTCCACATCACCGCCCTGGCGTCGTTCACGACCGCGCCGTAGCCTTCCGGGCGGGGGGCTCCCGGCCTGCTCCGCGCTTGACCCGTCCTTCCGGCGATGGGTACAAACCGCCCCGAATCCGAACGTTTCGATCCGGGAGAGAGCAGATGCAGATCGGGAGCCTCGCCGTAGTCGGCGCCGGGCAGATGGGCGGCGGCATCGCCCAGGTGGCCGCCCAGGCCGGAATCAACGTCGCCCTCGTCGACGTGAACCTCGAAGCCGCCAAGGCGGGCCAGGCGCGCATCGCCAAGGGGCTCGACAGGCTGGTCGAGAAGGGAAAGATGGAGGCCTCCGCCCGCGACGAGATCCTCGGGCGGATCACCCCCGCGGGCGTCATGTCCGCAGCGAAGGGGTTCGACATGGCGGTCGAGGCCGCCACCGAGCGGGAGGAGCTCAAGAAGGACCTCTTCCGCGCCCTCGACGAGGTGATCGCGCCCGGCGGGATCCTCGCCTCCAACACCAGCTCGATCTCCATCACCCGGCTCGCGGCCGCCACGCAAAGGCCCGAGCGCGTCATCGGGATGCACTTCATGAACCCGGTGCCGGTGATGAGGCTGGTGGAGATCATCCGCGGCGCCCAGACGTCCGACGAGACCTACGCCGCGACCAAGGCGCTCGCCGAGCGGCTGGGCAAGACGACGGTGCTCTCCACCGACTTCCCCGGCTTCATCGTGAACCGCATCCTCATCCCGATGCTGAACGAGGCCTGCCAGGCGCTGCAGGAGGGCGTGGCGAGCGCTGCCGACATCGACACCGCGATGAAGCTCGGCACCAACCAGCCGATGGGCCCCCTCGAGCTCGCCGACTTCATCGGCCTCGACACGGTCTACTACATCGCCAAGGTGCTCCACGAGGGGCTGGGCGATCCCAAGTACCGGCCGAACCCGCTCCTCAAGCAGTACGTGGACGCGGGCTGGTACGGGCGCAAGACGGGCAGGGGCTTCCACACCTACGCCGCCAAGTGATCCGGCGTCCGCTGCCGATCCGGGGCCTGTGGCTCGACGCCTCCTGGCGGGAGGTGCGAGACAGGCTCGGCGATCCGGAGCGGGTGGAGACCCGGAGCCGCAACGAGTCGCAGCTCTTCTGGGACGGGATGAACGTCGTCCTCGAGGGCGACCGGGTGGTGGAGATCGGCGTCGCCCTCAACGACGGCGGCGCCTCGGGCCTGCCCTCCACCCGGGCGCAGATCGAGTCCGCCAACGGAGAACCGGACGAGCGCATCGTCGAGGGCGCCCTGGAGGCGTGGGTCTACGCCGGGCCCGGCTTCGACGCGCTCTTCCTCTTCGTGCCGGTGGGAGCGCCGGTGGCCGAAGAGGTGGTCTTCCGGGTTCAATCACAAGAAGGATAGGAGTTTTCACCATGGAGTTCTCCAATCTCTCCCTCTCGGTCCGTGAAGACGGCATCGCGTGGATCGAGTTCAACCGCCCCAAGGCCCTCAACGCCTTCAACACCGAGACCCTCCTCGAGCTGGAGAAGGCCCTCGACCACCTGGCCGCCGATCCCGCCCTGCGGGTCCTGGTGCTCACCGGCGGCGGCGAGAAGGCGTTCGTGGCCGGCGCGGACATCGCCGAGATGGCGGACATGGGCGCCACTCGCGCCCGGGTCTTCTCGTCGGTGGGGCACCGCGTCTTCGAGAAGCTCGAGAAGCTCCCGGTGCCGACCATCGCGGCGGTGAACGGCTTCGCCCTGGGCGGCGGCATGGAGGTCGCGCTGGCCTGCGACCTCATCTACGCCTCCGACAAGGCGAAGTTCGGGCAGCCCGAGGTCAACCTCGCGGTGATCCCCGGCTTCGGCGGCACCCAGCGCCTGCCCCGCAAGATCGGCCCCATGCGCGCCCTCGAGCTCTGCTTCACCGGCGACATCATCCCCGCGGAGAAGGCGCGCGAGATCGGCCTCGCCCTCGAGGTCTTCCCGGCCGCAGAGCTCCGGGACGCCGTGGACGGCATCGCCAGGAAGATCGCCTCCAAGGGGCCCCTCGCGATCTCCGCCATGAAGCGGGTGGTGATCGAGGGCGCCTCCTGCGATCCGCGCACCGCCAACCTCCTCGAGCAGGAGACCTTCGGCGTGCTCTTCGGATCCGAGGATCAGAAGGAGGGCATGCGCGCGTTCCTCGAGAAGCGGCCCGCGAACTTCCAGGGGCGCTGATCGACGTCGACCGAGCGTTTCCCTTGTCAGGAATCGCTTCGGCGAGGATGATGCGCACGTTCGAGACACGGCGTTTCATGCGCCGGGAGATCCAGATGCACTTCGAGTTGACCGAGACCCAGCAGATGCTGCGCGACACCTGCCGGGAGTTCGCCGAGCGCGAGCTCACCCCGAACGCGCGGAGGTGGGACGAGGAACATCGCTTCCCCGCGGAGGCGGTCAAGAAGCTCGGGGAGTTGGGGCTCCTGGGCATCGCGGTGCCGGAGGAGTGGGGCGGGGCCGGGGCCGACAACGTGTCCTACGCGCTGGCCATGGAGGAGATCAGCCGTGGCTGCGCCTCCACCGGCGTGATCATGAGCGTCAACAACTCGCTCTACTGCGATCCGGTGCTGAAGTTCGGCACCGACGAGCAGAAGGAGCGCTGGCTGAAGCCGTTCGCCACCGGCGAGAAGCTGGGCTGCTTCGGCCTCACCGAGCCGGAGGCCGGATCGGACGCCGCCGCCCAGAAGACGGTCGCGGTCCGGGACGGCGACTTCTTCCGGATCACCGGCTCCAAGAACTGGATCACCAACGGACCCCAGGCCGACGCCATCGTCCTGTTCACGATGACGGACAAAGCCAAGGGCAACAAGGGCATCACCGCGTTCCTGGTGGACCTCGACACCCCGGGCGTCACCCGGGCGCCGCCGGACCGCAAGCTGGGCATAACGGCGTCGGGATCGTGCTCGCTCTTCTTCGAAAACGTGAAGGTCCCCGCCTCGCAGATGCTGGGGAAGGAGGGCGAAGGCTTCAAGATCGCCCTCGGCACCCTGGACGGCGGCCGGGTCGGCATCGCCGCCCAGGCGCTCGGCATCGCCCGGGCGGCGTACGAGGAGGCGCTGGCGTACTCGAAGGAGCGCAAGACCTTCGACAAGCCCATCGCCAGCCACCAGGCGATCTCGTTCATGCTGGCCGACATGGCCACCGAGATCGACGCCGCCAGGCTCCTGGTGCTGCGGGCCGCGGCGCTCAAGGACAAGGGGGTCCGCCACAGCGCGGAGTCCGCCATGGCCAAGCTCTACGCCTCGGAGATGAGCCATCGGGTCACCCACAAGGCCATCCAGATCCACGGCGGGTACGGCTACTCGAAGGAGTTCGACGCGGAGCGGCACTACCGGGACGCCCGCATCACGGAGATCTACGAGGGAACCAGCGAGATCCAGCGCGTCGTGATCTCGGCTTCCCTCCTCAAGGGGTAGGAATGATTCGACGGGTCCTCCCGCTGGTGGTGCTGCTCCTACCGATCGGCGCGTTCGCGTCCGGTCCCGCCCGCGACGTCCCCGAGCCGGCGGCGCCGACGAAGGAGCCTGGAGGGACCCTGCCGCCTGCCCCCGACGAGACCCTGCCGCCGCGGCCCCGCGATCTTCCCTTCACCCGGGAGAACGTGCTGCAGGTGGTGCGCGCCCACGGGGAGCAGATCCAGGCCTGCTACGAGGACGCGATGGCGCGGCGAGGCGCCAACGCCGAGACGGCGCCCGCCGGGCGGGTGGTGATGAGCTGGACCATCACCCTCCAGGGCCTCGCCGCCGACGTGAAGGTGAAGAGGAGCGAGATCTCCGATCCGCTGGTCACCGAGTGCATCGCCCAGGCGATCCGCTTCTGGGAGTTCCCGCGGCCCCCGGATCCCCAGCCGGTGGAGTTCCCCTTCGACCTCAAGCCCGTCGGCGGCAAGAAGCCCGGTCCCAAGGGAAAGTGACATGGTCTTCGAGCTGAGGGAACACCAGACGGCGATCCGAGACGCCGCCCGCGCCTTCGCGCGGGAGAAGCTCGCCCCGGGCGCGAGGGATCGCGATCTCGGCGAGGTCTTCCCCGCCAAGGAGCTGGCCGAGATGGCGGCCCTGGGCCTCATGGGCGTCAACGTCCCCGAGGCCTACGGCGGGGCGGAGGCGGGCGCGATCGCCTACTCCCTCGCCATGACCGAGATCGCGGCGGGCGACGCCTCGGCGGCGGTGGCCATGGGCGTCACCAACATGTGCGCCGAGCTGATCTGCCGGGCGGGCACCGAGGAGCAGAAGCGCAGGTACGTCACCCGCCTCACCTCGGGCGAGTACGTGGCCGGCGCCTTCGCCCTCTCCGAGCCCCAGGCGGGATCCGATCCTGCCGGCATGGCCACCTTCGCGGAGCGGAGGGGCGATCGCTGGGTGCTCAACGGCGCCAAGCAGTGGATCACCAGCGGGGACGTCGCCGGCGTGATGGTGGTCTGGGCGCGCACCTCGAAGGCGCCCGGCTCCAAGGGGATCTCCTGCTTCCTGGTGGAGGGCGGCACCAAGGGCCTCCACGTCGGCAAGGCCGAGGACAAGATGGGCCTTCGCGCGTCCCACACCGTTCCGCTGACGTTCGAGGACTGCGAGATCCCCGCCGAGAACCTGATGGGCGAGGAGGGCGACGGCTTCAAGTGGGCCATGATCGCCCTGGACGGCGGCCGCATCGGCATCGGCTCCCAGGCGCTCGGCATCGGGTACGCGGCCCTGGAGGCGTCGATCGCCTACGCCAAGGATCGGCAGGCGTTCGGCAGGCCGATCGCGGATTTCCAGGGGGTGTCGTTCAAGCTGGCCGACATGAAGACCGAGCTCGACGCCGCGAGGCTCCTCACCCTGCGGGCGGCGTGGCTCAAGGAGAACGGGCGCCCCTTCACGCGGGAGGCGTCGATGGCCAAGCTTTTCGCCTCCGAGGCGGTCAACCGCGTGGTCGCCCACGCGGTGCAGATCCACGGTGGGTATGGGTATGTGGACGAGTTCCCGGTGGAGCGGCACCTGCGCGACGCCCGGGTGACGACCATCTATGAAGGCACGAGCGAGATCCAGCGCGTGGTGATCGCGCGCGAGATCTTGCGCGGATGACGCGCGTTTGCGCGAAAGCGAGCGAACGATGAAGAAGCCGAGCGTTCGGAAGACGGCGCGCACGCCCGCGAGGGGCGCCGCCAAGGTGGCCCGGGTTTCCACGGCGAAGGCCAGCCGCGGGGCGGCGAGGGCGCCGGCCCGATCGGCGGCCAAGACGGTGAAGGCGGCCGGCAGGGCGCCCGGCCGATCGGCCCCGAAGACGGCGAAGGGCGCCGCCAAGGCGCCCGCCCGTACCGCGACGAAGGCGGTGAAGGGAGCCGCCCGGACGCCCGCCCGCTCCACCACCCAGGCGAAGGCCCGCGCGGCGAAGGCGGTGGCAGGGACCCGCGCCCGGGCGGTGGCGAAGGCGCCGGGGAAGCGAGTCGCCGCCGCCGTCACTTCGGTGAAGAAGGCCGCAGGAAAGGCGATCGCCAAGGCGCGCCAGGCCGCGAAGGCGCCGGCCCGCAAGGCTGCCAAGGCCGCCCCCACCCGCACCTACGACCGGGCCGCGCTGCGCGAGGTCGCGGCCGCGAAGAAGGCCTGGGAGAAGGGCGCCCTCGCCGCGGCCACCCAGCGGATGAAGCCCCGCCGCGAGGCGTTCGTCACCGACTCGGGCATCCCCATCCTCGACGTGCTCACCCCCGCGGATCGCGCCCAGGAGGACTACCTGCGCGATCTGGGCTTCCCCGGCGAGTTCCCGTTCACCCGGGGCCCGCAGGCCACCATGTACCGGGGCCGCACCTGGACCATGCGCCAGTTCGCGGGCTTCGGCACCCCGGCCGACACCAACAAGCGGTTCAAGTACCTGCTCGAGCACGGCATGACCGGCCTCTCGACCGCCTTCGACATGCCCGCGCTCATGGGGTACGACGCCGACCACCCCATGAGCCGGGGCGAGGTGGGCAAGGAGGGCGTGGCCGTCTCCAGCCTCGCCGACTTCGAGATCCTCTACGAGGGGATCCCGCTCGACAAGGTCACCACCTCCATGACCATCAACGCGAGCGCCATCTATGCGCTGGCCTGCTACGTGGTCACGGCGGAGAAGCAGGGGGTCGGCCCGGAGAAGCTCGGCGGCACCATCCAGGCCGACATCCTCAAGGAGTACATCGCGCAGAAGGAGTGGATCGTCCCACCGCGGCCCGCGGTGCGGATCGTGATCGACATGATCGAGTGGGCGTCGAAGCACATGCCCCGGTTCAACCCGATCTCGATCTCGGGCTACCACATCCGCGAGGCGGGGGCGACGGCGGTGCAGGAGCTCGCCTTCACCCTCGCCGACGGCATCGGCTACGTGGAGGAGTGCGTCGCCCGCGGCATGGACGTGGACGACTTCGCCCCGCGGCTCTCCTTCTTCTGGGACGTGCACAACGACTTCTTCGAGGAGGTCGCCAAGTTCCGGGCCGCCCGCCGGATCTGGGCGCGGGTCATGCGCGACCGCTTCGGCGCCAAGGATCCCCGCTCGTGGATGCTGCGCACCCACGCGCAGACCGCGGGCGTGTCCCTCACCGCCCAGCAGCCCTACAACAACGTGGTGCGCGTGGCGCTGCAGGCGTTTGCCGCGGTGCTGGGCGGCACCCAGTCGCTCCACACCAACTCGCTGGACGAGACCTATGCGCTCCCCACGGAGGAGAGCGTCACCATCGCCCTGCGCACCCAGCAGATCATCGCCAACGAGTCCGGCGCCGATCGGGTGGTCGATCCCCTGGGCGGCTCCTACTACGTGGAGTACCTCACCGACGAGATGGAGAAGCGGGCGATGGAGTACATCGACCGCATCCACGACATGGGCGGCATCATCCGCGCGGTCGAGGAGGGCTACCCGCAGAAGGAGATCGCCGAATCCGCGTTCCGCCACCAAAAGGAGGTGGAGAGCAAGGACCGGATCATCGTCGGCATCAACGCCTTCCAGTCCGAGCGCGAGACGCCGATCGACCTCCTCAAGATCGACGACGCCCTCGCCCAGGAGCAGATCGAGCGGGTCCGGCAGGTGCGCGCCACCCGCGATCCGGTCAAGTGGGAGCAGGCGCTGGCGGCGGTGGAGAAGGCCGCCGAGAGCGGCGAGAACCTGATGCCCTCGGTGCTGGACGCCGTGCGGGCCTACGCCACCCTGGGCGAGGTCTGCGACGTCTTCCGGAAGGTCTTCGGGACCTACCGCGAAGCGGGCCGGTTCTAGCCCGGTCGGGACCTGCGGGCGCTCGCGCGGATTTCGTGCGAGAGTCCCTCCACACCCTTGCGGCCGGGCGCCTCGCACAGGTGACCGGCTTTCGGTCGGAGTTCGTTTGATGGCAGCACGCAAGATCCGCATCCTGGTCGCCAAGCCCGGCCTCGACGGCCACGACCGCGGCGCCAAGATCATCGCCCGCGCCCTGCGCGACGGCGGCTTCGAGGTGATCTACACGGGGCTCCACCAGACCCCCGAGATGATCGCCGCCGCCGCCATCCAGGAGGACGTCGACGGGATCGGCCTCTCCATCATGTCGGGGGCGCACATGACCCTGGCGCCGGCGGTGATCGATCTGCTCGAGGAGCAGGGCGCCGGCGACATCGCGGTCTTCCTGGGCGGGATCATCCCCCAGGACGACATCCCGCCGCTGCGAAAGAAGGGCATCCGGGAGGTCTTCCTCCCGGGCACGACCACCGAGCAGGTGATCAGTTGGGTCCGGGACAACATCCGCCACCGGGCCGAGGCCGCCTGACGCGGTCGGCTCCTTCACCGGGGCGAGGAAGCCGCCCGGCGCGGCCGGGCAGGGAGGACGACGATGCCGTCGCTGCTGGGCCGCAGCCTTCCGTCCGAGGTCTCGATCTACGAGGTGGGGCCCCGCGACGGCCTCCAGAACGAGTCGGCGATCGTGCCCACCGAGGGCAAGCTCGCGCTCATCGCGGCGCTGGCCGACGCGGGGCTGAAGCGGATCGAGATCACCTCCTTCGTCTCGCCCAAGTGGATCCCGCCGCTCGCCGACTCCCTCGAGGTGGCGTCGCGGGTGGGCGTGCGGGAGGGCGTCACCTTCTCCGCCCTGGTGCCCAACGCCAGGGGCCTCGAGAGCGCCCTCGCCGCCAAGGTACCGGAGGGGGCCGTCTTCCTTTCGGCGTCCGAGACCCACAACGAGAAGAACGTCAACAAGACCATCGCCGAGACCTTCGAGGCCTTCGAGCAGGTGATCGGCCCCGCCCGCGACGCGGGCATGCGGGTGCGCGGCTACGTCTCCACGGTGTGGGGCTGCCCCTACGAGGGCCGGGTCGATCCGGCGCGCTCGGTGGAGATCGTCGAGAGGCTCCTGGGCATGGGCTGCTACCAGGTGTCGCTCGGCGACACCATCGGCGTGGGGACCCCGGGGCAGACCGAGCGGATCGTGGGGATGATGCTCGAGCGGATCCCGTCCGAGAAGCTGGCGCTGCACTTCCACGACACCCGCGGCACCGCCCTCGCCAACGCGCTGGTGGGCCTCTCCATGGGCATCTCCACCCTCGACGCCAGCGTCGGCGGCCTGGGCGGCTGCCCCTACGCCCCCGGTGCCTCCGGCAACCTGGCCACCGAGGATCTCGTCTACATGCTCGACGGCCTGGGCGTGCGCCACGGCGTGGATCTCGAGCGCCTCGTGGCGGCGGGCGAGCTGGCCCAGTCGCTCGTCGGGCACGAGCTGCCGGGCCGCTACCTCAAGGCCCACCTCGGCGCCCGCAGGAAGGCCGCCGCGAGGTCCTAGCGGGCCCGGACGACCGCATTTGGCCTCGTGAAGCGGTGCTCCTGTGCCTTCTCCACAGGAAAGGAGCGGGGCAAGTGAAGGGAAATCGCAACTGGATGCGTCTCCCCTTCGATGCCAGGCAATCGGACAGTGAACACGGCGGCCGATGGCTGCCGGGTGGTAGCTCGGAGCGCAGGCGATTGGTTTGCCAAGGCAGGGACCCGAATCGAGCTCTGCCTGTGGGGCAAGGCGCGCCCAGGCGACCAGAAATCCAACCCGGCACATCCGTTGCTTTTTCACATGCTCGATGTCGCGGCGGTCGTGCACGAACTCGTCTCGAGCGTGCTGTCGACCCGGGTGGTGGATTCGCTGCTTGCACCGTTCGGCGGACCCGACGATCCCCAGGCGGTGCCGCGACTCGCAGCGGCCGCCGCCCTGCATGACCTGGGAAAGGCCTCGCCCCCGTTCCAGGCAAAATGGGATTCTGCCGTTTCCGAGCTGCGCGATCGCGACTTCGACATCAACCCTCCGCATGACGCCCGCGACCACGGGAAGCTGTCTGCGATCCTCGCTAGCGAAGTGCTCGAGAATGCCGGTGTGGAAGCGCTTGCCGCATACCGAATCGCACGAGCCGTCGCCGCTCATCATGGAAGGTTCCCTTCTGACTCGGACCTCGACCGTCGACCAGGCCCCCGGGAGATCGGGAGGAGCTCCGTGTGGGGACGTTCGAGGGAGCGCATCACGGCCGACGTGTTTCAGGCACTTGGGGTGGAGCATCCCTTCGTTGCATCAATTCCGAAGGGAGAGCATGCGTTCTTCGCACTGCTCGCCGGGCTCGTTTCGGTCGCAGACTGGATCGGCTCCATGGAGGAGGCGTTCCCCTACCGGGCGCCGGATTTGGAAACGGGATCGTATTGGAACTGCGCGCGAACTCAGGCCAGTACCGCAATTTCCAGGATTGGCATGCGCCGGGCGCCTCCGACGTCGGCGTGCTCGTTTGTCGACCTCTTTCGAAAGGAGCCATGGCCGCTTCACCAAGCGGTGGAACGAGCCGCCACGGAGATGGACGAGCCGAGCCTCGTACTCATCGAGGCGCCCATGGGAGAGGGGAAGACGGAGGCGGCGCTGCTCCTCGCCGAGAGAAGGGGAGGAGAAGGCGGCCACGCTGGCTTCTTCATCGGCCTTCCGACCCAGGCGACGTCGAACCAGATGCTGCGAAGGGTCCGCGCCTTCCTGGAGGAGGCGCACGCGGGAGAGCCGTCCAACCTGCAACTCGTCCATGGGGACGCACCATTCCATCCCGACTTCCGGGCCCTGGTCCGGGGCGTCTACGACGAAGACGAGCGGCTGGGGAGCGTCGTTGCAGAGACTTGGTTCACGCGCAGGAACCGGGCGCTGCTTGCGACATATGCGGTCGGTACCATCGACCAGGCGCTGCTGGGCGTACTTCGAGCGAGACACGGCTTCGTCAGGCTATTCGGGCTCGCCGGAAAGACCGTCGTCCTGGACGAGGTGCACGCGTATGATGCCTATACGAGCGAAATCCTCGATCGGCTCGTCGCATGGCTAGGTGCGATGGGGGCCACCGTGGTGCTTCTGTCCGCGACGCTCCCTGCGCGTAGACGGAAGCGCCTCCTGGAGGCGTTCACCAGCGGTCGTCCCGACGACGAGCCTTCGGCTCCGTATCCTCGCATCACCGTGGCGGGCCGGCGGGGCATCACCGCCGTCTCGGTCACTCCGAAGACCCCGGCGAAACCGGTGCGTCTGCGGCGACTCGCTCCGGAATTGTCGAGCGCGCTGCCGACGATCGTCGAACGGGTGGCGGAGGGTGGGTGCGCGGGGCTGATCGTCAACACGGTACGGCGCGCGCAGGAGGCGTTCAGGTCGCTGCTGGAGATGCGAGGTGGCGGCCGAATCCCTGCGGACGTGGAACTCCTCCTGCTCCACGCGCGGTTTCCCGCTCATGCGCGCCTGGAGAGGGAACGGCGCCTGGAAGAACTCCTGGGGCCTCCTGGCGAGGGGCGGGTGCGGCCCCGTAGGGCCATCGTGGTGGGCACCCAGGTCCTTGAACAGAGCCTCGATGTCGATTTCGACCTTCTCGCGACCGACCTGGCGCCGGTGGACCTCGTGCTACAGCGCGCCGGGCGCCTTCACAGACATGATCGGGAGGATCGTCCGCCCCATCTTCGAGACGCCGAGCTGATGTTGCTCGCACCGAACGGAAACGCAGCCGAGGTGCCACTGGCGGACATCGCGAGCGTCTATGACGAGTGGGTCCTCCGCCGCACCCTTCGAGCACTGGAAGGGCGCGAACACGTCACCCTCCCTCGCGAGATCGAGCCGCTGATCGAGCAAACATACTCCGAGGACGCCGATCCGGATCTCGAGGCGGCTCGTTCGAAGGCCGAACGCCGGGAGAATACCGCGAGCTTTCGCGCCAGGTCGCGCCTATTGCGGTCACCCCGGGCCGAGGACGATCCCTTCTCGGACTTTGGTGTCTACTTGGAGGACGATCCCAACCTTCACGAGGATCTCCGCGCGGAGACTCGCCTCGGTGGTCCTTCGACCGAGGTCGTCTCGGTCCTGGAGTCCGAGGAAGGATGGAGCCTGGGGGCGGGTATGGCCGTACATCCATGGGGTGAGCGGCCCGGACCCGAACTGACACATGAGATCCTTCGACGAGTGGTGAAGATCTCGAATCCAACCGTCGTCCGAGGTCTTCGAGAGAAGGCCTGTCCCAAGGGATGGTCAAAGGTTTCGCGGCTCCAAGGGATTCGAGCGATTTCCGGTTTTGGCGCAGGTGAAGTCGTCGGCGCCCATCTTCTTCGCCTCGACGAGCAACTCGGACTCGTCTTGGAACTCAGAGGAGCGAAATGACCAACCCTTCCTTCGATCTGACCCGAGAGCCGTGGCTCCCCTGCGAGGACCAGGACGGACTACCCGTCGAAGTCGGCTTGGAGGAGGCTCTGATTCGAGCTCACCAGCTCAGGGCGCTGGCGGATTCATCGCCCCTCGTCACCGCATCGCTCCACCGGCTGCTCCTCGCGATCGTGCATCGGTGTTTCGGTCCGTCCAGTCGATCCGCATGGGTTCGGCTCTGGGAACGGGGCCAGTTTGATGATGGCGTGATCAAGAAATATCTCGATACTTGGAGAAATCGCTTCGACCTCTTGGATGCGGAGCGCCCATTCTTCCAGGTGCGGGGGCTACCCTTCGAGCCTGACCCCATCGCCCGCCTCGTCTTCGAGCGCTCGAACTACGGAGGGCCGCGGCACGTCTTCGAGCATCGACCGACCTCGTTTGATGACGCCCTCTCCTTCGCAGAAGCGGCAAGAGGCCTGGTTGCAGTTCAGGCGTTCGTCCAGGGAGGTCTCATTCGAAAGAAGGGGGAACCCGATTCCGCGACTGCGGCCCCCTTGAACCGTGGCGCGGTCGTCTTCCTCACCGGACGGAACCTCTTCGAGACCCTCATGCTGAATCTCGTGGTCTACAACCCGAAGGAGGAACGGCCGATCCCGGGCGATTCAAGAAGGGACCTCCCGGCATGGGAGGGACCGACATGCACGATCGAAAGACGCACGCCGCACGGATGGCTGGAATTGCTTACGTGGCAGAGCCGCAGACTCGAACTGACGCTGACGGAGGACCGATCCCGGGTGAACGGCGTGGTCTACTGTGTCGGCAGGTTTCTGGAAGGCGACGTTCGTGATCCGATGATGGCCTTTCAGATCGACAAGAAGAAGGGCGTCAACCCCGTTCGATTCGAGCCGGAACGAGCACTGTTCAGGGACAGCGTAGCCCTCCTTGCGGGGAGTGATTCGTCCCAGCGGCCGGCCGCCGTCGAGCAGTTCTCTGCACGTGAGATTCGCGCCGTGGTGCCGAGAAATCGCCGGGTCGACCTGGAGGTAATGGGGTTGCGAGGCGATCAGGCGCGAATCTTGTTCACGCGTGCGGAGCGACTGCCGGTACTCGCCTCCTCGATCGGCGATCCTGCGGTGGAGGAAGCAATCCGGGAGGCGGTGGCCCTTTCGGAGTTCGTCGGATCCGCGCTCTCGCAAAGCCTCTTCAAGCTGGCCGAGAAGGTCCTCTCTCCCGGAGAACGGGTCCCGGTTTCCAGCGATGTCAACCAACTCTCCCGAACCCTGGGAGGAATGGAATCCTACTGGGGAAGCGCGGCCGCGTGCTTTGATGAGTTCATGGGTCGGATCGCGTCGACGAACTGCGACGAGTTGCTCTCCAGGCTCCGCTCCGATCTCTTTACTTGTGCGGCCCGAGGGTTCGAAACCGCCCAGAAGTCCCTCGGCACCTCTGCACGAATTCTGAAGGGAGCGGCGAACGCCGAATCCTTCCTTCGAGCCATGCTCGCGAAGCTCGGTACCCAATCCGCAGAGGAGTCACGTTCATGAACAAGGTTCACCACCCCCTGATCGAGATGCTCGAGTCGATGGCGGCTCGAGACGATCGAGCCGCCCTCGCAGAGTTGAGGAAAGGCCTCTCACCCGGACGCGAGAGCGCCGTGTACCCGTTCGTCGCGCGCTTCTTCCCAATGGATTCGAGGCCATCCGACGAGCGTTCCCTAGTGACGGTAGCGGCTCTCTTCGCCCTTCATCCCGTTTCCGGAACCCGCTCCATCGCATTCGCGCTCCGCTCCATCAGGTTGGAGACGGATAGCGACAGCGTCGAGAAGCGCTTCGTCGGTCTCCTCGACTCCCATGTCGAGGACCTCCCGAACCATCTCCGGCACGCGGTTTCTCTCTGCCGGAGTCACGACCGCACCTTCGATTGGTCCGGAATCCTCGATGCGCTTCGAAACTGGGAGCACGAGGACCGGTGGGTCCAGCGCCGCTGGGCGCGGGACTTCTGGTCCACCGAGCGGTCCGAGCAGTCAACCAGAGAACAGGAGAACGCGTGATGAAGATCGAGATCCATCTGCTGCAGAACTTCGCTCCATCCAATCTCAATCGCGACGACACGGGAGCTCCCAAGGAGTGTGAGCTCGGCGGATACCGCCGGGCTCGCATTTCGAGCCAGTGTCTGAAGAGGGCGATTCGGCAGGCGTTCGTGCAACATGGCCTCGTCGAAGAATCGGCCCTCGCGGCCAGGACGAAGCGGCTCGTCGCCCGAGTCGCGGACGAGTTGGCTTCGCACTTCGGTCGTCCCGAGGCGGAAGCCATTGCGGCCACTCGGGCGGCGATCCAAGGTGTGGGCCTGGGAGTGAAAGGAGCCAAGGACGACTTCAAGACCGAATACCTTCTCTTCTTGCCGCGGAAGACCATCAAGTTGCTCGCCGCGGTGGTCACCGAGAACTGGGATGTGCTCGCCACCCTTGGGGCAGCGGCTGCCGCCAATGGAGACAACTCCGATTCCGAGACCGACGACGGGGCGGCGTTGATGGGAAGCAAGCGGGCGAAGGCAAAGGCGAAGGCGAAGGCGACGCTCGACAAGGAGCTGAAGAGGAAGATCGAGGAGATCCTCGCGGATGGAACGCGCGCAGCGGATCTCGTGCTATTCGGCCGGATGATCGCCGACAAGCCTGACTGGAACGTGGATGCAGCGTGTCAAGTGGCGCACGCAGTCTCGACCAATCGCCTCGAGGCCGAGTTCGACTTTTTCACGGCGGTCGACGATCTGAAGCCGGGCGACTCCGCTGGCTCCGACATGATGGGAACCGTCGGGTTCAATTCGAGCTGCTTCTACCGGTATGCCGTCCTCGACAGCCAGGATCTTCTCCGGAATCTCGGTGCGGATCACGATCTGGCCAAGACGACCATCGAAGCATTCGTACGGGCCGTATTTCTCGCGGTGCCCACGGGAAAGCAGAACGGGACTGCCGCCCACAACCCTCCCAGCTACGTGCTCGCGGTCGTCCGCGAATCGGGAATGCCCGTCTCCCTGGCGAATGCGTTTCTGACGCCGGTCCGGCCCAAGGGCGACGCGGACCTCGTGACCCGATCGGTGGCCGCACTGGAGGCCTATTTCGATCGGGTGACGAAGATGCAAGGGAACACAGCCAAAGCGACCGGGTGGACGATCGCTGACCGTGACCTGGGCGCACCGGCGCCGACGGGAACGGAGCGGCTCTCCGACATGGATGCTCTCGTGAGCGCGATCGTCGGTGCCCTTCGATGGGAGAGGGCATGAAGACTGTGCTCCTTCGGCTGGAGGGGCCTCTTCAGTCGTGGGGAACCCAGGGCCGGTTCGGGACCCGAGATACCGAACGGGAGCCGTCCAAGAGCGGCGTGGTGGGGCTCGTCGCGGCGGCGCTTGGAGTTCCCAGGGACGACGACGAGACCATTCGCTTGCTGGGGCGGATGCCGATGGCCGTCCGCGTCGATCGGGAGGGCCGCGTCGTCTCGGACTACCACACGGCAGGAGGTGGGACGTTCCTTGGGCGACCCTATGCGGTTTACGGCACGAAGACCGTTCCGACGACGCGATACTACCTCGCGGATGCGAGCTTCCTCGTCGGCCTGGGAACGGAAGACGACGACCTCGCCGACCGTGTGGCTGGCGCCCTAGAGAACCCCCGGTGGCCCTTGTTCCTCGGACGTCGTTCCTGCGTACCGTCGCTTCCTGTTTTCGCTGGAGTCCGCACGGGGGATCCCGCCGCCGTCCTCGCGACGATTCCACCGGCCGAGGGCTCAGGGGGCCGACGGTTGCGAATGGTCGTAGAGACATCCGAAGGTTCGGCACGACAGGATGTCCCAATCTCCTTCGCGCTCTACGGCAGACGCCACACCCGACGGATCGTGTCGAACGTGTGGATCGAACTTCCGCAGGAGAAGATCGAATGATGTTGTCGAGATTGGTTCTGAACCCGGCGAGTCGTGCCGTGCAGCGTGCGATCGGCGATGTCCACGAGCTCCACCGTCTGGTGATGTCCGCGTTTCCGAAGGCAGGCGACGCGGCGCGGGCAGAGCTGTCGGTCCTCTTTCGTCTCGATGCCGATCGAACCGGGCAATTCGTGCTTTACGTACAGTCTCGCGTCGATCCCGATTGGACGCAGCTTCCAGAGGGGGCGCTTCTCGACTTGCTCGGGGAGGTGCAGAACCCGGCGGTTCGCAATGTCGAAGACGCTTGGAAGTCGATTGACCGTGGCTCTCGTCTCCGGTTTCGGTTGAGGGCGAACGCCACGAGACGGATCGATACCAAGTCTCGTCCTGACGGGACCAAGAGCAATGGCAAACGAGTACCCATTCGCGGAGACGAAGGCAGAATCGCTTGGTTCGCTCGGCAAGGCGAGCGGATGGGGTTCGCACCGGTCGATGGCGAGGTGCGGGTGCGGGAGGAAGGACGGCGAAGTGGCCGCCGTAGCGACAAGCGGATCACCATCGTCCCGAGCATCTTCGAGGGTGTCATCGAGATCACCGACCCGAACCAGTTTCGAACGGCCCTCGCGAACGGCATCGGCCCAGCCAAGGCTTATGGGTGTGGTCTCCTCAGCATCGGCCCGGTGCAGTGAAGGGGAACGACCTTTCGCTCCTTCCTCGCGTCAAGGACGGTTGGACCTTCCTGTACGTCGAGCACGCGCGGATCGAACAGGATGCCCAGGCAATCCTGATCCTTGACGAGGACGGTCGGACGCCCGTGCCGGTGGCGGCGCTTTCGACGCTTCTACTCGGGCCGGGGACCGTCGTTACTCATGCGGCGATAGGTGCGCTTGCCAAGAGCGGGTGCTCAATCGTTTGGTGTGGTGAAGACGCCACGAAGTTCTACGCCTCCGGGCAAGGTGAGACTCGAAAGTCGGGGAACCTGATGGCCCAGGCGGCAGCCTGGGCGGATCCGCAGCGGCGCTTGGAGACGGTCAAGCGGATGTACCGAATGAGGTTTCCAGAGGCGCTGCCGGAGGGGCTGACCATCGAGCAGCTTCGCGGGCGGGAGGGCGTTCGCGTCCGGGAAACCTACGCGACCTGGAGTCGAGAGACGGGTGTTCCCTGGACGGGACGCTCCTATCAGAAGAACGACTGGGCCTCCGCTGATCCGGTCAACCGAGCCCTTTCGGCCGCCAACGCATGCTTGTATGGAGTGGTGCACGGCGCAGTCGTCGCCATGGGTTTCAGCCCAGGGCTTGGGTTCATCCACACCGGCAAGCTGCTCGCCTTCGTGTACGACGTGGCGGACCTATACAAGTGTGAAACTTCGATCCCGGCTGCATTTCGTGCCGCCAGCGCCAACGAAGACGGACGCGTCGAATCCATGGCCAGGCGCTTTGTGCGAGAGGCGTTTCGCGACGCTCGAATCCTCGAACGGATCGTCCGAGATGTCCCCACCGTGCTCGGCATTCGTGGCGGGGGCGAAGAACCAGTAGAGGAACTCGACGAAACGACCACCGGACTTTGGGATCCAGCCGTCGGGGTTATCGGAGGAGGTCGCAACTTCAGTCTGGCAGCGGAAAGGGGCGAGGACCCTTGACCGTCTTCGTCGTGGAGTCCGCTCGTCCTTCGCTTCGCGGCCTTCTCACACGGTGGATGCTAGAAGTGCATGCCGGCGTGTTCGTCGGTCAGATTTCGGCTCGAGTTCGGCTGAAGCTATGGGAAAGCGTCCGAAAGTCTGGCCGAGGCGCAGTCATGATCGTGAGAACCCCGAACGAGCAGGGTTTTCGTTTCGAGTCCTCAGGCGATCCGACGCGATCCGTGGTGGATTTCGACGGTCTCCAGCTCATGAGGCGCCGCTGACCCGTTTCTGAAGAGCTACGTCGTCGGCGGGAAGACGACACCTGCCGAATCTAGGCGGTCCGCGCCCTCCCTGAACCCTTCGGCTCTTTGACATCCGCCCATAGATTCGCCAGATTTCTTTGTGATTCCGAAGAGTCGTCCCCGCGCACGCGGGGGTGAACCGAAAGAAAGAAAGAAAGAAAGAATAAAGGCTTGTGTCGTCCCCGCGCACGCGGGGGTGAACCGGACGAGGGCCAGGTGCTCACCGTCGCGACGACGCGTCGTCCCCGCGCACGCGGGGGTGAACCGGGCGGGCTGCGCGCGGAGGCGAAGGGGAGCGGGGGTCGTCCCCGCGCACGCGGGGGTGAACCGCGCCGCTCGGGGCCGCTACGCTGCGTCGTCTTCGTCGTCCCCGCGCACGCGGGGGTAAACCGTCGGCGAGCCTGTTCGGCTGGACACCCACGACGTCGTCCCCGCGCACGCGGGGGTGAACCGCCCGCGTTTTGCGGGCCTTTCCGGGTTTCGTCGTCGTCCCCGCGCACGCGGGGGTGAACCGTCGGCGAGCGCCGCCGCCGCTCCCGCGTAGCCCGTCGTCCCCGCGCACGCGGGGGTGAACCGGAGTTCGAGACCGAGAAGCGGGTGAGGTCCCCCGTCGTCCCCGCGCACGCGGGGGTGAACCGCTGTACATCGCGAAGGCCCCGAGCGCGGAGGCGCGTCGTCCCCGCGCACGCGGGGGTGAACCGGCCAGTTCACCGCTGTGCCGACGCCGGTAGAGGTCGTCCCCGCGCACGCGGGGGTGAACCGTGCGTCGTGTGTGGGGAGAGGGCGAGCCATCACGTCGTCCCCGCGCACGCGGGGGTGAACCGAACGACGGCCGCCTACCGATCCGCCTGGCAGACGTCGTCCCCGCGCACGCGGGGGTGAACCGGTGATCACTTACGCCCCCTTTCTGACTAGCTCCGTCGTCCCCGCGCACGCGGGGGTGAACCGACGATCACCGTCCAGCAGGCGGAGGAGCGACGGCGTCGTCCCCGCGCACGCGGGGGTGAACCGGGGCACGTCTTCCCCTGCGCGGCGCCCGAGGGCGTCGTCCCCGCGCACGCGGGGGTGAACCGGCGGACTCGGGGATGCCGAAGTTCCTGCGCACGTCGTCCCCGCGCACGCGGGGGTGAACCGATTATGTAAAAAAATCGGGATTTCCCCTGTGAGTCGTCCCCGCGCACGCGGGGGTGAACCAGGCAACCCCGGCGCCCCCGCCCCCCAAGCCACGCGTCGTCCCCGCGCACGCGGGGGTGAACCCTTAATTGCCTTACGTTCGCGCGCGAGTCAAGTGTCGTCCCCGCGCACGCGGGGGTGAACCGAGGGGGCAGGCGTACTGGGACTACACGCAGACGTCGTCCCCGCGCACGCGGGGGTGAACCGGCGACGGACCAGACGAGCCAGTAGAGCAGCGCGTCGTCCCCGCGCACGCGGGGGTGAACCGCAGGCCACGCCTGAGGCGACCTGGACGCTCCGCGTCGTCCCCGCGCACGCGGGGGTGAACCGTTCCTCGACGACGCGATGGGCGAGATCGGACCGTCGTCCCCGCGCACGCGGGGGTGAACCGAACTGGCGGACGCACCCGAAGGCGCAACGGGACGTCGTCCCCGCGCACGCGGGGGTGAACCGGCCGACGTGCGCGGCGTAACCGCGCCAGTCCATCGTCGTCCCCGCGCACGCGGGGGTGAACCGTGGAGCGGTACGAGAACCCCGAGAAGATCGGCGTCGTCCCCGCGCACGCGGGGGTGAACCGAAGGGAGCGAAGCAGGCTCCGCCCGGAATTCGTCGTCCCCGCGCACGCGGGGGTGAACCGCGCACCCAGGCAATCACCGTCTCGACGCCGCCGTCGTCCCCGCGCACGCGGGGGTGAACCGTCCCCGAGTAGCAGATGCGCCCCGGCGCCGACGTCGTCCCCGCGCACGCGGGGGTGAACCGCCCTACGCACTCCGTGCCATGGCACGCAGGGTGCGTCGTCCCCGCGCACGCGGGGGTGAACCGGCGAAGGCGCTCGGAGGCCGGTTCGACGGAGCGTCGTCCCCGCGCACGCGGGGGTGAACCGTGCTTCTGGCAGTACGAGCTGGAGCCCAGGCACGTCGTCCCCGCGCACGCGGGGGTGAACCGCTCGTCCGCCTCGACGACGACCACCCGCGCCACGTCGTCCCCGCGCACGCGGGGGTGAACCGGCGATGCGAGACGCGGGGTGGACCATCGGCAGCGTCGTCCCCGCGCACGCGGGGGTGAACCGTCCGCCTCGCGGGCGAGTTTCGCGATGCCGGCGTCGTCCCCGCGCACGCGGGGGTGAACCGTCAGAGAGCCGCCCCACCTTGCGCAGCCGCTTCGTCGTCCCCGCGCACGCGGGGGTGAACCGCACCTGCACAAGCTTTTCCGCACTGGCGTTGAAGTCGTCCCCGCGCACGCGGGGGTGAACCGCGATGACGGCGAAGAGGTTGGGACTGAGGTTGGGTCGTCCCCGCGCACGCGGGGGTGAACCGGTGGACCGGAACACCACCAAGCACGTCAACGAGTCGTCCCCGCGCACGCGGGGGTGAACCGTACCACACCGAGCGGGCGAGCTACGGCGGCGCCGTCGTCCCCGCGCACGCGGGGGTGAACCGAGCATCGGCAAGGCGAACGGCGTGAGCAAGGCGTCGTCCCCGCGCACGCGGGGGTGAACCGCCCTGCCGGATCTCCGCAACATCTGCCGCATCGTCGTCCCCGCGCACGCGGGGGTGAACCGAAGAACCCCTGAAGCAGGCGCGTGAGGTTGGTCGTCGTCCCCGCGCACGCGGGGGTGAACCGGGGAATCGAAATGCAGACAGGCATCTTCCCGAAGTCGTCCCCGCGCACGCGGGGGTGAACCGCAGCACCTCCGATCGTCGGCGTCACGGCGATCAGTCGTCCCCGCGCACGCGGGGGTGAACCGCCTGTGCGGGACATGCGGAAGTTGCGGCCCTGAGTCGTCCCCGCGCACGCGGGGGTGAACCGCAGTTGAGGTTCGTTGAGGCGTTCGACGGGAACGTCGTCCCCGCGCACGCGGGGGTGAACCGGGAGGAGCCCCCACGATACGGCGTATTCACCGTCGTCCCCGCACACGCGGGGGTGAACCGTCCTGGCGGAACTCCTCTGCCGCCCTATCGAACGTCGTCCCCGCGCACGCGGGGGTGAACCGCGCGAGAAGGTGCCTCTCGAAACGAGGGCGCTTGTCGTCCCCGCGCACGCGGGGGTGAACCGTTCCAGGAACCGTTCACGAAACGGTTTCACGTGTCGTCCCCGCGCACGCGGGGGTGAACCGCGGATCGCCCTGGTGGCGCGGACGGCGGCGGACGTCGTCCCCGCGCACGCGGGGGTGAACCGCTGTCCGGCGTCAGGCCGTTGAGGTACCTGCTGTCGTCCCCGCGCACGCGGGGGTGAACCGTACGAGGCGATCATCGAGCCCGTCCGTGAAGCCGTCGTCCCCGCGCACGCGGGGGTGAACCGCGGAACATCGGCCGGACGCCCGCCTGCCGCCGCGTCGTCCCCGCGCACGCGGGGGTGAACCGCCGTGGTCACGGGCACGGTCGCGACGGAGATCCGTCGTCCCCGCGCACGCGGGGGTGAACCGGACAAGTCCACCGAGAAGATCGACGGGATCGTCGTCGTCCCCGCGCACGCGGGGGTGAACCGCTCGCCGAGGCATGTGGGCGTCGCGTTGAGGAGTCGTCCCCGCGCACGCGGGGGTGAACCGGTCATTGCGGTCGAGAACACCGCGCCGTTCGTCGTCGTCCCCGCGCACGCGGGGGTGAACCGGCTGAAGGACCTCGAGGGCCAGTACCTCTGGCAGTCGTCCCCGCGCACGCGGGGGTGAACCGTTGGCGTCTACCGCGGCGGCCCGGGTGAGTGCGTCGTCCCCGCGCACGCGGGGGTGAACCGGAGATGGTGGAGGCCTCGCCACGGCTCCTCGAGTCGTCCCCGCGCACGCGGGGGTGAACCGGGATCCCGGCGACCGAGGAGGAGATCCGCCGGCGTCGTCCCCGCGCACGCGGGGGTGAACCGAACCGTGGGATGTCGGATCCGCGGTACTACCGTCGTCCCCGCGCACGCGGGGGTGAACCGCCTACGTGCCCGGGGAGGAGGGGCTCACCGAACGTCGTCCCCGCGCACGCGGGGATGAATTCCCCCCGGCCGAACCCGTTCCGTTCTTCCCACGCCAACAAGTCAATAGAAGCGTGGGTGTCGCCTTCGATGCATCGCTGAAAAAAGCTACGGGCGCTACGACAGGCGACGGCGGCGGCCGCCGAGAGCGAGGAGGCCGGCGGCCGCGGCGATTGTTAGTAGGTCGCCGCCGCTCCCTCCCGCCGCGCAGATCGATGGCGACTCGACCACGTCGTCGCAAAGGGCCCCGTCGCCGAAGCCGGCGCGGGTGGCGGCGGCGTGGCAGTCGGACGAGGTGCTGATGGCGACCGCCTCGGACAGGGGCAAGGGGCCCTCGGGGCAGGCGACGTCGCCCTCCGCGTCCACCACCAGCAGGTTGAAGCCCGCCCACGGACCTCGGGTGGCCTCGAAGACGAGGTAGGCGCGCTCGCCCTCCTCGAACTCGAGCAGCGGGCTGGGACCGAGCGGATCGCTGACCTGGACGGTGGTGGTGGGCGCGCCCCAGAGTTCGTCGACCCGGATCGTCCCTGCCGCGATCGGAGAGCCCACCAGGACGGAGGTGGCCCCGGAGCCGCAGAGCCAGGCGCTGCACGGGGCCAGGCAATCGGCCGCCGCCGGCCGGGGCAGCGCCGCCGCCGCGAACGCCGAGAGGAGGAAGGCTAGAAACGCCGATCGGAGCGCCACCGCATCACCCTTCGTGAAGGTTCGACGCCCGATGATAGCCGGGACCGGAGGCGGTGTCGTCCCGGCTGGGGTCCCGCCCTTCGCGCCGGGCGGTCAGTTGTACGAGGCGGTGAAGGCGAGGAGGAAGTTGCTGGTCCTCACCGGCCGTCTCCGTCGGGGATCGTGGCGAGGGTCGAGATCCCCGCGACGCCCAGCCCCCAGCTTTGCGACACCCACCACTACTTGCCGACGGCGAGCTTCATGCCGTACCCCCGGCCCACCTCGATACGGCTTCCTCGTCCGACTCCGAGGCGTGCATGACCAGCGCGGTCCCCGAGAGGTAGAGGTTGAGCGGCATGAGGTACCAGGCGACGCCGGGGCCGTAGCCGAAGAGGCCGACCGTCGTGCCCAGCTCGTCTTCGAAGCCCATGTAACGGTAGGTCGGGTTGGCCGCGGCCTCGCTGGTCACCTCTCCGAAGAGGATCAGGTTTCGGGCGATCGCGCCGCCCAGCGCGAAGCCGAGGTGGGCGCTGCGCCCGCCGACCGAGAGCGAGTCCGCCGGGCCGTCCCGCCAGTCGGCGTCGAAGTGGCCGGCGCCCAGGTGGAAGCGAAAGAAGAATCCGTCGTGCTGGTTCTCGATCAGGCTGGCGTGGGCGGGGAGGGCCGGCAGGAGCGTGGCCACGGCGAGAGCGGCGGCAAGGCGATACATCGAATCCTCTGGCGGAATGGGCCGCGGGCGCCGGCGGGGCGGCCGCGTAAGTCCTTGCATTCACGCCGGAAAGCCGCCTGCTGACAAGAGGCCCCCCGCGCCTGCCCGCCCGCCTGCCTCCGGGGTCCTCCCGTGGGTCAGTTGTACGTGGCCGTGAACGCGATGCCGACGTTGCTCGCCCCGATCGTGGCCTTGGCGTGGGGGATGCGCCCGAACGTGCCGAACGCGGCGACGCCGAGGCCCCAGTCCCTGGAGACCCACCACTCCTTCCCCACCGCGAGCTTCAGCCCCATCCCCTGGTCGGACTCCTCGACCTGGAATGGCTCGTCGACCGTGGCCCGCATGAGGAGCACGGAGCCCGAGAGGTAGAGGTTCACCGGCATGAAGTAGTAGGTGAGGCCGGGGCCGAAGCCCAGGACCCTCAGCACGGTGTCCCGGGTGCTGTCGCTGCGGATCTCGGACTCGAACCGGGGGTTCGACACCGCGTCGCTGGTGATCTCTCCGAAGAGGATCAGGTTGGGCGCGAACGCCCCTCCCAACGAGAACGCGAAGGTGCCGCCCGGGCCCGAATACGAGAAGTCCTGCGGTCCGTCCCAGCGGGCGGACATCGAGCCGCCGCCCAGGTGGAATCGCAGGAAGAATCCGTCGTGCTCGTGCTGATCGTCGAGCAATCGGGCGTTGGCGGGGAGTGCCGGCAGGACGACGGCGAACGCGAGAACGGCTGCAAGGCGAATCATCGGAAGAATCCTCGGATAAGGGTTGCCCGTCGAACGATCGGACGGACGTACGGGCGGTGGTTCTATTCAGGGCGGGACGCCCTCGGCTCGAGTCGCATGCGTCGCTCGCGGTCCGCGAGGACAGACGGGCCCTGAGGCGAGCCGGCCTCCCTTCCTGGGAAAAGGAGCCCGCCGCGGGACCCGGGTGCGCCTCCCGGCCGGCGGGAAGTCTGCCACAAGTGGTAAGGTCTCCACGATGCGCCGCTCCGCGGGACGGGCGCGGCAGAGGGGCTGACCATGGCGGTGGTTCGATCTGCGGTGGCGGCACTGGCGGGGCTGGCGCTCGCGCTGGCCGGCTGCGGGGGCGACCGGCCTCCCGAAGGCTGCGCTGCGGCACACCTCGATCCGCAAGGGACCTGCACCCGCGGCTCGGTGATCGGCGTCCTCCAACTCCAGGTCGCAGACGAGGCGACGACCGCCGTCACGCTGGGGATGGGTTCACCCGACGGCGGCGAGACGATCAAATCAATCCAGCGCGCCGGCGGCGGGCCGTTCTCGTTCGAGGGCGTGGCGCCCGGAACCTGGAGGCTCGCGCTCTCGGCTGACGGCTACACGGGGCGGTCGCTGGACGTCCAGGTGGCCGCGGGGCGGGCGACGGACGTGGGCACGATCGCCCTCGAGCCCGATCCGAGCCGCCCCGCGTCGCTCGAGGGGTCCATCCGCCTCGCCGGCGCCGCCGAGCACGGCGGCACGCTGGTGTGGCTGGACGACTCGACGCTGCGGGTGGCCACGTCGCCGGACGGCACCTTCCGCCTCGGGGATCTCGAGCCGGGCGCCCACGTCCTGCACGCCCGCCACGACGGGCACGCGCCTCTCGACGAGGCGATCGTCCTCGTGCGGGGACCGAACGCCGTCGACCTCACCATGGAGCGGCTCGCCGGGGAGGGGACGCTCTCGGGAACCATCGCCGACTCGGAGTCGGGCGCGCCGATCGAGGGCGCGACCGTCGTGGTCGGCGACGCCTGGGCCGGGACCTCGGACGCCGACGGCGAATATGCGATCGAGGGCGTCCCCTCCGGGATCCACCAGGTGACGGCGGGCCGCAGCGGCTACCTGACGGCGGTGGCGAACGGCGTGTCGATCGCCGCCGGCGCCGTCACCCGACGGGACTTCGCCCTCGTGGCAGGGGTCGAACCGTCCAGGCTCTACGGCGTCGCCCGGCGGATGCACGCGGCGGAGGAGGAGAACGGCGGGATCGAGGTGCGGCTCGCGGGGACGCCGTTCGCCACCGAGACCGACGCCCTCGGCCGGTGGCGGCTCGACGAGGCGGACGACGGCCGGTACGACGTGGTCTTCTCCGATCCCCGCTTCCCGCCGGTGACGGTGCGGAACGTCACGGTGAGCGACGGGCGATTCACGCGGGTGGACGACGTGGAGCTCGGCCCTGCGAAGCGAATCTTCGACGGCCACTCGATCTCCTCTCGGTTCTTCCCAAAGAGGCGCAAGGTGGTGGCGGCGACCTCCCAGGGGACCTTCCTCTTCCTCTTCGACGCCGCCACCTGGAGGCGGAGCAAGGTGAGCGACGACACCCTCGAGGTGATCGCCGTCGATGCCGAGGAGCGCCATGCCACGCTGGCGGGGCGGGGGAAGCTGTTCCGGCTCGACCTCTCGCTGGGCACGCTGGTCGCGATCGAGGCGCCGGCGATCGTCGGCCTGGTCTCCGATCGGGCGCTGACGCTCTTCGTCGGCGGCGACCTCGTGCTCTACGCGCTGCGCGCGGGAGAGACGATCCCGGAGGTGGTGGCGGAGGGCGCCGGTCCGGGGCTGGAGATTCGAAGGACCTTGGACGACGCCCGAGGCCGGCGGGTGGTGTGGACCTTCGGCACGGAGGTGTTCGCGGACTTCGAGGCGGGCTGGATCGGGCCCGCCGGCGCCGAGGTCGTGGCCGGGACGACGCGCAGTGCGGTGGTGACCGTCGGCCCGAGCTCCGCCCTGCCGGGCAGGACGATCTTCTGGTCAGACGTCGAGGCCCGGGAGTCGAAGCAGGTCGCCGAGCGCGCGAGCTTCTACGGATCGTGGGGCATCCAGGCGGGGCAGGCCGAGGACGGATTCGTGTTCTACACGGCCGAGGGAAGGCTCGGCGTCGTGGACGTCGCCACCGGCGAGGTCACGACCCTCGTCGGCTCGAGCGAGGAGCTGCTCCATGCCTCGGACCGTTGGATCCTCACCCTCGGGGGCGGGGGTCGGGAGATCCGCTGGGCCTCGAACGACCCTCCGTCATCCGGGTTCCTCTGCGAGGACGCGCAGGCCGTCGCGGTGACCGGCTCGCTCGAGCCCGTCGTCTTCTGCCTCGAGGGCGAAGGGCCCCATGTGCTTCGGGCGTTCACGGAGCGCTTCGGAGCCCGGACCTGGTCCGAGGACGCCATGGGCCTCCCGGCGGAGGCGGACGGCGACGTATACGCCTGGAGCGACGCAGAAGGTCTGCTCCACGTTCGCTCGCCCCTCTTCGCCGCGGACCTCTCGATCCCGTGCGCGCTGCCCGACGCGACGTTGACGCTGGGAGGTTCGGGGCTCTTCGTGCAGGCCACCTGTGCCACCCAGCCCGGCACCTTCCTCCTGGACCACGGCGCCGGCGAGGTGCGGCACCTCTCCGAGCCTGCCGGGCGGTGCTCGGTGGCCCCCGATGGAGCGATGGCGGCGTGCACCCACCCGTGCGGCGACCAGACCTGCGTCCGGCTCCACGCCTTCGACCCCGACACCTCCATCGACGTGTCGAGCTCGCCCCAGCCGAGCCTCCACGCGATCTGGGGGAAGGAAGGGGGCGGGGCGATCCGAACCGGGGCAGGCGCCTTTCACGCGACGCTCGACGAGGGCGCGCCGCGGGTGACGAGCTGCGGCCTCCCGGACGCCTCCCCGTCCCGGGTCGCCGAGCGCTTCAGCCTCTGGTTCGACCTCGCCGGTCGGGGCATCGTCTGCGGGATCGACGGGACGACCTCCGCCCCCTTCGTCCCCTGGTCCTCCGGGATCACGAGGGTCGGCCAGTCGCAGCGGTACTTTCTCGGGGGCTACCTGGTCGACCTCTCCGACGGGAGCGTCGAACACCTGGTCGAGACCTACGGATACGAGGTCGCGTACCCCGGCGGCCTGCTGATCACCACGAGCGTCGGCCTCGTCCGCGTACCGATGGAGGGTGCTCCCACGTGGCTCTTCGAGGATGAAGTGGTCGGCCTCGCCTACGGGGTCCCGTTCACGGGGTTTCTCGTCGAAGGATCCTCCTCCTTCGATCTCGTCGCCACCGACGGCGCGGGCGGCGTCCACACCGTCGTGGAGGGAGGCGTGGAGGTGGTGCCGAGCGGCGGGAGGGCCCTCGTCTTCCACGGCGAAGGCCCGGACGGAGCGTCGCTGGCCATCGTCGACGCCGCCGCCCACGCCGCCTTCGTCCCGGAGCGGGTCGCGGACGGGCGGTGGCGGATCGAGGGGAGCCGGATCTTCTTCGACACGCCTGCGGGCGCCGGGTACGCCTTCGCGACGGCGTACCTGGAGTCGGGTGCGTCCTCGATCCTCCACCCGGCACCGGGCACTCCGGTGGGCGCGGGCGACGACGACTGGTGGATCTTCAACGCCGAGGGCTGGACCTGGCAGGAGGAGGCCGACGGGGCGCGCGCCGTGATCGCCGGCGAGGCCGCCCGGGTGCAATCGGCGAGCGGCGGCGCCATCGTCTTCCACGCCGTCTCCCCTGACGCCACCTACCTGCTCGAGCGGCCCGACCCCTAGCGGGTCGAGCCTCCCGCCCGCCGGGAGCGCCATCTTCGGCGAATGGCGCGCGGCCGCGCAGAACCCTCGCCGTGGTGGAAGGACTCGCCCTGGATCCGGCTCGCGGCCGTCCTCCTGGGGCTGGTCGCTGGCGCAATCCTGCACGCAGCGGGGCTGGACCGGGCGGGTGGCCGGGTCTGGGCGGCGGCCACGCTGCTCATCCTCGCGCTCACCCTCGTCTCCGCGGCGCGCGATCTCCTCCGGGGAAGGACCGGCGTGGATCTCATCGCCATCCTGGCGATGGCAGGGGCGCTCGCCCTGGGGCAATTCCTCGCCGGGGCGATCGTCGCGACCATGCTCACAGGCGGCACGACCCTCGAGCGGTACGCCGTCGGAAGAGCGCGGAGGGAGCTGACCAGGCTCCTCGAGCGCGCGCCTCGGATCGCCCACCTTCGGCGGGGCGAGGGTGTGGTCGACGTCCCGGTGGACCGGGTGAAGCCCGGCGACGTCCTGGTGGTGAAGCAGGGGGAGGTGCTCCCCGCCGACGGAATCCTCGTCTCGGGCGGCGCGGTCCTCGACGAGTCGGCCCTCACCGGGGAGGCCGCTCCGGTCCGAGTGGAGCGGGGCACGCCGATCCGCAGCGGCGCCACCAACGCCGGGCGGCCCTTCGATCTCCAGGTCACCGCGTCGGCGGAGCGGAGCACCTACGCCGGAATCGTCCGCCTCGTACAGGCGGCCGAGGCGTCGAAGGCGCCCTTCGTCCGCCTCGCGGATCGATATGCCGCGCGCTTCCTCGCGCTCACCCTGATCCTCTCCGGGAGCGCGTGGATCGCCTCGGGGGATGCGGTGCGGGCCCTCGCCGTGCTGGTGGTGGCGACGCCGTGCCCGCTGATCCTCGCGGCGCCCGCGGCGATCGTCGGCGGCGTCTCCCGGGCGGCCCGCTTCGGCGTGATCGTGAAGGGCGGCGGGCCGCTCGAGGCCCTGGCCGGCGTCGAGGTGCTCCTCCTCGACAAGACGGGGACGCTCACCGCCGGCCGCCCCAAGGTGGCGGCGGTGGAGGCCCGAAGCGGCTTCGACGCCGGCGAGGTGGTTCGCCTCGCCGCCTCGCTGGAGCAGGTCTCGCTGCATCCCTTCGCGCCGGCGCTCCTCGCCGAGGCGCAGGGCAGGGATCTGCACCTCTCCTTCCCAGAGGAGGTGCAGGAGGAGATGGGGACCGGGATCCGGGGCGTCGTAGAGGGCCGGCGCGTGGCGGTGGGCCAGCTCGCCTGGGCCGATCCCGGACGCCGCGCCGGCGCCGTCCTCCGAACGCTCGAGCTGCGGGCGGCGGTCGAGGGGTCGTCGCTGGTCTACGTGGCGATCGACGGCGAGGTCGCGGGGGGCATGCTCGTCCACGATCCGATCCGGGCGGAGGCACCGCGGGCCCTGCGGGAGCTCAAGGCCGCCGGCATCGGGAAGATCCACATGGTGACCGGCGACCACCCCGACGTCGCCGATCTAGTGGGCGACGCGCTGGGGATCGATCGGGTCTTCTCGGAGCGCACCCCGGAGGAGAAGGTCGATGTGATCCGTCGGGTGCGATCCGAGGGCGTGGCCGCCATGGTCGGCGACGGGATCAACGACGCGCCGGCGCTGGCGCAGGCAGACGTGGGGATCGCCATGGGCGCCCGCGGGGCCTCCGCCGCCTCGGAGGCGGCCGACGTGGTCCTCACCTCGGACCGGCTGGAGGGCCTGGTGCAGGCGCGGCGGATCGCGCGCCGCACCCGCGCCATCGCCAGGCAGAGCGCCGTGGGGGGGATGGCCCTCTCCATTGTGGCCATGGGCTTCGCCGCCGCGGGCTTCCTCCCCCCGGTCGCGGGCGCGGTGCTGCAGGAGGGAATCGACGTCCTCGTCATCCTCAACGCCCTGCGCACCCTGGGCGGCGATCGGCGCACCCGCCGCCGGTCGCGGGAGACGCTGGCCCTGGGCGGCGAGCTCAAGTCGGCCCACGAGAAGCTCGAGCCCCAGATCGAGGACCTGGCCACGCTCGCGGCCCGCCTGGGCGATCTCCCCCCGGAGGAAGCGCGGCGGGAGCTGGTGCGCGCGCGGGACATGCTCAACGACGAGCTCCTCCCCCACGAGCGCGAGGAGCAGCGCCGCGCATACCCGGTGGTCGCCGGCCTCCTGGGCCGGGAGGATCCCACCGGGCCCCTCATCCAGACCCACCACGAGATCCAGCGCCTCGCCCGGCTCTTCTCGAGGATGGTGGACCGGCTCGGGCCGGGCGGGCCGACCTCCGGCGAGGTGCGCGATCTTCGCCGCGCGCTCTACGGCTTGCACGCGATCCTCACCCTCCACTTCTCGCAGGAGGAGGAGTTCTTCAGCCTGCTCGAGGCCTGACGGCCGCTCGGGCGCCGCAGCGCTCGAGGTGCGACGTGGGCCGGATCAGAAGAAGTCGCTCATGGAGGGATGCGGCCCCGCGAACGCCGCGGTCGCCTCCTCGAGCACGCCGGCCTCGCCCTCCAAGAGGCCAGTGAGGGCGAGGGCCTCCGCCGAGCGATGCCCCGCGTACAGCGACGCGAGCCCCCGCACGTGGGCCTTCAGCCTCCCGTCGCCGCCCGGGCGCGCCCGGGCTTCGCCGCCCCGGATCTCCACCAGCCAGCGGCCCCGGTTCGCGGGAAGCACCTCGTCGTAGACCTCCAGCTCCAGGGTGGCCGACAGCCCCGCGGGGAAGCCGCGCCCCTCGAACGCCCGCTTCACGTCCAGCAACCGGAGCATCCACACATCCTCGATCTCCAGGCGGTAACGCGGCTCGCGCACCAGCAGGAGGAGCGGATCGTCGGGACCTCCGTGCCAGATCGCCTCGTCGGCCAGCGAGCGATGGTCGCCGAGAAACGAGAGGAGCCTGGTGGCAGCCTGCGGCGTCTCGGCCGCCAGGTCGGCCACCTCGAGCTCCTGGCGGCCGCCCGGCTTCTGCCGCCGGGCCACGTAGCAGTACCCCTCCAGCGCGCCGTCCCGCTCCACCACGTACCCCGTGCGCCGGCGCCCGTGCCAGGGCTCCGTGATCCGCAGCCAGAGCAGCGGCGTCCGGTCGATCGATCCGTTTCGTCGAGACGCGACCCGCCGGTGGAGCGCGTGGATCGCGGCCTGGTCGGCCGGGGCCGCCTGGCGCAAGGGGAGGCCGCGATCGCCCAGCGCCAGGTGCTCGGCCAGGACACGGATCGTGCACCTCGACCCCGCCTGCTCGTATCCCGCCCGGCGGTAGAGGGGTTGGGTGGCGGGATAGAGGCAGGAGAGGGCGAAGCCGCTCTGGGCGAGGTCGGCGACGGTGGCGCGGAGGAGCCTCGTGCCCGCGCCCAGGCCCTGGGCGGCGGGGTCGGTGCCGACCCCCGCGATCCCCGCCATCGAGACGCTCCGGCCCCCGAACCACTGCGCCATCGGGTAGACGAGGAGGCCGGCGACGACGCCGGCGGCGCTGCGGACCACCCGGGCGTTCTCCCGCCCCGTGCGCTCGATCCAGGGGCGGGCGTCGTCCGGGGGAAAGGCGAAGGCCTGGGAGAGGATGGCTCCCAGGGGATCGAGCTCGGACTCGGTCGGCGTACCGTATTCGAGCGGAGTCAAGGATTTCTCCGAGTGAAGCGCCGATCGCAGCAGGGGCGGACACTTTTCGCAACCGGTTTCCGCGGCCGGCGGCGGTCGCGCGCAGGGGGAGGGGTCCGCCCTCCAGGGCGATGAAAGGTGGATTTGTCTGTACAATCCGTGGCAGGAAACCCGGACCGGGCGATCGGCCCGGGCCAAGGTGCAATCTCAGATTCGGCGAGGGTCGTCTCCCGACGGCTCGAGAGGAGCGCGGGACATGCGACTCGATCACCGATGGCTCGGACTGGCCATCGTCCTGGCGGCGACGTTCACCCTGGGTGGATGCAGCAGCAAGAAGGCCTCTCCCGAGGAGGTGCCCGGCTGCGATCCCCGCTTCGTCTCCGCCTCCGGCGCATGCGACGCCGGCGCGGTCGAAGGCACGGTCCGGCTGGGCGACGGCGAGGGCCACGCCGGGGTCCGCATTCGTCTGGACGAAGGCCCCCGCGAGGCGGTGACGGGGGACGACGGCAGGTTCTGGTTCGACGGCGTGGAAGCGGGCGACCATACGCTCCACTTCTCGAGCCCGATCGGCGAGGTCGCTCGGGCCGACGTCACCGTCGCGGCCGGCGAGGTCACCGAGGTCGGCCCCGTCTCCTTCGACGGGAAGAAGACCCACGCCCGTGTCGAAGGCCGAATCCTCCTCGATGGCGCCGACGAGCACGGGGGCACGATCGTCGCGGTGCTGGGAGGCCCCGCGGTCGCCATCACCCGGGCCGACGGCTCCTTCGCGTTCCCGGGGCTCGCCAACGGCAGGCATACGCTTCTCGCCGAGCACGTCGGGTACGTGACGGCCACCAGAGAGATCGAGGTGGCGGGCGAGCCGGTCGCCCTCGAACCCTGGACCCTCCTCGCGGCGCCGGTCGGCGGTACGATCGCCGGACGGGTGACCTTGCCCGGAACCGGCGCTCCCGCGGTGGACGCCACGGTGATCGTCGCGGGCGCCGGCAGATCCGCCCGCACGGACGGCGATGGCGCCTTCTCGATCTCGAACGTGCCTGCGGGCACCTGGGAGGTTCGAGCGGGGCTGCCGGGCTTCGGACCCGCGATCGAGTCCGGCGTGGTGGTCGAGGAGGGAAGGGTGACGGAGGTCGCCCTGGTCGTCACCCGGACCGGCGACGGAAGCTGGGTCGTGGGCAGGGCGCTGCGCCTGGGCGAGTCCGGGCACGCCGGGATCGAGGTGACCCTCACCGCCGGCGACGACGTCTTCACCGCGACGACGGGCGCCGACGGCACCTGGGAGATCGAGGGGATCTCCGAGGGGCTCTACGATCTCCACGCCTCGTTCGAGGGCTACGAGCCGGAATCGATCCCCGGCGTGCCGGTGGTCGCCGGGCCGAACGCGGGGCCCGAGGTCGTCCTGGGACGCGCCATGCGGATCGTGGATCGCTTCGCCTGGTGGTCGATGGTCCTCCCTCGCTCGCATCGCGTCCTCTACAAGATCGAGGATCCCGACCACGGTGTCGGCGCCTGGCTCTACGACCTGGATTCGAGGAGCCGGAAGCCGCTGTTCGGGGGCGACTTCCACGCCCTCGGACTCGACGAGGAGGAGCGCTACTTCACGCTGATGTTCTACGACGACTGGAGTACGTTCCACCGCTTCACGATCGAGGATGGCACCCTCGAACCGATCACGCCGGGCAACATCGTCAACTTCTGGGACTGGCCGGGGGTCATGTTCCTCCAGACCGACGGCGGCGACCTCCACGTCCTTCGTCCCGGAGAGGTCGAGGCCACGCCACTCGACCTCGGCTGCCAGCTCTCGTACGTCGACGCCCATCGGCTGGACGAGGGTGAGTCCGACGCTTGGGCCACGGTCCGCTTCGAGACCCAGTGCAGCCGGACCTTCTTCTCCCTCGCCGATCTGGAGGCGGGCTTCGTCGGCTTCCCCGGAGACGAGCTCCTCGGCGCCTCGATGACCCGCGGCGTCTCCATCCGGTGGGGCTGGTCGCTTCCCGCCGCCTTCCCCATGGACCAGAACCAGGAGTGGGACGGGCCGATGGAGGCGTGGTGGGTCGATCTGGAGGCCCGCGAGAACGAGAAGCTCTCGGACTCGATCTCCGCCTTCTTCGGCGATGTCTCCCTCGGCGTCCTGGGGTACGCGGAGGAGCTGGACGAATGGACCCGCCCGCTCACGCGGGTCAATCTCGCCACGGGTGAGGCCACCCTGGTGTCCGCCGACGCCGAGACGTACCTTCCCGCCGGGCCGAGGCTCGTCATGGCCGTGCCGCGCGATCCCGCCGACCCGCTGCGGTGGTACGCGCTCGACGGGCCGGAGAGCGGCGTCCTCTGCGACGAGGTGGACTCCTGGTACCAGAACCCCACCACCGGGGTGATGGCCTGCATCGACTGGGAGCGACACCTCTACTTCTTCGATCCGAACACCCGCACCCGGATCCTCGTGGACGAGGACGCGACGCTGATCGATGAAGCCGGATCGCGGTTCATCGTCTGGTTGTCGTCCGACGGTCGCCACCACCTGGTCCACTTCGACCTGCCCATGGAGTACGACTGGGAGCAGTCGCCCGGGGCGCCGTTCTACGAGACCCAGAGCCCGGGGTTGCACGTCCTCTCGAGCGAGGAGCTCGGGACCCTGGCGATCGACATGGAGAGCGGCGCCACCGTGCAGATCACGCCGCCGGGTCCGAGCCAGCCCTTCCGGTGCGAGGTCTCCCCCTCGATGTCGACGGCGGTCTGCCAGGCGTACTGCGACACGGGGGCCTGCGGCACGGTCCACAATCTGGGTGCGGGGACCTCCGTGGACGTGGGGAGCGCGAGCGGGTTGAACGGGCTGATCGTCTCCTGGGCGCCGGACGAGGCCTCGGTCGCGTTCGGCAAGGGGTTCGTCGCCCACCGCGCCGGCGGGGGGTGGACGGGAGGCGCCTGCGATTTTCCCCTCGATCCAAGGGCCGTCCACACGGCGGAGAGGGGGGAGTCCGCCCTCTGGGAGTTCGACGACGAGTCGGTGGCGATCTGCCACCCCTCGGGACAGATCGTGCCCGCCGGGCACCTCAGGTCCTGGCGCTTCGACCCCACGCGGATTCCCGGCATGCCCTTCATCCTCACGCCGGAGGGGATCGCCGATCTGGAGAACGCCGACTTCGTTCCCTTCGACATGCTCATCCAGGAGGTGTGGGTGCTGCCCGAGGGTGTCTTCGCGCATTCCGACGATCATCGGTTCATCGCCTTCCGGCCCACGGGCCCGGAGGCCTTCGAGTATTTCCAGGAGCTGCTGGATCTCGGCGGCAGACCCTACCTTCTCACTTCTGGTTACGGCGGCTCCGACCTCTGGGCCATCGACTCGGTGGGAATCACGCGAGTGGCGCGAGGGGTGGAGGGGGTGGAGCCGATCGACGAGGCGAAGGCGCTCGTGATCGGCCGGATGAGCCTGTTGGACGGGATCCCGCTCTCGATCCTGCGGCTCGACACCAACGGCCTCGAGACCCTCGCGGTGGCGAGCCCCTTCGCCCCGATCCTGGGCGACGAGGAGATCGCCTACTTCGAGACCATGGGCGGCGAGCTGGTGAGGCTGCGGCTCCGGACCGCCGTGGTCACCTCCCTCGCCGAAGAGGCCGAGATGTTGGACATGGACGAGGCTGGGCGCCTCTATTTCGCGGAGGGCGGCGTCGTCTGGCAGTCCGAGACCGAGGGAGCCGGGCGCCATGGGGTCCTCCCCTGGGGAGCGGCGGCGGTCGAGGTCGTCTCTTCCCGGGGAGAGCACGTCGTCCTCGGCCAGAGCGGCCCGGACGCCACCTATTACTACGAGGCGCGCTGAACATGAGCCCTGCATCTCGAATCGGAGTCCTGGCGCTCGCCCTCCTGGTGGCGGGCTGCGTGAAGCAGCATTCGAGCGAACCCGCCGAGACCTGCGATCGCTTCGGCGACGCGGCGGGACGGTGCACGGTCGGCGCGATCGAAGGAGTCGCGCGCTACGATGGCGAGTCCGCCCACGAGGGCATCCGGGTCTCGGTCGTGGGCACCGATCGCCACGTCGCCACCGCGGAGGACGGCAGCTTCTCGCTCGAGAAGCTCCCCCCCGGCGACTACCTGGTGGCGATGGAGGCGGAGGGCTGGACCACCGCCTTCGCCCAGGCGACGGTGCGGGCCCGGCAGGCCACCGTGCTCGAGGCCGTGACCCTCGAGAGGCCCGCGATCGCGACGTCGCTCGGGGGCCGCGTCCTCCTCGCCGGCCGCACCGATCACGCCGGGACCCTGGTGGCGATCGACGGGACCGGGGTGGGCGTGTTCACGGCAGGGGACGGATCCTTCGAGTTCCGGGACGTGCCGTTCGGCGCCATCCGAATCACCGCGAGGCACGCGGGCTTCTACACCGCGACCTTCGACCTCGAGGTGGATCGGATCGCGGTCGACATCGGCGACCGCACCCTGGAGCGGCTGCCCCTTCCCGGCTCCCTCTCCGGCGTGGTCTTCGTGGCGGGCGAGCCGCTCGGCGGCGTGGCGGTGGCCCTGACGGGGACCGAGTTCGAGACGCAGACGGGGCCGGACGGGACGTTCCTCCTGGATGCGGTCGAGCCGGGGACCTTCGAGCTGGTCGCGGTGGCGCAGGGCTTCCTGCCCGCCTCGCGGGAGGTGCAGATCGCGTCGGAGCGGAACACCGTCGTTCCGGCGATCACCCTCCAGCCGGCCCGCGACCACGGCAGCCTGCGGGGTACGGCGCGCCGGCTGGGCGAGCTGCACCACGGCGGGATCGAAATCCGGCTCCTGGACGGCGATCGTCTCCTGGCGGAGGCGACCACCGACGAGGAGGGGCGGTACCAGCTCCCGGAGGCGCCGATCGGCTTCCGCACCCTGGTCCTTCGGGCGGAGGGCTTTCCCGAGCTGCGGATCCCGAACGTTCCCTTGGGCCCCGGCGATTGGAGCGGGCCGGACGCGGTGCTGCGCCGCAGCGTCCTCGTCGATCCCCGATCCGGCGACGGGATGACCACGCCCTCGGGGCGCAAGGCGGTGATCTCCTTCTTCTCGGGGAAGTACGGCACCCACGTCTGGGATGGCGACGCCCTCCACCTGCGCTACGCCTTCCCCATCCCCTCGCTCCTCGTGGCCGTCGATTCCGACGAGACGTACGCGACGATTCTCGTGGAGGACGATGGATCGGCGATTCTGTTGCGGCTGGACCTCGCCTCGGCGGAGGTGGAGGTCGTCAGCCCCAGGCCCACCTGGTTGATCGGCGCGTTCGGGGGCTCGACCTTCTACTTCGACGAGCATGGTGTCCTCCACCGGATCCGCGCCCGGGAAGCCGTGGCCACGCCGGTCGAGGTGGAGGTGGACGACGCCTGGATCGCCGACGTCTCCGCCGGCGTCGCCTGGATCGGGATCAGCTACCCGGGTGGCTGGGAGGGGGGGATGCGCATCCCCTTCGACCTCGACGGCGACTGGCACGGCCCCGTCCTCCTCGGGCCCTTCCCGCCGGTCGAGGATCGGTTCTTCGGCAAGGCCGAGGACCTCTCCCTCGTCTGGGTGGACCTGGTCGGCAAGAACACCTCGCCGGTGTCCTCCCCCGAGGCCTTCGGCGTCCACGAGACCTCCGGCGGGATCCTCTTCGGCGACGGCTGGGACGAGGACACCGAGACCTTCGACCTCCGCTTCGCCCGCC
>DATMSB010000099.1:0-18950 GCA_035565615.1 Vulgatibacter sp. | reverse complement strand
CCGTGGCCGATCTGATCCGCGCCGGGCGGCGCTCCGCCGACCGGGCGGGCCTCCTCTTCAGCGGCGATCTCCCCGCCTCCCTCGGGCTCCTGCTCCGGGGCGGCGGCGCCGAGCGCCGCCTCGACACCGCCGAGGCGGTGGCGGAGGCGATCGAGGGGCGGGAGGACGTCGCGGATCTCCTGCGCTTCTCCGTCTCCGAGGAGCACTTCCGCCTGCGCAGCAGCCTGCGGATGGGCCTCGCCTGACGAGGCAGGCCCGCGAGTCGCCCCACCCGCCGGACCCTCCACCCGTTGGCCAGCCCGACCCGCCACATCCCTCCGAAACCCGTACGCCCGGCCAAGGCGTCACCACGGTCGGCTCCGGCGACCTCTCCTGGCAGGCACTTTCTGCGACAACCAACAGAAGCGTCGCGGCCAAGGTGCCGCCATGGACGCAAGCGCTCCCAACAGACGCGAACATGGCTGCACCGCTTCGTCGAGTGCCGACCACCGCACGGCCTCGAGTGCGATCCCCCGTTTCATCGACCACGACGATCCTGCCTAGTCCACGCGGATGACGAACGCGGCCGGGAGCCGCTCGAGGAGCGCCGCGAGCGCCGCCTCCACCGCCGCCGGCGATCGACCCTCGAGGGTCAGCTTCACCTTGTGGTCGGGATCGTCGATCCGCGGGTAGCTGCCGAGGGCGACGTCGGGGTTCTCGGCCGCCACCCGATCGAGGATCGCCGCGATCGCCGCCTCTCCCTCCCGCAGGTACACGCAGCGCAGGTGGAAGGGCGCCCCGCGGTACCGCACCGCGATCCCGTCGAGGTGCATGCGGAAGAGCTCCGGCACGCCGGGCAGCAGGAAGATCTCCCGGACCTCCGCCACGGGGTACCAGCTCCGCGACGACCGCACGAGGGTCGCGCCCCGCGGCACGTTGGCGAGGCGGAGCGCTTCCTCGGTGAGCGAGCCACCGAAGTGCCGCCGCACCAGCGCCTCGATCTCGGGATCCCGCACCACGTCGACGCCCAGGCCCTTGGCCACCCCCGCCACGGTGAGATCGTCGTGGGTGGGCCCGATCCCGCCCGACGTGAAGATCGGCCGGAAGCGCCCCAGGCAGGCCTGCACCGCCCAGGCGATCTCGTCGACGTCGTCGCGGACCGTGAGGATCCGGCCGACCGCCACGCCCCGTCCCCGCAGGACGTCCACCAGGTGAGGCCCGTTGGTGTCGCGGATCTTCCCGGAGAGGATCTCGTCCCCCACCACGATGGCGGCGGCGGGAGAGCTGGTCGGATGCGGCGACGACATGGGCTGGACCTCTTCGCTCCGCAGCTCGGGCGGGCGCGATGAGGGTACCATCCCCGCCACGAGAGTCGGTCGCGCCTGCGAACCGAAGGTCGCGTCCGCTCTACAGTCAAGGAGCCGGTTCGAGCGGCACGCCGACGGAGTCGAAGGCGGACAGGTCGTATCGAAAGGCGGACGCGGCGAGATAGCCGCCCCGCTCCTGCATCACCTTGGGGACGACGTAGAGGTACTTCGACGTCAGCGCGAAAGAGCCTTCGCCAAACTCGATCTCTGGCGTCCGCTCGAGGATCCTCATCTTCCAGTCGGTCACCCTGGCGAGAAGGAGGAACGAGAGTTCTCTTCCGCTCTCGTTCGGTTCGAAAAAAATCTCGACGGCGATGAACTCGCCCCAAGTCGCGACGAAGCTCGTGGGGTAGAAAGGATACGGCAGTTCCGGGCTCGAATGTACGGAATCCCCAGCCCAGGGAGCCCACCACAGTCTCCCTCGCTTCAGATATTCATGAAACGGATTCGGCTTCGAGATGCCGGCACCCATGATGCCGGCAACCCGAGTCGGGCTCAGCCCCAGACCTGTATTGTATGCGGGCAGGCCGAAGGCGTCGAAGGCTCCTGTTTTCGAGGTCCAGCCCCTCACCTTGGACGCGAACTCGACCTGGGAGACCTCCGACCAGACTAGTAAATCGTCGTTGGCTGCCGCAGCCGTGATCGGTCCAAGCTCGGAACTCGCGAGCAAGGTTCTCTCGTTGGAGCCAGGACCAATCGCCGCGAGGTAGTCCTCACAAGGGAAGAAGAGCTGCTTACTCTCGCCGGTATCGACAGGCATGCAGCCTTGAAGGAGGGAAGCCTCTTGAACCCAAGGCAGCCGCCAATGCCAACCGCTGGGCGTCGCACTTAGGAAAGTTGCTATGCCGAGTTCACCATCTGCCTGAGACACGCTCAACTGGATTGTCGACGGGCTTTGGGGAGCAACGAAGGGGGCACATGGGGTATACTGCAAAGTTTGTGACGCGTCTGTCCTGATCGCGGCGGTCGTTTCGCCGGTGGAAAGGTCGAGCATCCGTCGAACAAAAAGAGAGACGTCGAGAGACGTTCGCGTCTGAGAAAGGCTATGGTGGATTGCCAGCAAGGGCGCCTCAACTCCCTTCAGGCGCTTTGTCCCCACGACAGGACTGCCTGCCCACCACCCGAAGGGGGCAGTCAAGTCGGCCCTCTCGCAGGCGCTCCCGCACTCCACCCAATTGAGCTTTGAGAATGGCATCTTCTCGGGGTCTCCCGCGAGCGGCGTGCATAATCCGTCCTCGATACCCGGGATCTCCGTCCAGATCGACGGATCGTCGAGCCAGGCGAACTCCGGGGGAAGGTCGAGCCGACTGCCCGCCGACCCGCCGGTGCCTGCTGCGCCACCCGCCCCTCCCGAACCCGCTCCGCCTCCTGCACCAGACGAGCCCCACCCGCCAGACCCGCCGCCCGTTGACCAGCCCGACCCGCCACATCCCTCCGAAACGCCTCCGGCTGGGCAAACCGTTATTACCGTTGGCTCCGGGGAGGTTGCTTGGCAGGCACTGTCTACAAGAATTAAAAACAGCGTCGCCGCCAAGGTGGCTCCAGGGACGTAAACGCGCCCTATAGGCGAGAACATGGCTGCACTCCTTCGTCAAAGGCCGACCACTGCACGGCCTCGAGTGCGATCCCCTGCTCTATCGTCTGCACCGGGATCACGAGGGAGTCCATGGCCATCGATGGGACGTCGAGCGCGAGGCCCGCCCTCTCAAAGACACCGTCGAAGGTAATCCCCTCGGCTCCGACCCGGAGATGCCAGACCGTGTAGGCATTTTCGCCCGCCCCGACGAGGACCAGGTTCGAATACTCATCGACCGACAACGACACCTGCCGATAGGTGCCTTCGACGGGCACCTCCCACAGCAACCGGGAGGACCTCTGGCGGAGGTCGTGGCGTACCAGGCGGGCATTGGCCTCGTCCTTGTCCTCGTCGAGGACGTAAAGAAACCCGTTGACAGGGTCGAGTGCAAGGCCGAGGACGTTGGCGTGCGGCTGGTATTCCTCCGGCACCGATCTCGACCAGCGCCCAGAGCCCAGGTCGTATGTCCGAATTGTGCCTAGATCACTCGGATCGCCACCCCCAACGATATAGACTGAGCCGGAGGATGCCGAGTAGGCGGCCCTAGAGCCGACGGGGAGCTCAACCGCTGCACGGCCGGGCGCATCCTCTATTAGGGAGAGCGGGCGATCGCTGGCCGCGGTTCCAAGACCATTTTCGCTCGATACCACCTCGAGGGGTCGAGCAGCCCTGCTCCCTGCACTTGCCAAGAACAGCCCCGGACGATCAAGGCCAAGGGAAGCGAGCCGCCGGCCGGGCTCCACCGGGCTCAGAAAGCGCCAAACCGGGTTCTCCGCCATCTCGAGGAAGGATTCGCTCAGAATCGACTTCACCAACTGGCCGCGGCGACCAAGACGAACGACGGGAGCCCCTTGTGTGTCGACGGTCAAGATGCCGCCTCGGAATCGCTCCCGAAGCATATCCGGCCACCGGATGCGAGCGTCAAATGTGGGGAGAACCAAGAGACATGCGGGATAATCGCAGCCCGCAAAATAATGCGGGGTGTCGAAATCGTCCTTATGGTATCGCGGCGTGACCAAGTGCTCCAGGCTCACTCGGATGCCCTTGGAAAAATTGGTCGAATCTCGGTTGCTGTGATAACCTTGGTTCGGTTCGTTTCCCCAGAGATCGTCTTTGGGCGCCACGATCGACGCCAGGAAGCCGTTCGTCCCAACCAGTTTCTCGCCTTCTATGACGACGTCGCGCGAATCGACACGCTCGTAGGCAGCCGCCGCTAACGTCGCGGCGTACCAGTCCCAAGTCAGGAGCGTCGGCTCGCCGTGTTGCTGGGCAAAGTCCATCGTGAGCGGACTGAAGATCGAGACGTCAGTCAGTGAAGGCGTCTTGAGTGAAACCTCGCGCCACGGGAAAGTGCTCGTTCCCCGTGGAGCCTTGGCCCCACTCGGTCTGCACTGTTCGCGGGCGCACCTCTCCGGCAGCAACGTTTCACTTTCCTCGGCGAAGCAGCTACAGTAACTAAAATAACTCGAGTGGGCAGTCGGCCCTGGATTCGATGCCCCTCCGCCGAGCCACGCCTCCGATTCGATCCACTCGCGGGCGGCGGCCGTGGTACCCCCGGCAACTTGATGACTACTCGTTAGATTGAAGATTGAGCTTCGGTACAAATTGTTCGGGCTCATCCGCAGTAGGGGGACGGGATCGCAAACGTCTCCCAGAATGCGAGCCAACCCCTCGCTATACCTAGTCTTGGGGTCGTTGTTGTTGATTTGCTGCTCAACGTGGTGATTCGAGTTCCGCTGATCTGGATCGGCAAGGTCCGGACAGGCATCGCAGGCATCTGGAACGCCATCACCGTCTCGATCGGACGGCTGACTGCAGCGCCCCTTCTCGAGCGGCCGGGACCCAATACAGTATCCCTGTCCCACCAACTCACACACCTCCTCTACCACCGTGCACGCAAGGGAGGGCCTCCGTGAGCAATATCCTTGCTGGCCAGGAGCCGCCCCTTCACATACGCCCGCCCCGTCACAGGCCGCATCGGGCACAAGACACTCTGCGTATTCCTCGCCGCTGCAGTGAGCGGCAATTTTCTCATCTCCCGAAACACAGGTCCCTGCATTTCGGAGTTGACACGCATCATCCATTTGTTTGTTGCACATGAACCTCGCCCCATCCCGGACGGGATGAGGGAAGCGTGCGCAGGAGTCGCACTCGTCGCCGACTCCATCCCCATCGGAGTCGGCCTGATACTGCGGTTCGGTTGGATGTGGGGCAACAGGAACGAACGGGCAGAGGTCACATACGTCCCCTATTCCATCACGATCATAATCATCCTGGCTTGGGTTATATGTCGAGAATAGTCGTCCGTAAAGATCTCCTCGTTTAGCGAGGTCGTCAATCATTGCCTGTGTACAGTTATCACAGGCATCGCCAACACCGTCGCCGTCGTCGTCTCGTTGATCGGGATTCTTGACTCTAGGACAGTTGTCGTTCCCATCGACGACCCCGTCATCGTCCATATCGTGGTCTAAGGCGAGTCCGATCTTTCCCCGCAGCCAAGTTCCATGACGCTGATGAAAGAGATCCCCGACCGGCGCCTTGAACTGACCAAAGCCGTCCGAACTAGAGCTGTTGATTCCGACGAGAACGTATGCGGCTCGGCTTCGACTGTACGCAAAGGTGCCTCCTCCCGAGTCGCCACCGTCGGTCATGGCCATATCAGCGCGCGCCGTCAACGTTGGCTGGGAGATGTTTGCGACATTCGCTCCGTAGAGTCTGCCACTTCCCGACCAGGTGTCGATCGGACTTGGCTTTCCCAGCCTGCGCTTGCCCGCGAGCTCCGTTTCCGTTCGCCCAAATCCGACGACTAGGGCCTCAGCAGCATCGAGGCCGTTTTCGGGATCGTTGAATGCCTGATCGAGGTCGCCGTACTCCACCGGTGCGAGCCGCTCGACAACTTCGATGGGAACGTCGCCGGTGAGATACGCAATCGCTAAGTCGTGGTCGAAAGAGGGAGGACTGTACTCGGGATGGATATCAAATCGACGAACTTTGACGGGGGTCGCGTAATGGTCTTGGGGAAAACTCACAGTCGGCGAATAGATCGTGAGGTCCAAGTCATCCTCATCAACCAGATCTTGAAAGATGCAGTGAGCGGCCGTCAGAAAGATGTTTCTTCGAACCAGGACCCCCGAGCACATTCCGCTCCCTTCTCTTCCTAGACGGGGGGGGTATTACAAGCTTGCCGACGGTTCCCGCAATTCCCCTTGGGGTGCTGACGTTTTGGGCCTTCGATTGCCAGTCTTCAATTGCGCCTGGTCCTTTTACCGGAGACCGCGTGGTCTGAATGGCCGGGCTCGGAGGCGCCTCAAGCTCGACAGATTCGGTCTCGCAGGCGGCCAGCAGCAGAGGCAAGAGGACCGATAGCGCTCTTGCGGGGGGGGACAGAATTCGCATTCGAGACCTACCCTGAAGGATGTGGTACCCACCTGACCTCGACCGATCGATCCTCGGTCTTTGAATTCGGGATTGTCAAGGGCGTTTTTTTGCGAGGCGAGGCGAGGGCGGAACCGCCTCGCCCTCTCGAGGGGTTGCACTCCACACGGCACCGAAGCGGTGCCACGTCGTTCGGATACCCGACTAGTTCGCGCGATGACGACGAGGTGAGCCCCCTACAGTGCTGATGTTTCCGCATGCCCTACCTTGCAGTGGCGCAGGAGCCCATCCTCGCCGAGCGCACTGTCGGAGGAGACGTGGGGCGAGCCGAAATCCACTGGCCGGACGCGACGTTCTTCGCCGCCTTCGTGATCGGCGCGGTCGCCTTCTTCTGGACGATCTCCCCGTTCATCGTGCCGCTCCTGCTCGCGGGCGCTGCGGTCGCGCTGGTCGGCGGGCTCCACGAGAGGCTCGCCAAGTCGCTGGGCGATCGCCGCCGGCTGTCGGCGCTCCTGGCGTCCATCGCCATCCTCGTCGTGGTGCTCGTCCCCACCGCGGTGGTCGTCTGGCTCGTCCTCCGGCAGTCCTTCGAGGTGCTCGGCCGCTGGCAGGAGGCGATCGCCGAAGGGGGGATCGACGCGCTCCTCACCGGGCGCTTCCGCGACCAGCTCGCGCCCATGTTGCGGCAGCTCGACGAGCTCGGCTTCACCACCTACCTGCGCGACGCCCTCGAGCGGGCCGCCACCTTCCTGTCCACCCACCTCGCGGCCACCGCGCTGATCGTCGCCCGCCTGGTCCTGCAGGCGGTCATCCTGGTGATCGGCATGTACTACTTCTTCCTCGACGGCCCGCGGATCGTGGACGAGCTCGAGGCGCACGGCCCCATGGAGGCGTCGCACGTCCACGAGATCATCTCGGACACCTCCGCAATCCTCCGCGCGATCTTCCTGGCCAGCTTCGTCACCGCCGTGATCCAGGGGATCCTGGGCGTGCTCGGGTTCTGGATCGGGGGGCTGCCGAACGCCGTCCTGTGGGCGGCGGTGATGGCGTTCCTGGCCCTGATCTTCTCCCTGCTCCCGCTCGTCGGCTCGGGCCTCGTCTTCATCCCGGCGGCGATCTGGCTCATCGCCAACGGCAAGGTCCTGGGCGGGATCTTCGTCCTGCTCTGGGGGCTCCTCGTCATCGGCATGGTCGAGTACTTCGTGAAGCCCTACTTCGCGAAGGAGCGCCTCGAAATCTACCCGGTGGTCTTCTTCCTCACCCTCTTCGGCGGGATCGAGGTGATGGGACCCATCGGCGCGCTGGCGGGACCGGTCCTCGCAGCGGTGGTGGGCAGCTTCCTGCGGGTGTGGAAGCGGGACATCCTCCCCGAGCTCGTGCCCCACGGCTTCGCGAAGGAGACTTGAGTCAGACCTTCCGGCGCCACCGCCTCCACCGGAACTTCACGTCGCGGATGGGATGTCCGCGGGTGGAGCGCCAGTAGCTGAACATCGCCCACAGGGCGAAGCCCGTCACCAACAGGAGCACGATCCAGTGCTCCACGTTCGCGACGTGCGCCTGCACCTTCTCGAGGCGATCGGAGAAGAGCCAGCCCAGGAAGAAGACCGCCGGCGTGTTGAAGCAGGCCGCGATCGCGTCCCAGAAGAAGAAGCGCTTCAGGTCCATCCGCTCGATGCCCGCCAGCGCGAACGCGGGCGCCCGCACGCCGGGGATCTGCCTGGCGATCACGATCGCCAGGGGGCCGCGCCGTCGGTAGAACTCGTGGAGCTTTCGGTGGCGCTCGGGGGGCAGCAGCTTGCGAAAGCGCGGGCGCTTCAGCGCCGCGCCGCCGAGCTTGCGGGCCCCGAGGAAGAGGAGCAGATCTCCGCCGACGACCCCCAGCCAGCAGACCGCCAGCGCGATCCACCACGCGAGCAGCCCCTGCCGGGAGAGCGCGCCCGCGGCGAGGACGATGAGCTCCTCCGCGACCGGCGCGCCCACCCCGGCGGAGATGAGGAGAAGGAAGAAGACGAGGTACGAGCCCTCTTCGAGCAGCGACTGGACGACCGCTGCGACTTCCCTCAACGTGCGCCCCTCTCCCGAGCCCTCGCGGAGGGGAAGGTGCGCACGGCGGGCCCCGCGAGCGACCGACCGGGCGAAGGCCCGCGCGGTTGCCCCTCGGGTCGGGCCACCCTACCGTTTGGAGCCATCCCACTCGGCGGTCGTCGAGTGATCCCACCCCTGCAGGGCTCCTGGTGCGACCTGCTCGACTCCTTCCGTTCATCGTAGCGGCGCTCTGCTGCCCTCGAGCGGCAGAGGCGGGGTCGATGCCGTTCGCCCGGGAGGGCGGCGGGCGGCATCCGGCGTACCGGCTCGAGCTCCCCGCGCTCGAGCCCCCCGACGGGTACGACGAGGTTTACATCATCCCCCGGCGCCCCGGGCAGAACCTGGTGCGGTGGTACGGCTTCGAGTTCCGGGAGGTGCTGCTCCCGCAGCTCCCCGGGGCGGGTGTCCGGCTCTTCTACTACCAGACGGAGACCAAGGCCGCGGAGGTGGCGGCGGGCGTGATCCGCGAACAGTACCTGCGCCTCTCCCGGGCCTTCGACTACGTGCCGGAGCGGGAGATCCCCTACATCCTCTACGCGACCCACCACGAGTTCCAGGCCACCAACGCCTTCCCCATCAGCGAGGGCGTCCTCGGCGTGACGAGCCCGAGCGAGCTCACCCTCTCGCTCCCCTTCTTCGGAGACCTCGAGCAGTATCGCCACACCTCGACCCACGAGCTCACCCACGAGTTCACCATCCAGGTGGTGCGCAGCGCCGCCGAGGAGAAGGGGCTCCCCGGCGGCCTGGGCGGCTTCCCCCTGTGGTTCATCGAGGGCCTCGCCGAGTACGCCTCGTTCGGAGGCATGGATCCGGAGGCCAGGCCCGGCCCGGGATCGCCGCGGGGCGCGGACGGCCCCTCCCTGCCCGGCCTCGACCCGGAGACCGAGGCGTGGGCCCGCGACCTGCTCTACCAGGCGTCCCCGTTCGAGGGCTTCCTGATCCCGCCCTTCTACTCCGACTTCCCGATGGGCTACGTGCACACGTACAAGCTGGGCCAGCTTCGGGTCGCCTTCCTCGGCTCCACCTTCGGTCGCTCGCTGATCCTGTGGCTGCTGCGCAACTCCAGCACCATGCGCGCCGGCGGCCCGGGGGGCGCGGCGTCGGTGAGCTTCGCCGACCTGGTGCGGATCGGCACCGGCTACGACAAGCCCACCATCGAGCGGATGTTCAAGGACTGGATCCAGCGCCGCTACCTGCCCGCCTATTCCCAGGCCAGCTCGCGGGTGCCAGCGATCCAGCTCGTGGACGTCCCCACCGAGCCCGAGATGGTGGTGTCGTCCCCCGACGGGAAGGTCCTCCTCGTCCGCGGCTTCGATCGCGAGCTCGGGCTCGGCTCCCTCCACCTGATCGACGCGGAGGATCCCGGCCGCACCCAGCTCGTGGTCGAGGACTCGCGCCCCGGCCTCGAGTCGCTCCACATCGTCTCCCGCCGCACCTTCACCGTCGGCCGGGATCGGATCGCGTGGATCGGCAGGGCCGGTGAGGGCGACGTGCTCTACGTCGCGAAGCTCGAGAAGCGCCCCGCCGGCTCCGGAGACCTCTTCCGGATCCACGACCGGCGATCGTTCCGCCTGGTCTCCCGCCGGATCCTCGAGGCGGGCGATCCCACCTTCTCACCGGACGGCGCCTTCGTCGCGTTCGCCGGCGTCAGCACCGACGGTTTCAAGGACGTCTACTCGATCCGGATCGACCAGGGGATCGACGGGCTGCGCAGGATCACCGACACGCCCTACTCCGAGAGCGGCCTCTACTGGTCGGAAGAGGGGATCTACGCGGTCACCGACGCCGCCCCCATCGGCGACTCGAACGTGGTCCTCCTCGATCCGGAGACCGGCCAGACGCAGCTCGTCGTCGCCGATCGCTCGCTGAAGGAGTCGCCCACGCCGACCCCCGCCGGCCTCCTCTTTGCCTCGGACGCCGGCGGCAGGTGGGATCTGCACCGGGTCGAGGACGGCGTCGCCGTGCGGATCACCGACGTGTCCACGCAGATCCGCTCGCCGGCGCCGGGACCGAAGGGAGACGTATTCGGCATCATGATCACCGGGGGCCGCTTCCGCCTGGTGCGGGTGCCCCCGGTGGAGATCCTCCGCCTCGATCCCCGGGAGCCGATCGATCCCGCCTACGCCGCGGAGGCCGATCCGCTCCCGATCCTCGGGCTCCCCGCGGAGGGGCCGGAGTATCGGCCCTTCGACCACTTCGGCATCGACATGGGCGGGGTGGCGGTGGGCACCCAGACCGTCGCGGTGGGGGGCATCTCCTTCTCGGATCTGCTCCGCGATCGGCTGCTCGCCGTGCAGCTCGCGGTGTACGGGAGCCTGGACTTCACCGACGCCAGCGCCATCTACGTGGATCGCCAGCATCGCACCACCTGGCTCGCCGGCGTGTTCCACACCTTCCAGCCCAAGCGCGATCGCACGTTCTCGTCGCCGGCGCTCCCCGACGACCCGGACTTCTACCTGGAGCGGGAGTTCGGCGCGATGGGCGGGATCTCCTATCCGTTCAACCGCTTCGAGCGCACCGACGTCGTCCTCACGATCGAGGGCGTGCACCGCTCCCGCTTCACGGACAAGCGCGGCACCCGCGAGGAGGCCTGGGAGGATCTCACCGGCGGCAGCGAGCCGCAGGTCATGCTGATCGGGGGGTACGGCTACGACACCATCCGCTTCCACCCGCTGGCGGGGCCAATCGCCGGCTCCAGCGCGCTCCTCTCGGTGGGCGGATCGATGCTCCCCCAGCGCCTCAACGGCGACCAGGGCCTGAACGCCTTCACCGAGGTGGACCTCCAGCACTACATCCTGCTGGGGATGCGCACCACGCTGTGGACGCGGATCGCGGCGGGATCCTCGTGGGGCGGCCGCTTCTCCCGGCAGTTCTACCTGTCCAGCGTCGACAACCTCCGGGGCTACCACTGGGCCGACGATCGCCTCCTCGGCACCCACTTCTACGTCGCCAACGGCGAGCTCTCCTTCCCCCTCGACTGGCTCGTCCGCGTCGCGCTCTTCGAGGGCCTGCGGGGCGTAGGCGCGGTGGACTTCGGCGGCGTCAGCGACGAGTTCGACGAGCTCCTGGACGTGCGCTCGCTCAACCTCGTGGCGGGACTCGACTTCTTCGCGGGGCCCCTCGCCTTGCGCCTGCACTTCGGCTACCCGATCCAGATCGGGCCGGTGCTCCCGGCGGATGGCTGGGTGACCAACTTCGCCCTGCGCCTGCGCTACTGATCCGCCGGCCGCAGCTCCCGGATCCGGGTGAACGACTCCGGATCGTCGGGCGCCGGATCGGCGTAGGCCAGCCCCTCCCCCCAGGCCCCCGACTCCACCAGGTGGCGCAGGTAGGCCCGCAAGGCGCGCTGCTCCGACATCGGCTCGCCGCCGTCGACCACCGGGACGGCGTCGTCGATCGGCGCGACCGTGGGGAAGTACCCGTCTCCGCCGCGGGCGAGGTAGTCGAGGGTCGCGAAGGAGATCTCGGCGTCCGGGGTGACCAGCCTGCCCTCCCGCACGATCTCGATCGCCCCCACGCGCAGGGTGCGCACCCGCTCTCCCTCCCGGACGATCGCGCACGGTCCCGTCTGCGGCTCCTGCACCTGCTCCGTGCCTGCGGGATCGTAGGCGAGGAAGACCTCCCCGCTCACCTGCGGGAAGTGCCCGCGGGACGTGCCCACGCCTCGAAGGGCCGCCTCCAGCGTCGCCTTCAGCACCCGGTGGGTGGTGGTGACGATCACCACGGGGTTGTCGAAGCGCAGCGCCGCCTCCACGTCGAGGAGCCGGATCGGCCCGCCGCCGCGGGCGAAGGTGTCGTGGTCCACCGCCCCGATGGAGCTGCGAATCCCGCCCCCGTTGCGCAGCGCGAACGCCGGCTCGACCGCGCCGGCTTTGCCCCGCCGCGCCGCCCAGACGATCGCGTCGGCGCTGAGGTCGCCGAGGTTGGTCTGGCGGTTGCGCACGTTCTCCCGATCGCCGTCCAAGTACACGCCCGAGCTGGCGAGCTCCACGGAGAGCGGCTCGAGGGCGGCGCGGACCCTCCGCTCGAGCTCCATGGCCGGCCCCTCCGCGGTGGCGCCCCACTCCGCCAGGCTGTGGTCGTCCACGGGGATCGGGCGCGCGTCTCGATCGTAGCCGGCGAGGACCCCGCGCTCGTCGAAGGTGAGGCCGATCCGGCCCAGGTAGCGGTAGGCGCCGTCGGTGGCGAGCACCAGCACGGGCCTGCCGTCCCGGGCGCGCCTCTCGATCGGATAGCAGGGCGTCCAGCCCTCGCACACGCCGGCCCGCCTGTCGCCCGCGTGGAGGCGATCGCCCTCGTTCGCGAGGCGGTCGTCCCCCCCGCCGCCGATGATGACGTCGACGCCGGTGAGGCCCGCGTCCACCAGCTCCAGCTCGCGACGCACGCCCTGCAGGTGCGAGAGCGCGATGACGATGTCGACGCCCTCCGCGGCCAGCGCGTCCGCCTCGCCCTGCACCCGCTCCACCAGCTCGGCGAAGGTGCTCACGCTCGTGGCCCGAAGGGTGGTGCTGGCGACGGTGGCGAGGGTCTCGGTGGTGACGCCGATCACGCCGACGGTGAACCCCCGGCAGCGATCACCATCCGCCGTCGACTCCAGCGTCCCCGCGCAGAGCCTCCCCCTGGGCAGGATCCGCCCGGCGCTGCGCTCCAGCCACGGGCTCGGCTCGCCGGGCTCGATCCGCACCACCAGCGCCTTGGCGGGGCCGTCCCGGAACTCCACGGTGGAGGTCAGATACGGAAAGCTCGCCCGCTCCACCATCCCCGCGAGGAACGCCTCGCCTCGATCGAACTCGTGGTTGCCCAAGGCGCTCGCGTGCAGGCCGATCGCGTCGTTCGCCAGGCTCACGGCGTTGACGCCGTCGAGCTCGAGCTGGAGGGCCGGCGCCGGCATGAAGGTGTCTCCGGCGGCCAACACCAGGGTGGGCGCCGCCTCCCTGCCGCGGATCGCCTCCACCAGCGCGGCGAAGCGGCCGAGGCCGCCCACCTGCGTGACCGCCGGGACGATCTCCGACTCGGTGTCGGAGACGTGGAGCAGCACCAGCCGCCTCTCCCCGGGGGTCGGGGGCCCGGGCCGGGTTGCGACGGCGGCGCAGGAGGCGAGGATCAGGGCCGCAACGGCGACGGGGTGGATCCGCATGTCAGGCTTCCCGGAGCCGGAGCCGGCCCTCGGCCGTTGCCCCGGCGACGAACGTCAGCCCGCAGTAGCTGCAAATGACCTCGTCACCGCTGACGAACCCGTCGTCCGCCGGGTTGTTCGCGTTGCACGCGGGGCAGTCGAACTCCCGGAAGACCCGATCCGCCGGGGTGGGCTCGTCGTCGTCGAAATCTTCGAACATCCGACGAAGCAGACCATCGCGGCGTGCCCTCGTCCAGAAGATTGCCGCGGATCGCCTCCCTATTTCAGGGTCCGAAACGTCTCGTCCACGACGTCCATCAGCTCGAAGAAGGAGGCGCCGTAGGCCAGATCGTCCCCGGCGCCGGTGCCGACCGCGTCCACGAAGAACGTCCCCGAGCGGCACATGCGGACCAGGTCCGGATCCTTCGACGAGGGCGCGCCGTCCGGGAGCGTCTCGGTGCAGACCCGCTCCCCCGTCGAGGCGCGCCGGTAGCAGCAGCTCCCCGAAGGGAAGACCACGATCGCCTTGCGGATCGAGCCGGACGCCATGTGCCCGTCGAGGAGCAGGAGCTGCTCGTGGAAGCCGCCGGGCCCCGCCGCTCGCATCCCGTAGCCATGCAGCAAGTACAGCACGGGATAGCGGACGTCGGCGTTCGCCGGATCGTCGTACCCGGGCGGCAGGACCACCGCGAAGTCCCGCTCGATCCCCCCGAGGGCCTCCGAGACGAAGGTGCGCGAGGAGTCCCGGGTCCAGAAGGAGGAGCGATCCGCCGGCGGATCCGGGAGCTCGGGCCACAGATCCGAGACCCAGCGGAAGAAGAGCTGCAGCCGGTTCATGACCTGCCGAGGGGTGCCGGCGTGATCGCCGTCCCCTGCGAGGATCTGCTGCGGATCCGCGTCGGCGTTCCCGTAGAGGAAGAGCGCCTTCCTCGGGAGCGATCCCCGCGGGAGCTGGAGCGGGGCGAGGTCGGCGTCGGTGGGGGGCGACCCGGGGAGCGTGGAGACGCCCAGGAACGCGGCGGCGGCGGGATCCCCGAACGCGAGCTCGCCGAAGACGATCGCCGCGGAGAGGTCGAAGTTGAAGAGGTCGCGGATGCCGCCGTCGGCGAAGAAGGCCATCCGCGCCCTGGCGGCGTCGGTCCACGCCTCCTGGATCCGGGAGCGACCGTCCAGCGCCCTCAAGCGGCGCCTCCCCGGCGCCTCGCTGTGGAGGCCGTCTCCCTCGCCGTGATCGCCCGTGCCGGCGATCCCGTCCAACCCCACGTCGTCGAAGGGCTCGCCGGGATCCCACGAGAGGTTTCCCTCCGTGCCGCGGGGGCGGTCGCGCCAGTGCCAGGCGTCGCCGTTGGGATCGGCGACCCCTCGCGCGAACGGGCTCTCGGCGGGATCGGCCACGCAGCCCCCGCCGCCGTCCTCGCGCTCGTTGGGGCAGCCGTCGGCGCCCACGTCGAGGAAGGGTTCGTGGGATTGGATGAGGATCGGCTCGCCGAAGTCCCGCCTGCCGTTGGCGTTGACGTCCACCGCCAGGGCGAAGGGCACGGGCCGGCGATGGGGCGAGCAGGGATCGTACGCGCCCGCCCCCACGCGGTGAAGCTCGGGGCGCAGCTTGGGCGTCGCCCGGGCGGCGCCCCCCTCGCCCGCACACGCCGCCTGGGGATCGGGCTCGGCGCAGGCGTCCACCGCGCGGCCGGAGCCCTCGCAGAACCAGACCGGCTCCTCGCCGTCGCAGAAGGAGATCACCGGGTGGCGCCCCTCCGGGTTGTAGACGGCGTCTCTCACGCCGCGGAGGACGATCGGATCGTCGCAGAGCTCCTCGCCCCGGGCGAGGATGTCGGCGTCGAGGCCCGGCGCGAAGAAGGGCGACGCGTCGCTTCGCGAGAGCGGGTTCCCGAAGGCGCGGGCCAGATCCTCGAAGAGGTCGAGGTACGCGTCCCGATCGAAGGATCCGCCGTTGGAGGTGTACACCCACCGGTCGAAGCCCTGGCGGCGCTCCGGGGTCGACACCTCGAGGCGCGACGGCCCGAACTCCATGCAGGGCAGCGCCGCGGGATCGTCCAGGACCTCGGGCCTGGTCGGGTTCGCGGCGAGGATCGCCTCCAGCTCCGCCAAGGAGCAGAAGCCGCCCAGGTGCTGGCGCTCCATGTAGGAGAGGAACCAGCCGGCGTCCAGCGGGCCCCCCAGCGCCCCGATGGCGTCGAAGCGCTCCGGGCGCTCGGCGCCCAGGAACGTGGCCCCCATCGCCCCCATCGAAACCCCGGCGATCGCCCGGTAGGTCGGCGCTTCTCGCTGGGGGGAAGACGTCGTCCCCTCCGACCCGCAGGCCGCGAGGAGGATCGCCAGGATGGCCGCGCCCCTTCTTCCCACCGGCCAAGCTGGAGGCACCCTCGACCGGGATGCAACCGGCCGGGCGATCCCTCGCCGGGGCGCCCGCCGGTCCCGGCCGCCTTGCCATCCGCCCCGGGTCCGCATTGAATCGACCGGGAGGTCTCTGCGTCCCATGGACGAGGGCCCGCGGACGGCGGGCTCTCGAGGAGTCGAAGGAGCGAGCGAGAAGGAGCCGAGCCTTCGCGCGAAGGCGCGAGGCGAGGAGAGCGTTCCCGCCCTGCCGGGGCGATCTCCTCGAGGCTCCGGCCGATCGAATCGATCCGCGAAAGGTGGACCCCATGCGCAAAGAGAGCCTCGCTGCCATCCTCGTCGCCACCGCCCTCGCGTGGCCGACGTCCGCGCTGCCCCTGACACCGAGCGATCCCGACGCCATGCGCACCCCGTTCACTCCTGGAGAAGAGCTGGTCTACAAGATCACCGCCCTCGGGATGACCGCCGGCAAGGCGCGCATCAGCGTCGGCGCGTCCACCAAGCGGGACGGCGTCTCCGCGTGGCCGGTGGTGGTCCAGGCGCGCACCGACTCGATCTTCGACTCGATCTACTCGGTGAAGGATCGCTTCGTGACCTGGTGGGATCCCGCCACCGGCCGGGTCTTCGCCAACGAGCTCTACGCCGAGGAGAGGGGCAAGCGGCACCGCAGCCGATCGCGCCTCGACCACGAGAGCGGCAAGGCCGAGGTGCAGCGGCTGAAGGAGTGGAGCGGCGAGAAGTCGACCCGTTCCTACGAGATCCCCGCCGGGGCCTATGACATCGCCGGGGCGATCCTCGCGCTGCGCGGGAGGCCGATGGTGCCCGGCACCGTCGAGGAGGTGGACGTCTTCGACGGCAAGAAGGTCTTCCGCCTCCGCTGTATCGTCGAGGGGCACGAGAAGGTGAAGGTGGGCGCCGGCTCCTTCGACGCCATCGCCACCCGGGTGCAGCTCGGCTTCGACGGGAACTTCCAGTCCAAGCGAGACCTGAAGACCTGGTTCTCGGCGGACGAGCGCCGCATCCCGCTCCGCATGGAGGCCGAGTTCGTCCTCGGCTCGGTGGTCGCCGACCTCATGAGCGCGCAGAAGGGCGTCACCCTCTGAAGCCGCCGCGCATCGCGACGACCGCGATCTCCATCGCCTCCTGAACGGGGATTCGACCTCCGCCCTCCCAGGGCCAACGTTGCCTCACGGGGGGCGCGGGGGCGTTGGGGATCTCGGGCATCCACATGGGGAAGGCGGCGGCGGTCGCTGGCCTCGTCGCGATGGCGCTGGCGCCTCTTCGGGCCGACGCCCTCCCCTTCATGCGGCTCTTCCTCCAGGGCGAGGTGGACACGCTGGGGCGCGGGGGCGCCGAGCCCTTCCGCGATCCCAGGGCGGAGGCGCTGCGCCTCGAGCGGCCCGCCCTCCTGGCCAGCGAGGACCAGGTGCGCCTCGCGGTCTTCCTGGAGAACGAGCTCACCCTCGCCCTCCGCGCCGGCGCCTGGGCGGGGACCCACGCGGACGATCAGCGGCTGGGCCTCACCACAGCGATCCCGGTGGGCGCCCCCCTCGGCGGGATCCCCCTCACCGTGCTCGCGGGCCTGCGGCGGGAGACGGGCCTCACCCGCCTGCAGAGCCGAAAGAACGGCCTGCTCCTCTCCCTCGAGGAGGAGCGGGATTGGGCGATCGTCGGCGTCGCCGCCCGCCTCCCCTACGACCTGTCCTTCGGAGCCTCCCTGGAGCCGGGGGAAGGGAAGACCGGCTGGATCGGCGAGGTGCGCTGGGATCCGGCGCCCTACTCCACCGTCTGGCTGCGGCGCCGGGGGCGGAGCGGCGACTACGCGATGAAGGTCCCGGACGGCGCCGCCAAGAACGTGTACTCGCCCTCTCTCACCTACAGCGTCGACTCCCGGAGGGGCGACTGGGAGGCGGGGGGCGGCCTGCGCAGCGAGCGCGCGTGGATCCAGGGGGGCATCCTCGCCGACGCGCCGTGGGACCTCTGGGCCGAGGCCGGCGGCATCCCCCTCGAGTGGCTGGCCCTGCGGGCCGGCGTCGATCGCACCAGCGATCGCTTCGAGGATCGGATCCGCGCCGACGGCACGGGCAACATCGCGTCGATGAACCTCGGCCTGCGCACCACCCGCTGGTACGGCGGCGCCGACGTCGAGCTCGGCCCCCGCGACGACCTCGCCCTGCGCTGGGTGCGCTCCTCCTTCGAGACCTGGTCCCAGGCCGAGGAGATCGGCACCAACGCCGCCCGCGCCTTCCTCCACGTGGACTACGACTTCGGGTTCTTCTTTCGAGGGGGCTACCGGGTCCAGTCGAACCAGGTGGCCGTCGGCTGGGGGCATCGCACCGCGTGGGGCCTCGACTACGCGCTCGGAGCGCAGTGGCTCCGCCTCGATCTGCCGCCGGGCGACTACGCCCTCACCTCCGACGCGCTGGCCCGGGAGATCGCCGCCGAGACCATCGAGAGGACCCGCGCCGATCTCCTCGGCCTCACCGGATCGGTGGGGTTCACGGCGGGCAGGTTTCGCTTCGACGCCGCGGCGGGGCAGTTCGTGCCCCTCGCGATGTCCCGGCCGGACGCGCCCCCGTCCGGCTCGTCGGGGAAGCCGTCGTCCCCGTCGCCCTCCGAGGGGAGCTGGCTGGACAGGCTGGCGCAGGCCGTGCGCGATCATGGCGGCGGCAACCGGGTGCTGCTGCGGATCACCACCACCTTCTAGGTGCCTCGCGAGAGCGCTCCGGAGCGGCGGGGCGTTGACCCGCGGGCGCCTCGTGAAGACCGTGGCACCGGATGGGGCGGAGACTCCTCGCGATCGCGGCGCTGCGACTGGCGCTCGGCCTGGCGCTGGGGGGCGCGGTCGCCTTCGCCATCATGTGGCCGCCGGAGGCGCGAACGCCCGCGAGCCCGCCCGCCGCGGAGCGATCGTCGGTGACCCCGTCGGCAACCGAGCGGGAGCCGCGCGCATCGGCGCGGATCGGCGTCTTCTCCACCCTCCACAAGCTTCGCCCGGATCGCCCACTGCCGCCGTCCGGGCGCGACTCCATCGAGCTGCGCGCCCTGCGCGGCGAATGCGAGGGTGCGCAGGTGGCGATCGCCGCCGGCGAAGACG
>DATMSB010000098.1:0-5838 GCA_035565615.1 Vulgatibacter sp. | reverse complement strand
CCGACGGCGTCACGCCGGTGGGGATCGAGTCTGCGGAGCTCTTCGTCTCCCGGGTGGCGGAGGGCTCGCCCGCCGCTGCGGCGGGGCTCCGGCCCGGCGATCGGATCGTCTCCCTCGACGGCGCGCCCCTGCGCTCGTGGCAGCAGATCGAGCGGGCGCAGCGCGAGCTCGCGGACCAGCCCTTCACCCTGGAGTTCGTCCGGGGCGGCGAGACGATGAGCGTCACCCTCGCCCAGGCGGCGACCACGAAGATGGACGAGCTGCGCGATCGGCCGGTGACCGTCTACACCTTCGGCGCGTACGGGGGCCTTCCGGCCCTGGCGGCGCCGGTGGTGAAGGTGCCGTTCCGACCGCTGCTCGCCGCGCAGATGGCGGCGGCCTCCACCTGGGAGGTCGCCCGCAAGATCGCCCGGGGCATGGGGATGATCGTGACCGGGCAGATCGCCTTCCGGAACGTCGGGGGGCCGCTGCAGATCTACGACATCGCCACCAAGGCCGCCGACCAGGGGTGGGAGATCTTCCTCCACACCATGGCGATGGTCTCGATCAACCTGGGCCTGGTGAACCTGTTCCCGGTGCCGGTCCTCGACGGCGGGCACATCGTGCAGGCCGGGGTGGAGGTGGTGCGCCGCCGGCCGCTGTCGATGCGGGCGCGGGAGATCACCAACGCGGTCGGCCTCGCCATGCTGCTCACCCTGATGGTCTTCGCCATCAAGAACGACATCTTCCGCTACTTCCTCTCCGGTTGATCGGCACCCGGCCGGACGGAGACGCGCCCCCGGAGCCGGCGGGCGATCCGGATCCCACGTGAAGGCACGAACGCTCCTGGGGCTCGACACCTCGACGCTCTCGATCTCGGTGGCGGTGGTCCGCGAGGTCGAGGGGAGGTGGAGGGTCCTCGCCCGCCGCGACCGCGGGCCCACCGGTCCCAACCACTCCACCCTCCTGCCCGGATGGATCGACGAGGTCCTGCAGGAGGCGGGCGTGCGGTTGCAGGAGCTGGACGGGATCGGGGTGGGGATCGGCCCGGGGAGCTTCACCGGCCTGCGGATCTCCCTCGCCACGGCGAAGGGGCTCGCATACGCGGCGCGCCTGCCGCTGGCGGGCGTCTCCACCCTGCAGGCGATGGCGCTGCAGGCGCGCGGCCTCGTCCCCCACGCCGGCGCCTTCGTGCCCCTGCTCGACGCCCGCAAGCGGGAGGTCTACGCCGGCTTCTACCTGCCGCAGGGCGACGGCGTCGTCGGGGCCCCCGGGCGGGCCGCCGACGTGGTGGCGCCGCCTCCGGTCGTGGCCGCGGCGCTCGCCGATCTGCCGGGGCCGCTGGTCCTGCTGGGCGAGGGCTACCTGGCGTACCGCGCGCTCCTCGACGAGGCGACCTTTGGCAGGCGGGCGCCGCAGGCGGAGGGGCTCTGCGAGACCCCTCCCGCTCCGGAGGTGGCGATCCTCGCGGCCGGGGTGCTCCCGCCCTTCTCGAAGGAGGCGGTCTTCTCCCTGGAGCCGCGGTATCTGCGCCCCTGGGAGGCCGAGCACGCCCTGGCCGTGACCCGCCGCTGACGCGCGCGGAGGCGCTCCGACATGACGCGGCGCGCACCTCCCGAAGAGGCCCGGGGCCGGATTGACAGGCGCTCGGGATCGGGGGGACCATCGATCCGGAAGCAGGAGAACCCACCGACCGACGCGCCGGCGTGCCCGCCTGCTTCCCGACAGGTTCGCCGGCCCGGAGCGCAAAGGAGTTGTCATGCGGCGGCAGGCACGCGTCATCGACACGACCGCAAAGCTCGAGGCTCTTCGCAGGCGTCACGCCGAGTTCGAGGAGCGGCTCCGGGCGTTCGAGAACCGGATCTACCTCACCGAACAGGAGTCGACGGAGGTCCGCAGGCTCAAGCGCCTCAAGCTCTTCGCGAAGGACGAGATGCGGCGCTTCGACACCGCGAGCTGATCGCGCGCGGATCGCCTCCGCCCACGGTTCCCTCGACACGCGGGCAGCAGGCCGGTAAAAGCCGACCGATCCGGCAGCCGATGGCGCGGCTGCCGTCGGGAGGTCTTCGATGGCGTCGCGAACCTTGAAGGTGGCGATCGTGGGGGCGGCGACCGCGGTGGGCAGGGAGCTGGGGCCGGCGCTCTCCGAGCGATCGTTCCCGATGGAGCTGCGCCTCTTCGGAGGCGAGGAGGACGGCGACACCATCGAGATCGACGGCGAGGAGGCGCCCATCGCCCGGCTCGAGAACGGGAGCCTTCGAGGCTTCGACCTGGTGTTCGTTCCCCCCGGCGCCGGCGCGCCGGCAGAGGCGCTCCAGATCGGGCGGGACGGCGGCGCCGTCGTGATCGACGCGGAGGGCGCGCCCGGCGGGGAAGGCCCCGTGATCTTCCCCGGGATCAACGACGAGGAGTTGGAGGAGATGGAGTCGGCCAGGGGCCGGACCCTCCGGATCCCCTCGGCGACGGCCGCCCAGCTCGCCAAGGTCCTCCTTCCTCTGCAAGTGAAGTCCGGAATCACCAACGCACAGGTGGTGTGCCTGGAGGCGGTCTCCTCGGCGGGGATCCCGGGGATGGAGGAGCTGTCCATGCAGACCATCTCCCTCCTCAACGGCAGGGATCCGGAGCTGGGAGGGCTCCCCCATCGGATCGCCTTCAATGCCATCCCGGCGGTGGACGGGTTCGGCTCCGGCGGCGACACCCTGCGGGAGGAGCGGGTGGCCGCGGAGGTGGTCGCGCTCCTGGGCCGCGAGGCCCCCGCGCTCTCCATCACCTGCGTGTGGGTGCCCGTCTTCTACGGCTCCATGCAGCTCCTCACCCTCGCCTCCGACCGCCCCCTCGACGCGCCCGGCGCCCGCGAGGCCTTCGGCGGCGACGTGGAGGTCAAGGTCCTGGACGACCCCTCCATCGGCGTCTACCCGATGCCGATGCTCGCGGTGGGCGACGAGGCGATCCAGGTGGGGCGCGTCCGCGCCACGCCCGCGGGCCTCTCGCTCCTGTCGGTGGCCGACGGCCTGCGCTGGGGCACGGTGCTGCCCATGGTCCGCCTCGCCGAGCTCCTGCGGGAGGGCGAGCTCGTCTGATCCCGCTCCGCCCGCCGCCGGAGGCTGGGAGCGCCTTTTGACAGAATGACAGCGGACGGAGGCGCTCGGGGTTCGAAGATGTCATCTCGCGGGCGCTCCCCGCCGCACCCGCGGGCCGCCGCTCCTTCGTTTCCGAGCAATTGCGGGGGGATGGCACGGCGGCTCGGAACTTGCTACGGTGCGCCCCCTATGCGGAACGCACGCCTTCCGATCGTCGCTCTCCTCGCCGTCGCGCTGCCTTTCGCGGCGTCGGCCGCCACCGAGGTGAGCCGCCTCGAGTCGACCCTCGACCGCAAGACCCTGGGGGCGAGGGATTGCGGCTCCAGGTTCCTCTTCCGGATCACGGCGACCCTGAACGGGCAGCCGGTGGCCGACATCGCCGACCGCCTCGACCTCTCCGTCGCGTCGGCGAAGGAATGCACCGGCGGCACGGCGGTCAACGTCCGCGCCACCGCGGTGGCGGGATCGACCGGGGAGTACCTCTTCAACTTGACCGGCGGCCAGATCTTCTCCGCCGCCTTCCCGGGCTCGACCTGCCCGGGCGACGACGAAGGGCAGGCGAAGGAGGTCTTCCTCTGCGCGGCCTTCGTGAACGAGGGAGAGGGCGGGGAGACGGTGCGGACCTCGCAGCCGGTCGACATCGACACGGTGGGCCCCGGTCGGCCGAGGCTGACGTCGGTGGCGCCGGGGGACTCCGCGCTCTACCTGGACTTCCAGCCCGCGGAGGGCTCCGGCTCGCCGGCCAACTGGGAGGTCTGCTTCCAGCAGATCGGGCAGGCGAGGAGCGCCCTCGCCGACGGCGAAGGCGGCGCGGGCGGAGACGACGGGACCGGCGGCACGGGAGCGATCGGAGGCGACGGCGGCGCCGGCGGGGCGGCCGGCGACGAGGGTGAGGGCGGCGCCGGAGGGATCGGCGGCGTCGGAGGCTCCGGGGGCGGCGGCGGCGCCGGCGGGTCGGGCCCCATCGACTTCGTGGAGGAACGCTGCGCCGACCTCGTCAACGGCGCCAAGCGCTCCTACAAGCTCCAGGGCCTGCGCAACCACGTCACCTACCAGGTGGCGGTGCGGGCCGTGGACGACAAGAACAACCGGTCTCCGTTCTCGAACGTGGGGCAGGGGACGCCGGTGCCCTCCGACGGCTTCTGGGAGCGATACCTGGACGCGGGCGGGGAGCAGCAGGGCTGCACCTCCGCCGCCGGCGCCGCCAGCGGCGCGGGCCTCGCCCTCGTGGCCCTCATCTTCATCACGATCTCGCGCAAGCGCGCAGGGCGGTAGCGCCGCATGTCGAAGTTCTTCCGTCTCCTCATCGCCTGCGGGCTCCTCGCGAGCGCCTGGCCCGCCCAGGCGGCCACGTCCTACGAGTCGGACCGCGACTGGCTCCTCAGCCTCCAGTTCGGGAGCTTCAAGCCCGAGGTCGACGAGGAGCCGGGCCTCGTGGGCACGCCGTTCGCCGACGTCTTCGGCTCCCATCCCCGTCTGCTCAGCCGGATCTCCATCGAGCGCTTCGCCTTCCGCGAGTTCGGCACCCTGGGCGGAGGCCTCGACGCAGGCTTCGCCGAGTTCTTCGGCAAGGGCTTCGTCGAGGGGACCGACACGCCCTCGGAGGACAACTCCACCCTGCGGCTCGTGCCGATCACCGCCTTCGCCGACTACCGCTTCGACTGGGTGGCGCGGAACTGGAACATCCCCTTCGTTCCGTACGCCAAGGCGGGCATCGGCGGCTGGCTCTTCTGGATCAACGACGCGAACGGCGACACGGCGGGAGACGGCGCGGCCAAGGGCGTGCGCTGGGGCTGGACCTGGTCCGCGGGCCTCCAGCTCATGCTCGACGTCTTCGATCCCCGCCTGTCCCGCGAGTTCGATCGGGAGTTCGGCGTGAACGGCACCTTCCTCTTCGTGGACTACACGCAGCAGCACGTGACGAGCTTCGGCCGCGCCGGCCTCGACTTCTCCGCCTCCACCTGGTCGGGCGGGATCGCCTTCGAGTTCTGACGCTGGCGAAGCGGGCGCCGGCCGTTATGCTCTGGCCGAAACCCCTGCGGGAGAAGTGAGATGGCCCTGGGCCCCGACCTTTTCGACGAGATCGAGGCGCTCAAGAAGGAGCGGAACGCGATCGTCCTGGCGCACTACTACCAGGATCCGGACATCCAGGAGGTCGCCGACTTCATCGGCGACTCGCTGCAGCTCGCCCAGAAGGCCCAGGGCACCGACGCGGACGTGATCTGCTTCGCGGGCGTCCACTTCATGGCCGAGACCGCGAAGATCCTGAACCCCGGCAAGACCGTGGTGATCCCGAGCCTCGAGGCCGGGTGCTCCCTGGCCGACTCCTGCCCGCCCGACGCCTTCGCGGCGTTCAAGTCCCTCCACCCGAACGCGAAGGTGGTCACGTACATCAACTGCAGCGCCGGGATGAAGGCGCTCTCCGACGTGATCGTCACCTCGTCCAACGCGGAGAAGATCGTCAACGGCTTCCCGCCGGATCAGGAGCTCATCTTCGCGCCGGATCGCAACCTGGGGGTGTACCTGTCCGAGAAGCTGGGTCGGAAGATGATCCTCTGGGACGGCTCGTGCATCGTCCACGAGCAGTTCTCGGAGCGGAAGCTGGTGCAGATGAAGGTGCGCAACCCCGACGCCGAGGTGATCGCCCATCCGGAGTGCGAGGCCTCGGTGCTGCGGCACGCCGACTTCGTGGGCTCGACCTCGGCGCTCCTCGCCCGGGTCAAGGGGAGCGAGAGGCGCAGGTTCATCGTGGCGACCGAGCCGGGGATTTTCCACGAGA
>DATMSB010000097.1:0-15037 GCA_035565615.1 Vulgatibacter sp. | reverse complement strand
AATCCCGGCGATCCGATCACGCTGACCTGGTCGGCGACCACCTTCTCGGGGGACCCGACCGTCCTCGTCACGCCCTCGAGGAGGTCGGCGGGAGCTCGGTGTATTCCGACATCAGCCTCGTCGCGGGCGCCGAGCTCATCGGCTCCGGGGCGGACACCACGATGGTCGATCTCACATTCGCGAACGGCTTCGAGTTCCCGTTCTTCGGTGCGACCTACGACACGGTCCGCATCTCGACGGACGGGTTCCTCACCTTCGACACCGCCGCCTCGACGGCGAGCACAAACACCGCGCTCCCGAACACGACGAATGCGAGGGTCCACCTGGCACCGTTCTGGGACAACCTCCACACGCGGGACAGCGGACGGGTCTACGCCGCGGAGGTCGGCGCCGACTACGTGATCCAGTGGACCAACATGAGCATGACCACCGGCTCGCGGGCGGCCTCCGGCGGCGATCCGGCGGAGGAGCACAACCTGAACTTCCAGGTCGTGCTGCACGCCGACGGCACGTTCGAATACCGCTACGGGATGATGCTGGGTCTCCCTGGAGGCGTCACCAACGCCTCCTGCCATCCCAACACCTGTGAGAACGAAGCGAACGGGTCGGCGGCGACCATCGGCTACCAGGTGCCGGGAGGCGGCGCCGGGTACCAGCTCCACTTCGGTGGTGGATCGCCCGGGGCAGGGAACTTCCCCTACGGTGGCGGCCTGTCGAACCGGTCGTTCAAGTTCGGCGCCTACTCGGGCTCGGGTTCGATGGTGGTCACGCAGTACGACACCGCCAGCTACAAGCTCTGCGCCGTCTCGGGCACCTTCCTCGAGTGCACGAGCCCCGTCACCGTGACCACCGACTGGAGGATCGTGTCCTTCGACGCCCCCTTCGCGGTGCCCCTCGGGTCTCCGGTCCCCCTCACCTGGGTGACCCAGGGTGGCGGCAGCATCGAGCTGAAGGCGACGCAGGGCGGTACCACGACCTTCCTCCCGGTCTCGACCCTGGATCCGGCGGGGGACTCCTACTCCGACACCCTGCTGGGCGATACGGACTACACCCTCGAGCTCCACTCGTTCGGTCGAGTCAAGTCCATCTCGAAGACCGTGCTGGAGCAGATGGTCTCGGTGAGCCTGACCTCGAGCCACGTCGAGGCTCTGCCAGGAGAGGACGTGACCCTCACCTGGGACGTGGTCTCCCTCTCGGGCGGGACTCCGGTCATCGACTCCAACTTCGTCGGTCAGCTCTTCGAGCACCCGTCGCTCTTCCAGGACATCGTGGGCGACGGTGGAACCCAGGTCATCGGACCGGGGATCACCGCGGGCAGTGACCCGGACGCCTACCAGGACCTGATCTTCGATCCAGCCTTCACCTTCCCGTACTTCGGGACGGACTACACGCAGGTCAGGATCGGGCTGCAGGGGTTCCTGTCCTTCGATCCCACCATCACCGGGGACAACTTCAGCAACAAGCAGCTGCCGTACTCCACCGGCGAGATGGGCAAGATCGCGCTTGCCCCCTACTGGGGAGACCTCCAGACCCGGGCGGCCACCAACCCGCCCGCCGGCGGGGTGTACTGGAAGTATGAGCCGGCTCCTGCGTCGGGCCCGCCGTACTACGTCATCCAGTACGACCACATGATGGCCTGGCAGAATTCGACCCTGGACGCCACCTTCCAGGTCGTCCTGTTCGCGGATGGTTCGTTCGAGTACCGGTACGGGACGATGTTGCCCCATGCCGACAACAGCGCTGGCTACATGGCGCGAGGCGGAGCCAAGACGATCGGGTACCAGGCGCCCGGGACCTCGATCGGCTCCACGCTCCACTACGCTCCCTGGGGCAGCACGGCGAGTGCGGCCCAGGTCTTCCCGGGTGGCCTGGAGGGCAGGACGTTCCGGTACGATGGCCCGGCGCCTCTCTCCGGATCGAAGGTCGTCAACCCCACCAGGACGACGACCTACACGCTCTGTGCCCAGGAGGGCACGTACCAGGAGTGCCACGAGGTCACGGTCGTGGTCCCAAGCCTGGGCGACGTGATCATCACCGAGGTGATGCCTGGCGACCCCGGGGATCAGTGGTTCGAGGTCCGCAACGTCAAGTCGGAGGCCGTGAACCTCGAGGGCTGGACGATCGTCGGCGAGACGGGCAGCCACGTCATCAACGGCCCCCTGGTGATCCCCGCCTTCGGGTACGCGACCTTCGCGGCCTCGGCGAACCCCGGCTTCGTCCCAACCTACGTCTACGGTACGGACGTCGACCTCGGCACGGAGCTCACCGGAAGGGCGGCGCTCGAGGCTGGATCCTTGACCATTTCCGAGGTCGAGTGGGATGGCACCTGGGGCCTGCTTGCTGGATCCCACCTCAGCCTCGACGGCGCCTTCCACAAGAGGGGTGTCGGCTCCAACCCGCAGGAGGCGTGGTGCGACGCCGCGGCTCCGACGCCCGGAGCGTCCGGAGCGGGATGCGCATTCGACGACTACGACCTGGAGCGGTTCGCCAACGTGCCCTTCCAGGACATCCGCGCTTCGGGAACCACGGAATCGACGATGGCGGCCGACTCCGGCAGGATCGGTGTGAACCTGCCGTTCGTCATGCCGATCTTCGACTCCACGGCGACCCAGGTCTGGGTCGATTCGAACGGATGGATCTCGTTTGCCGGGGCTCAGCCGAGCACGTCGCACTTCCCGCCCAGCTCGCTCCCCCGCGGGGCGACCGTCGCTCCCGCGGGCCCGCTGCTCGCCGGGTTCTGGGATGACCTCGGGTGCGCCCAGAACAACGGGCTCCCCTGGGACTTCCAGCACCAGTCGTTGACGGTCGGCGGCATGGAGATGATGGTCCTCCAGTGGAACAACTACAAGCGGTGCAGCAACGACGGCGGGACGACCTTCCAGATCCAGCTCTGGGAGAACGGCGACATGGCGGTCGTCTTCGATCTCATCTCGGCGGAGCCGGGTTCCGCCGCCTGGGAGGTCTACAACGGCAAGAGCGCCTGGATCGGGCTCGAAGGGCCGGATCGCACCAGGCCGATCACCGCTCTCTACAAGGAGATCGAGCCGCTCGAGGGTCGCTCCTTCCTCTTCATGAGGAAGTGACCGACGTCCACAGGTAGGATGTGACGCACGCGGGGTGCTCGGTTCCGTCCGGGCACCCCGCCCTTCTTTTTCGGCCGGCGGTGGAAGGGAAGCGAAGCGTGAGGGCGGTGCTCGAAGGGGCGGCCCGAGCGCGATGGCGGCGGCGGGCGGGGCCGGGGCCATACAGGGATTCCATGGCGCGGTCCGTCGCAGGGCCGACGATCGGCCCGCATTCTCGACGACGGGGAGCTGGCTCGCTCCTGGTTTCTGCTCTGGCCCTCCGAAACCAGGGGAGGGGGAGCGGAGCCGAAATTCGTTTCTACCCAAAACGGAGGTGTTCAAAGGAAAGTAGTTGAAGCTGCAAACAATAGTTGCTTCGCTCCTTGGGCGGCGAGCCAACCGGTTCGCGCCGATCGTCCAAAGGAGTCCCGCCAATGAGGCAGCTATCGCGCCTGTTGTGGATGTCTGCGGTCTTTACTCTCTTCCTCGCCGCCTGCGGTGACGAGGAGGTGGCCCCCGACGAGGTCGTCGAGGCGGTGAAGATCGTCTCTTTCGCCGCCGAGCCGGACCGGGTCTCGGCAGGGGAGTCGGTCACGCTCTCCTGGAAGACGGAGGGCGCCGCCGCCGTGGCGCTGACCGGCAACGGCGCGGAGGTCGACCTGGAGGGCGCTTCCGCCGCCGAGGGCTCCGTCACCGTCGCGATCGACGAGTCGACCTCCTTCGTCCTGGAGGCGACGAGCGCCTCCGGACGCAAGGCGACCGAGTCGCTGGCGGTGACGGTGGAGGCAGGGCCGCGGCCCTCGATCGTCTCGTTCGAGGCCGAGCCCTCGATCGTGGAGGCGGGCGGCAAGGCCACGCTGAAGTGGCGGACGAAGGACGCCGACGCGGTGCGGATCGTGGATGCCGCCGGCGGCGAGCTCGACCTGGGCGACGCGGACCCTGCCGAGGGGCAGGTCGAGACCACGGCCCTCGAGGCGACCACGACGTTCAAGCTCGTGGCTTCGCGGGGCGACGACTGGGCGGAGCGGACGGTGCAGGTCGAGGTGGTGGCGGGGCCGGGCGAGGATCCGCGGGTCCTGAGCTTCACCGCGGATCCCGCCGAGGTGGACGAGGGCGGAAGGGTGCGCCTCTCGTGGACGACCGAGAACGCGGAGCGGATCCAGCTCTTCGAAGGCCTCGAGGAGATCGATCTCCAGGGCCAGGACCTCGCGGCCGGAGCTGCGGACGTCCATCCGGGCGCCTCGACCACCTACCGCCTGGTGGCGTCGAAGGGCGACCGGAGCGACGAGAATAGCCTGCAGGTGAAGGTGAAGGGCTTCCCCTCGGTCGCCATGACGGTCTCGCCTTCGCCGATCGACTTCGGCGACGAGACCACGATCGAGTGGACGACCGAGGACGCCGTCGACGTCGCGATCACCGACCAGGCCGGCCAGCTGTTGGACGGTGGGCCGGTGGAGCCGAGCGGCAGCCGCACGATCTCCCCCGGGATGACCACCACCTACCGGCTCACCGCCACCGGCGAGTCCGGCAAGGAGTCCCACGTCTCGGCCACCGTCGAGGTGCGCCCCGTCGTGCTCTCCTTCGCCCTCGTGACCGACGCGCCGGCGGGGGAGGGCGATCTCGTCGCCCTCCAGTGGACCACCGGCGGCGCGACCTCGCTCGAGATCTCCAACCTCGAAGGTGAGGTGAAGACCATCGTCGGCGCCCAGGTGGCCTCCGGCTCCGCCGCGATGCAGGTGGGGGCCTCCGGCAAGTTCGAGCTCGTCGCTCGCAGCGGGCGGTTCGAGGACCGGAGCGAGGTGGAGGTGGAGCTCGTCCACGTCCCGGCGATCGGCGCCTTCGGCCCGACCGGCGACGTCGTCAGCCTGGTGGACGGCACCGCCGTCGTGCGCCTGCGCTGGACGGGCGTGGCCCGCGCCGAGACGCTGGAGCTCGACAGCGACACCCTGGGGCGGATCGACCTCGGCCCGGACGACCTCGAGAGTGGGTTCAAGGACGTCGAGATCGAGGCCGACACCTCCTTCACCCTCACGGCCCGCAACGCCGCCGGCTTCGTCTCGGAGACCGCCGACGTGCGCGCCGTGCCGATGCCCGAGGTGATCTCGGTCTCCACCTGGCCCGACTACGTGGGCGCAGGCGAGGAGGTCGAGCTCACCTGGGCGACCGCCGACGCCACGAACGTCGTGATCGAGGCGAACGGCATGCCCATCGCCGGCCCGCACCCCGCGTCGGGCTCCGCGCAGATCCTGGTGGACGTCTCCACCACCTTCGAGGTGAAGGCATACAACGACGCCCTCGACTTCGACTCTGCCATCGCCTCGGTGTCGGTGGGCGCGCCGCAGATCCTGTCCTTCGCGCCTTCGAGGGCGGCCGCCTGGACCAACTCGGCGATCACCTTCGAGTGGGCGTCCCGGGGCGCGGGCACGTTGCGCCTCTCGTCCGCGGATGGCGTGATCCACGGCACCTCCGATCGCACGGAGGTCCACGCCGGCAGCTTCACCACTCCGCCTCTCCCCGACGGCGATCACGAGTTCGTCCTCGAGGTCGAGAACGCCTCCGGCGCGGTCGCGACGAAGACCGTCCGGGTGCGCGTGGCCGCCGGTCCCTCGATCGAGTCGTTCAGCGTGAGCCCGCCGCAGCTCCTCTCCGGCGCCGCGGTCACGGTGCAGTGGGAGGCGGGGTCCGATCCCGACGGCGCCGAGCCGACGCTGGAGCTGACCGCCAGCCTCGGTGGGCCCTACGCGATCTCCGGCCTGCACGGCACCCAGATCTTCACCCTGGAGGAGGTGGGCGCGTATCTCTTCACCCTCGAGGCGACCACCGACTCCCCCGGCTCCTCGCCGGCCGCTGCGCAGGCGAGCGTCTCCGTCTTCGGCCCCCCCGCGGTGACCCTCGCCGCGACGCCGACGATCTACGACGACGAGATCCACACCGGGGTCGAGCTCTCCTGGACCTCGGAGCACGCGGACGTGTCCCTCGAGCTCTTCAAGGTCGAGGGCGACAACCCACCGGTCCTCCTCCACTCGATCGATCCGGCGAACCGGGACTCGGGGACCTTCCTCGCGCCCGCCCAGACGGTGCACACCACCTACCGCATCGTGGCGACCAATGGCCTGGACATGACGGCGGAGGAGGAGGTGACCGTCAACATGCAGGGGACCCAGGTGCTGACGTTCACCGCGGAGGCCATCGAGGCCTACCCCGATCCGGCGGAGCCCCCGGCTGTCGAGATCGTGAGCGGCGACTCCGTCCTCGTCTCGTGGACCACCAAGCGGGCGAACCACGTCGGGCTCAGCTTCCACCAAGCCTACCAGCTCGATCCCATCCCGGACGCCTTCGAGGACATCAGCGCGCTGGGATCGACCCCGGTGCCGATGACCGCGATCCCCGGCTGGGCGACCGCCGCCGACGAAGGGATGGGCGACATCACGTTCCCGGCGACCTTCTCCTTCCCCTTCGGGGGGACGAACTACACCCAGATGCGCGTCTTCACCAACGGCGTGGCGACCTTCGACATGTCGTCGGTCTCGACGAACTTCGACAGCTACACCAACGGCGCGCTCGGGCCGAACCAGTCGAACGCCCGGATGAACCTGGCGCCATTCTGGGACGACCTGGTCCTGGCGAGCGCCGCGAACTCCGTCTCCTGGCTCCTGGGGACGGACGGCGGCACGGGCGAGCAGTTCCTGGTGGTCCAATGGAAGGACGCAGGGTTCTTCAACCAGTCCGGCGTGAGCCTGAGCTTCCAGATCGTCCTCCACGAGGACGGGGGGATCGACTACCGCTACGGGACGATGAACGGCGGCTCCTCGAACCAGAGCCGCGCCGACGGCGGCAGCGCGACCATCGGCGTCTCGGCCCGCTCGTTCGGCCACAAGATGCTGCACGACACCTACAACGTCGCGGTGCCGGGCGGCCTGTCGAATACGAGCTTCCGCTTCTCGCTCGCGCCTTCGCTGCCGCTCTCCGGCAGCACCACGTGGACGCCGGCCCCGAGCACGTCCGTCGTCACCCGCACAGCGACGATCGTCGCGTCGGGCATCGGCTCCGAGACCGACGAGGTCGAGGTGACGGTGCACCCCCGCGGCGAGGCGACGCTCGCGCTCGACCTCCCGGCAGGGCAGGAGAGCCCCATCCGGAACCAGCCCTTTGCGGTCGTCTGGACCTCGAGGCACGCCACCGCCCTGCGGATCGAGGACGCCGGCGGCGCCATCCTGTGCACCGCGGCGGCGAACGAGATCGCCGCGGGCACCTGTGATCTCACGACGAGCACCACCGGCCCGCAGACCTTCACGGCCGTCGCCGGCGGCGCCCTGGGGCACGAGGTACGACAGGATCTCGAGGTCATCGTCACCTCGGCGGACTTCGGGATCGAGCTCTTCGAGGTGAGCGCCGAGGAGGTCTCGTTCGGCGAGCCCGTCACCCTGACCTGGGAGACCGGAGACGCCGATCTGCTCGAGATCACGGCGAACGAGGTCCCGCTCGCCCTCCCGCCCACGATCGATCTCGACTCCGACTCGTTCGTGGTGCCGGGGCTCACCGGGGAGACGACCTTCGTCCTCACCATCACCAACACCGGGACGGGGGCGACGCGGACCGCGACCAAGGTGGTGCGGGTGCGCACGTTCACGCTCGCCTTCGACGCCGATCAGGACGACGTCCCGCCCGGCACGCCCGTGAAGCTGGACTGGGACCTCACCTCGCTCTCCGGCGGGCAGCCCGTCGTCAGCCACAACCTCCCCATGGAGGAGGTCACCGCCACGTCCCCCTTCCAGGACATCTCGGGCCTGCCCGACGTGGTCACCCTGACGATGAGCGGCGGGGCGGACACCGGCAACGCCAACGTCACCTTCCCCGACGGCTTCTCGTTCCCGTACATGGGCGAGACCCATACTGCGGCCCGCGTCTTCGTGGACGGGTACGTCTCGTTCAACACCTCCGCCAGCCTGGCGGCCTCGAACACCACCTTGCCGTCGACTTCGTACAAGCAGGTCCACCTCGCCGCGCTATGGGACGACAACCACCTGCGCACCGGCAGCCTCCTCGCAGGACCGGTCGGCGACACCTTCGTGCTCCAGTGGACGGGGGTGAGCCCGTACTACGGGTCGAACTCCCCCACAGGGAACGACTTCGACCTGAACTTCCAGATCGTCCTCCACCGCGACGGATCGTTCGAGTACCGCTACGGCGCGATGACGCCGCCGCCGAATCCCTCGCCCTCCTACTGCGAGCCCGATGACTGTACGGCCGAGGCGAACGGCGCCAGCGCGACCATCGGGTACCAGAACCCCGACGGCACCAAGGGCTTCACCTTGCACATGGGCGGGTCGAGCTACAACTCGGCCTCGAACCGGCCGTTCCCCGGCGGTCTGGCGAACAGGAGCTTCAAGTACCTCGACTTGAACGGAGCCGGATCGACCATGGTGGTCCCCAGCAAGACCGGGACCTACGAGATCTGCGCGAGCCTCGACGGGTACGACGAGTGCAAGGAGGTCACCATCGTCTCCGAGTTCGTGCTGAATGGCCTCGAGGCGTCGGCCGACTCCATCGATCGGGGCCAGAGCGTCACGCTCACCTGGTCCGCGAAGAACGGCGACACGATCAAGGTCCTGGAGGGCGGCACCGTCATCGCCACGGAGGCCGACGTCGACGTCAACGCGGGATCGCTGGTCGTCACCCCCACCGAGACGACGACCTACGCGGTCGAGGTCGGGAACACCTTTCTCGGAACGACGATCAAGTCGTCGAACCAGACCGTGACGGTGAGGCAGTTCGACCTGACGCTCGTGGCGGACGTCGACACCGTCGCCCCCGGCGACCCGGTGACCCTGACCTGGACCTCGCACACCTTCTCCGGGGATCCGACGGTCCTCACCACCCCGATGACCGAGTTGACGGGGACGGCCGCGTTCGTCGACATCAGCGGCGAGCCCGACGCGATCGCCCTGATCGGCGTCGGCGACACCTCGCCCACGAAGCGGAACGTCAACACCGCCGTGGTGGACCAGCCGCTCTCGGAGTTTCCCTTCCCGTTCCTGGGGACGGACCAGACCTCGGTCCGGATCTCGGTAGACGGCTACCTGTCGTTCGGCACGAACACCACGACCACGAGCTCGAACCAGACGATCCCGAACACCAGCTCCACCTACAACAAGGTGAGCCTGGCGCCGTTCTGGGACGACCTCAACGCCAGGACGAGCGGCACGGTCTACTTCCTGGCCACGCCCACCGAGTACGTCGTGCAGTGGAGCCACATGAGCATGAACTCGGGCTCCTCCGACTCGGACGAGCACGACCTCAACTTCCAGGTCGTGCTGAGGCCCGACGGCTCGTTCCAGTACCGGTACGGGTCGATGGCGGGGCTCGGCGGGGCGGCGACCAGCAGCTCCTGCCACCCGTCCCCCGGCCGCTGCCAGAACGAAGCGAACGGCGCCTCGGCGACGATCGGGTACCAGAACCTCGCCGGCACCGCGGGCTACCAGCTCCACTTCGGCGGGACCTCCAACTCGGCCTCGAACTTCCCGTTCGGAGGCGGCCTGAGCGGGCGGGCGTTCCAGTTCACGCCCCACGGCGGCAGCGGCTCCGTCACGGTGAACCCCTACGACTCGAGGTCCTACCGGATCTGCGCGATCTCCGGCTTTTTCGTGGAGTGCACGGAGCCGGTCGCCGTGGAGAGCGAGTGGAAGATCGTGTCGTTCACGCCGAGCGCCTCCGCCATCCCGGTCCAATCGCCGGTGACGCTCTCCTGGCAGACCCTGAACGCCGACAGCCTGAAGATCTTCGCCACGGTCGACGGCACGACGACCGAGGTGCCCACCGCCGGGCTCGACGTCGACGCCGATTCGGTCACCGACGTCCTGACCGGCGACACCACCTATCGCCTCGAGATCGAGTCGAAGGGCAGGTACAAGTCGGCGTCGATCACGGTCGAGGGGCAGACGGTCGACGTGACCTTCACCGCGGACCGGTACAGCGTCCTGCCGGGTGAGGTGGTGACCTTCACCTGGGACGTCACCTCCATCGCGGGAGGGACGCCGGTGGTCCAGAACGGCCTCGAGTTCCTGGAGGTGAGCACGCCCTACGAGGACATCGTGGCGGCGGGCGGCGCGACGCTCGTCCCCAACCTCGGCCTGGGGGCCTCCACCTCGAGCGGATGGGGGACCGTCGACTTCACGGCCAGCGGCTTCTCGTTCCCGTACTACGGTCAGACCTACGACCAGATCCGGGTCGGGAACCAGGGCATCCTGTCCTTCGACACGACCCTGACCGGCTACATGTATGCGAACCGCGAGATGCCCTCGACGTACGACGCGTCGGTGGCGAAGGTGGCCTTCGCGCTCTTCTGGGGAGACGTGCAGACCGCATCGTCCTCCAGCAGCTTCACGGACGGCGGCGTGTACAGCAAGTTCATGCCAGGTTACGGTCCGAGCGGCATCGACGCGTACATCATCCAGTACCACCACCACCGCATCTACAGCACCTCGACCACCGACCTGAACTTCCAGCTCGTCCTCTTCGAGGACGGGACGTTCGAGTACCGCTACGGGGACATGCTCCCGCTGACCGGGACCAACACGGTCCTGGGCGGCGCCAAGACCGTGGGCTACCAGCAGCCCGGCGGCGCCGTGGGCAACACCCTGCACTTCGGCGGCACGTACACCGGCTCGCCCTCCGCATCGTCGACCTTCCCGGGCGGCTTCTCCGGGCGATCGTTCCGGTACGAGCCCCTGCCGGCTTCGGGATCGAAGTCTCTCGCGATCGATCGGACCACGACCTTCGAGATCTGCGCGATGGAGGGCGAATACTCCGAGTGCGAGACGGTGACCATCGAGGTCACGGAGGAGGGCGACGTCGCCATCACCGAGGTCATGGTCGATCCCACCGTCGGCCCGTCCGGGCAATGGGTCGAGGTGCGCAACCTCGCCACCGCCCCGATCGACCTCGCGGGCTGGAGGCTCGAGAGCGACGGCGGCTCGCACACGATCCTGAACACGCTGGTCGTCCCCCCGGGTGGCTTCGCGACCATCGCCGCCTCCCCGTCGGTGGGCTTCGCGCCCGACGACGTCTGGGGCGCGTCGATGTCGCTCGACCCCGTGGCGGACGAGCTGAGGCTCGTGGCGGGCTCCCTGATCGTCTCCAGCGTCGAGTGGGATGCGTCGTGGGGGATCCTCCCCGACGCCTCCATCGTCCTCGATCCCAGCCGTCACCTGCGCGGGAGCGTCTCCCACGGCGCTTCGGACTGGTGCATCGGATCGGGCGCGGGCAGCCCGGGCGCGCTCGGCCAGGGGTGCCGCTATTCGGACTACGATCTCGATCCGATCTCGAACCGGGCGGCGATCGACATCTCGGCGATCGGCGTGGCGGTCCCGGGGGTGACGGCGTACCTGACCACGGGCTCGGCGACCCTCTCGTTCCCGTTCCCCTTCTTCGACGCGACGTACACCGACGTCGCGATCTCCTCGAACGGGTTCGTGGCGATGGTCCCGTCGCTCTCCAGCTCGTACGGCAGCAACGGTACGCTCCCCTCCACCTCGGCGCCGGCGAGCCACGGGATCATCGCGCCGTTCTGGGACGAGATGTCGTACGACCGCCACCGCGGCTCCTTCCGGATGGCGGAGCTGGAGGTGGGCGGCCAGCAGGTGGCCGTGCTCCAGTGGAACGATCACGGCCCCTGGTCGGGGTCGACCTCCAAGGCGACGTTCCAGGCCCAGCTCTGGGAGAACGGCGACATCGTCTTCGTCTACCTGGACCTCGCCGGTGACACGACGACCGCGTACGGATCGAGCGCGACGGTGGGGATCCAGGCGCCCGGCTCCTCCGGCACGCCGCCGGCGGTGCTGGTCTCCTACAACCAGCCCGTCCTCCGGCCCGGCATGTCGATCGCGATGATCAAGAAGTAGCCGGCGCTGGTCGGGGGGCACCGGGTTCCGTCCCCGCCCCTCCGGCTCGGGGGGCCGCCGTCAGCTCGGCCGGTACGCCGCGGCGAGCTCCTTCTTGCGCACCTTGCCCATGGCGTTGCGGGGGAGCTCGCCGACGAGCTCCACCGCGCGGGGACGCTTGTGCGGGGCGAGGAGCCGCGCCACGTGATCGACGAGCTCCTCCGGACGCGGCGAAGCTCCCTCCCTGGGGACGACGAAGGCGACGATGCGCTCGCCCAGGTCGTCGTCGGGGGCGCCGATCACCGCCGCCTCGCTCACCTGCGGGTGCTCGAGGAGGGCCGCCTCCACCTCGCCGGCGCCCACCTTGTAGCCGCCCGTCTTGATGAGGTCGGTGGCCCTGCGGCCGACGATGCGGACGGCGCCGTCCACCGCGAGGGTGGCCAGGTCGCCGGTGCGGAAGAAGCCCTCCTCGTCGAGGGCGGCCGCGGTGGCCTCGGGCCGGTTCAGGTAGCCGGCGAAGACGTTGGGGCCTCGCACGGCGACCTCGCCGATGGCGTCCTCGACGTCCGGGACGAAGGGCCGGCCCTCCTCGTCGAGGAGGCGCAGCTCCACCCCGTCCACCGGCGGGCCGACGATCCCGGCGCGCCGGTCGCCGTCGTGGCGGACGGCGCAGTTGATCAGGGTCTCGGTGAGGCCGTAGCGCTCCACCACCCGCTGGCCGAGCAGCCGCTCGAGCCGCTCGTGCTCCCGCACGGGCAGCGCGGCCGATCCGGAGACGAGCAGGCGGGCGTCGGCCAGCCCCTTCCGCGCCGCCGGATCGGCCTCGAGGTGATCGGCGATGCGGTGGTACATGGTGGGGACCGCAAAGAGCATCGTGGCGCCGCCGGCCCCGAAGGCCTGGGCGACCGCCTCCGCGCCGAACCGCGGCAGGAGCATCAGCTCGCTCCCTGCCCGCAGGCTCCCGAAGACGCCCAGGACCAGGCCGTGCACGTGGAAGAGGGGGAGGGCGTGGACGAGGGTGTCGGCCCCGGTCCAGCCCCAGGCGGCGGCCAGGGCGTCGAGGTTGGAGGCCGCGCTGCGGTGGGTGAGCACCGCGCCCTTGGGCGCGCCCGTGGTGCCCGAGGTGTAGAGGACGAGCAGGGGATCGGTCGCCCGCACCTCGGGCCACGTCCGGCGCCGGGGCCCCTGCGCCGAGATGGCCTCCACGGCCGGGGCGCCGGGCGGCATCCGCGCCGCGAAGTCGGCGGGGGCGGAGGCGAGGATCCGGCGAGGCGCGGCGTCGCCGAGGATGTGCCCGAGCTCCCTCGTGCCCAGGGCCGGGTTCAGCGGCACGGTGACCAGTCCCGCGAGGGCGTTGCCCACCATGGCTGCGACGGTCGCCGGGGCGGGCGTAGCCCACACCGCCACCCGGTCGCCGGGCCGCAGGCCGTCGTCGAGGAGCCGGGAGGCGGAGGCCTCGGCGGCGCGGAGCAGGTCGTGGAAGGAGAGGCGCTCGCCGCCGAGGCGCAGCGCGGTGCGGGCCGCATGCCCGTGGACGCCGGGAAAGAGGGGGTGCATGGGGGCGGAGGTTATCGCCGTCGCCCCGGGTTTTCACCCAGGGCGGCCTGCCGCCCCCGAGGCGAAGGATGGCGGGGGGCCGGAGAGGACGCCGGGGAGGGGCAAGAGGGAAATTCGGCGAGCCCGGTCCGGGTTGCGATGCCGATCCCCTCGTGCTAGCCTGCTGCGCTTTTTCAGCATTTGACGTTCACCAGCCGAACCGCTCCAGGTATTCAATGGAACTCGCGATCCAGATTCTCCACGTGCTCGTCGCCATCTTTCTCGTCCTCGTGATCCTGCTCCAGGCAGGCAAGGGGGCGGGCATCGGCGCCGCGTTCGGCGGCGCCGGCAGCCAGACCGTCTTCGGGGGACGTGGAGCGCAGACCTTCCTCAGCAAGCTGACCTCGATCGGCGCGGCCATCTTCTTCCTCACCTCGCTCACGCTCTCCTTCATCTCCTCGACCCAGGCCCGGTCGGTGGTGGAGGGCGAGCACGCGGTCCCCGCGGCGCAGACGGAGCAGGCGCCGGAGGCAGGGGCCGCCGAGCAGGCGCCCGCCGGCGAGGCCCCGGCTCCGGCGGAGGCCGCCCCGGCAGAGGCTCCGGCGGAGGACGCCCCGGCGGAGTAGCCCCGCCTCCCCGGGCGGCCACGGGGAGGGACGCGCCGCCCGCTCGAAAAAGCTTGCAGAGCGGCGCGCCCCGTTGGTACACAGCCGCTCGCTCGCGCGGCGATGACGCGCCAGCGGGCGCCAGTCGAATATGCCCAGGTGGTGGAATTGGTAGACACACCATCTTGAGGGGGTGGCGCCGCGAGGCATGCGAGTTCGATTCTCGCCCTGGGCACCAGAACCGAAAGGGGAATCCAGCATCTCGTCTGGGTTCCCCTCTCGTTTATTGGGGGGGGCGGAGGCGCTCTCGGCGGGCGCAGGGCCCGGGGGGCGCCTCGCCCGGCGGCGGGGCGGGCCGGGTGGCCCCGTGCGAGGGCGAGGACTATGATCGATGGCTTCAGGAAGCGAGAGTGACCGGCATGCCGCGCGGAGGGCGCATGATCGAAGCCAACGCCGATACCCAGCCCACGAGGACAAAGCGGATCGAGGTCTTCGACACCGTCGTTCGCGAGGTGATCTGGGAGACCGCCGACACGGTGACCCTCCTGCTCGATCCGGGCGATCACCACCGTGACTACCTGGCCGGCCAGTTCATCTCCATCGACCCGGCGCAGTTCCCCGAGCTCCGTCAGCAGGTCGCCTACTTCGAGCACGTGAAGGGGCGCCGCGAGGCGGTGCGCGCCTACTCGATGGCGTCCACGCCGGACGAGCCTCTCCTCGCGATCACGATCAAGGAGGAAACCTTCATCCCGGGGACGACCGAATACCCGCCGCTCCTCTCGCCGTTCCTCGTACACGGGATCGCGCCGGGGAGGCGCATCACCGTGAAGGGTTACAGCGGCTTCTACGCCGTCAGCCACGAGACCGCGGAGCAGACCGATCACCTGGTCCACGTGGTGGCGGGATCCGGCGTGGTACCCAACTTCGCGATGGTGAAGTGGGCGCTGGCGCACCT
>DATMSB010000096.1:0-17782 GCA_035565615.1 Vulgatibacter sp. | reverse complement strand
GCGCTTCCATACGCTGTTGACGGACGCCACGTTGCTTCACCGCTTGGTTGGACCCTAGACAAGCCCAATCCTGCGGGATTCACGTGGCGTCCGCTACGATCTCCCTTCCTGGCCGACCCACGAAAGCATCAGGAGAGCCGTAAAATGGCCCCTGCGTCGGCGATGCGATATCGAACGGGCATGTCGCGGCAGAAGCAGCTCCTCACCGTCTGGAACCCCTACTACCAGCCGGAGACGATCCAGGTGCACGCCGACATCCTCCGCCGGCAGGAGCGCGATCGCCGGGTGTGGTGGGCGCGGCTGTACAAGAGCAGCCGGCCGTTCGACGAGGCCCGCGCCCGGCAGCGGTTCCCGCGGGTGGTCGAGGTCGCCGACGAGGCGCGGCGCCAGGGGCGCGACTTCGTGCTCTACGCCACCAACTACCAGACCCTCCACGCGCTGCGGGTGGAGCGGGTGGTCTTCGGCGACGCGCTCGAGCCGGAGGAGGGGGCGTTCGTCCCCGCCTACTACCGGCGGGAGGTCCTCCACCCGGCGCTGTGGTTCCTGGTGCGGGACATCCGGGTGCTGGCGTTCAACCAGGTGGAGACGCTGCGCTACTTCCTGGAGAGCGGCGATCTCGCCAGCGGGGTCAGCGGCTACGATCCGTACGCGGCGTTCAAGCACGACTATCCGATCCCGGTGGAGGGCCCTCCGGTGGAGGAACTCTTCGATCCGTCGCGGCTGCGGGGGAAGGTGCGCTGCTTCGCCGATCTGCCGGAGACGATCTTCTCGCCGGAGATCGCGGCCGCCCGCAGGGACCTCGCCGGGCTCCTCGAGGGGACCTGGGAGCGGCTCGAGGAGAAGAGCCAGGCGTTCCTCGCTACCTCGCAGGTGGTGTACGGCCAGCACCAGAACACGCCCGGCTTCGATCTCTCGGCGGCGTTCTCGGGGGTGGCCCGGGCGGTGGAGACCGAGATCTGCGAGGGGGTGATGGAGCCCTTCGTCCAGATCGCGCGCCGGGAGATGGGGGAGGCGTGGTGGAGGGCGCGGTTCGAGAAGGATCCCCGCGGCGGAAAGATCACCCTGGGACGGGTGCCGCCGATCCTGAAGAGCACCGCGGAGATCGCCACCCGGCTCCGACTTCCCCACGTGTGGCGCCTGCACGGCGACTCGTCGTGGCGAAAGTGGCTGCGGGACTTCGTGGACCTGCGCAACGACGCCTTCCACGTGAAGCAGCTTCGCAAGGATCGCGTGCGCGCCCGCCTTGGCGAGATCCTCGCCCCCCGCGGCGAGTCGAGGCTCGAGCCGGTGGTGGCGGCGAAGGAGCAGATCCGCGACCACCTGCGCAGGAGCGCCGAGAGGGATGGCCTCGACCTGGGCCCCCTCCTCGCCCGGTTCGGGAAGGCGCAGGGGCGCTCCTGATCGGCGAGAACGACTAAGCCGAGTTCCCCCGAGGGAGGGCCCGGCCTCGCGCCTTCGATCCGAGCGTGGTCGCCGGCTACTTCTTCTCGAGCAGCTCGAGGCGGTCCATCAGCATCTCGCGCTGGAGCGAGAGCTGCTTCGGCATGGTGCGCTCGTGCTTCTTGAAGAGCTCGCCCTGCAGCTCGAACTCCTTCCGCCACTCGTCGGGGCGGATGGCGATCGCCTTGGCGAACTGCTCCTCGGTGATGTCGGCCTCCTCGAGGTCGATGCCCTCCTTCGTCGGGATGAAGCCGAAGTGCGTCTCCTGGGCGTCGACGCGGCCGTGGGCGCGATCGAGCATCCACTTGAGGACGCGCATGTTGTCGCCGAAGCCCGGCCAGAGGAACTTGCCGTTCTCGTCCTGGCGGAACCAGTTCACCTGGAAGATCTTCGGCGGGTTGGCGATCTTCTTCTGCATGCCGAGCCAGTGCGCGAAGTAGTCGCCCATGTCGTAGCCGCAGAACGGCAGCATCGCCATCGGGTCACGGCGGACGACGCCGACCTTCCCGGTCGCGGCGGCGGTGGTCTCGGAGCCCATGGTGGCGCCGAGGTACACGCCGTGGGTCCAGGAGAACGACTGGAGCACGAGGGGCACGGTGTCGCTGCGGCGGCCGCCGAAGATGATCGCCGAGATGGGCACGCCCTGGGGATCCTCCGCCAGCGGCGAGAGGGCCGGGTTGTTCGTCATGGGCGCGGTGAAGCGGCTGTTGGGGTGCGCCGCCTTCTCGCCGGAGTCGGGCGTCCAGGGGTTGCCCTTCCAGTCGATGAGGTGCGGGGGCGGCTCCTTGGTCATGCCCTCCCACCACACGTCGCCGTCGGGCGTCATCGCGACGTTGGTGAAGATGGTGTCGCGCGCCACCGAGGCCATGGCGTTGGGGTTGCTCTTCTCATTGGTGCCCGGCGCCACGCCGAAGTAGCCGGCCTCGGGGTTGATCGCCCAGAGGCGGCCGTCGGGGCCCACGCGCATCCACGCGATGTCGTCGCCGATGGTGGTGACCTTCCAGCCCTCGAAGTGCTTGGGCGGGATCATCATCGCGAAGTTCGTCTTGCCGCAGGCGCTGGGGAACGCGGCGGCGACGTAGCTCTTCTCGCCCTCCGGGCTCTCCACGCCGAGGATGAGCATGTGCTCGGCGAGCCAGCCCTCGTTCCTGCCGAGGTACGAGCCGATGCGCAGGGCGAGGCACTTCTTGCCGAGCAGCACGTTGCCGCCGTAGCCGGAGCCCACCGACCAGATCGTGTTGTCCTGGGGGAAATGGCAGATGAAGCGGCGATCCGGGTTCACGTCCAGGGTGGAGTGGAGGCCCCGGTTGAAGTCGTCCGAGTCGCCGAGCTGCTCGAGGGCGATCTTGCCCATCCGCGTCATGATCCGCATGTTGAGGACCACGTAGACGCTGTCGGTCAGCTCGATGCCCACCTTCGAGAACGGAGAGCCCGCCGGACCCATGATGTAGGGGACCACGTACATCGTCCGGCCCTTCATCGAGCCGTCGAAGAGCTTGCCCAGCTTGTCGTAGGCCTCGGTGGGGGCCATCCAGTTGTTGTTGGGTCCCGCCTCCTCCTTCGTGTCGGTGCAGATGAAGGTGAGGTGCTCGACGCGGGCGACGTCGTTGGGGTTGGAGCGATGGAGGTAGCAGCCCGGCCGCTTCTCCTGGTTGAGCGGGATGAGGATGCCGGCGTCGACCGCCTCCTTCGTCAGCCGATCCTTCTCCTCCACCGAGCCGTCGCACCAGACGACGCGATCCGGCTTGGTCATCGCGGCCATCTCGCCGACCCAGGAGAGGACATGCTGGTTGCGCGTCAGCGCACCCTCGACAGCCTTCGTGCTCATTCCCGTTCCCTTCGCGAAAGTCGAATGGCCCCCCGGTGCTCCGGAGAGCCGCGGAGCCTACCACACGGTGGAAGCCGCCGAGGCGAGGGGCGGCAGCGTACGGGCCCCCGCCAGGTCGGGCGGCGTGAAGGGTCCTCTAGGCCGGACCGCCGTTTTCTGCAAGGGCCCCCAAGCGCCGCTAATACTCGGAACAAGCGGTTCGCCGTCCCGGGTGGCGATGCGGGCGCGTTTTCGCCGATATTCGGGGGCAGGCGAGGCGGGTGTCGTGCAAGAGACCAAGGCGAGCGCCATCCTCCTCCCGACCGATTGCGCATTGCGCAACGAGGCATCACCCGACCATGACCTCGCGACCGCCCGTCCTCCACACCTCCAGGCTCCGGCTCGTCCCCTGCGCGGCGTCGGTCGCCCGAAGCGCCGAGGCGGGCGGGGCCGACGCGGTCGAGCAGCTCCTCGGCGTGAACGTGCACCCCTCCTGGCCTTCGGCCGATCTGCGGGAGATCCTCCTCGGCTACGCCGACGCGGTGGAGGCGGATCCGTCGATGCTGGGCTGGGGCCTCTGGCTCGTGCTCGACGGGAGGGGCAGGAACCTGGTGGGCGACGTCGGCTTCAAGGGGCCGCCCGACGACCACGGATCGATCGAGATCGGCTACGGGATCGTGCCGCCCTACCGCGGGAAGGGCCTGGCCACCGAGGCGGTGCGCGGCCTCCTCGCCTGGGCCTGGGCGCAGCCGGGGGTGCGCCGGATCCTCGCCCGCTGCTACGCCGTGAACGAGGCGTCCAAGCGCGTGCTCGCGAAGGTCGGCTTCGAGCAGCAGGGAGGCGAGGCGGGGATCCTCGACTGGGCGCTCGAGGCGCCGGCGGCCGAATAGGGGGCGTCGCGAATCTTTGCAGGCGGCCCCGCCGTTGTAGCGTGCGGCTCGAGATGGATCCGATCTCCCGGCAGCTCGAAGAGAAGTGGATGCCCGCCCTCGTCGCGACGTGGAGGCGCGTGCGGGGGCGAAGAGGGCCCCCGGGCGAGCTCTCGCCGGCGGAGGTGAAGGAGGTGGGCGCGGCGGTGCGCCGCCTCTCGCTCGGCCTCACCCGGGAGCGCGAGCTGGCCGGCGCCCGCTACATGGAGGATCCCCGCCTCCTCGGCGCCTACCTCCTCTTCTACTGGCCGGTCTCGTACGCCCAGGCGCGGCGCGCGCTCGAGGAACTCGGCGGTGCGCCGCGCAAGGTGCTCGATCTGGGATCGGGCCCGGCGCCCATGGCGCTCGCGGCCGCCGATCACGGCGCGGCCGAGGTGATCGCCGCCGATCGATCGGCGCCGGCGCTGGAGATGGCCCGGGCGATCGCGGGGCAGGGGGGCGGGGCGCTGCGCACCCGCAGGTGGGACGGCCTGCACGGCGAGGGCGAAGCCCCCGACGGAACTTTCGACATCGTCACCATCGGCCACGCGCTCAACGAGCTGTGGGCGGGGGACGAGGCGGCGAGCGCGCGGCGGGCGCAGCTCCTGGAGCGGCTGCTCGGCAGGGTGGGGCCGAAGGGATCGCTCCTGGTGATCGAGCCGGCGCTGCGGGAGACGTCGCGCGATCTCCTCGAGGTGCGCGATCGGCTGGTCGACGCCGGGTACGCCGTGCGGACGCCCTGCCTCTACCGCGGGGGCTGCCCCGCGCTGGAGAAGGCGAGCGACTGGTGCCACGCCCAGAGGCCGTGGACGCCGCCGCGGGTGGTGCAGCAGATCGCGGGGGCCGCGGGGCTGCGCAAGGAGGCGCTGAAGATGACCGCCCTCGCGATCGCGCCCAGGGGCGAGGGCTGGCCCGAACACGGGCCGGAGCGCCTCTTCCGGATCGTCTCCGAGCCGCTGCCCTCCAAGGGCCGGCTGCGCTACGTGGGCTGCGGCCCGGAGGGGCGGGTGGGGCTCGCGATGCAGGAGCGGCACGAATCGCCGGCGACGAGGCCCTTTCGGAGCCTGGCCCGCGGCGACGTGATCGCCGTGGCCGGCACCGAGGAGAAGGGCGACGGGCTCGCCCTCGGGCCGGAAGGCGCCGTGCGGATCGTCGCGCGGGCCGGCGAGCCAATCCCCGGTCCGTGAGAGGCGCTGTTCGGAAGGCCACGGCTCCCCGCCGGCGGCCATTTGCCGGGACGGCAGCGGCTGCCGACCATGGAGCCTCCCGATTCCAGGAGAGCGCACATGGACATCCGCTTCGAGCGTCCGGACGGCAGGGAGACCCCCGGGTATCTGGCGATGCCCAGGAAGGGAGAGGATACACCGGGCGTCGTGGTGGTGCCGGAGTTCTGGGGCGTGAACGACCAGATCGAGAAGGTGGCGGATCGCCTCGCGGACGTCGGGTATCGGGCGCTGGTCGTCGACATCTTCCACGGGAAGGCGACAGACGATCCGGCGGAGGCCGCGCGGATGAGGGCGGCGCTCGACGAGGTGGACGCGGTCGACCAGGACATCCGCGGCGCGGTCGTCCACTCGAAGCAGCGATCGCCGGGGACCCGGGCGGCGGTCCTGGGCTTTTGCGTGGGGGGCGGGCTGGCCCTCGCGGCGGCGGTGCGGGTGCGCGAGTTGGACGCCGCGGTCGCGTACTACGGGATCCCTTCCCTCGAGCTCGCCGACCCTCGGTTGGTTCGCATTCCCTTCCTCGGCCACTACGCGAAGCGGGATCGGCACCACACCCCGGAGAAGGTCGGAGCCCTCGAGAAGGCGCTGGAGGCGGGCGGGGTGAACCACGAACTGCACCGCTACGACGCCGACCACGCGTTCGCCAACGAGAGCCGGCCGGAGGTCTACGATCCAAAGGCGGCGGAGCTGGCGTGGGATCGCACGCTGGCGTTCCTGCAGCGCACCATCGGCGGCACGCCGGCCGAGTCGTTCGTGCCTGCTTCCTGAGGCGGGCGGCGGGAGCGGACGCCGCGGCCAGGAAGAGGCGGCATGCCAAGCGCCTCGGGCGCGTACGCGAGCCGGCGGCGCGAGGCGCGCGGTGCCAGGCGCGGGGCGCGAGGCGGGCGTCAGATCCCGAGGTCCCGCATCCGCCTCCACAGGGTCACCCGGCTGATGCCCAGGATCTGGGCGGCGCGCTCCCGATGCCCGCCCGCGCGCTCGAGGGCGCGGCGGATGCGGTTCACCTCGCTCGACTCCTCCGCGTCGGCGGGCGGCGGCACGTTCGCGCGGATGGCGTCGCCCGCCTCGAGGCTCGCGCCGGGCTCGAGGATCTCCACCGGGAGGTCGCCCGGCTGGAGGATCGGCCCCTCGCCGATCACGAAGGCGTACTCCAGCGCGTTGCGCAGCTCCCGGACGTTGCCGGGCCAGGGATGTCGCTCGAGCGCCGACATCGCCGCGGGCGAGATCCGCATCACCTTCCGCCCCCCCTGGGCGTTCAGCTCCTCGACGATCTTCTGGGCGATCAGGCTCACGTCCTCCACCCGCCGGCGCAGCGGCGGCAGGAAGATCGGGATCACCCGGAGCCGGTACATGAGGTCGGAGCGGAAGCGCCCCTCCTCCACCGCGCGACGCAGCGACTGGTGGGTGGCGGAGACGATGCGCACGTCGACGGGGAGGGGGACGCGCCCGCCCACCGGGATCACCGTCCGGGTCTCGAGCACCCGCAGCAGCTTCGCCTGGAGGTCGAGCGGCATCTCGGCGACCTCGTCCAGGAAGACGGTGCCCTCGTGGGCGCTGCGGAAGAAACCGGGGTGGTCCCGGACCGCCCCCGTGAAAGCTCCCTTCACGTGCCCGAAGAGCTCGCTCTCGAGGAGGGTGGCGGGGAGGGCGGCGCAGTTGATGGCGGCGAAGGGGCCGCCTCGGCGCGGCGAGAGCTCGTGGATCGCGCGGGCGACGAGCTCCTTCCCCGTCCCCGTCTCGCCGCGGACGAGCACCGTCGCGTCGCGGCCGGCGGCCCGCTCGATGACGTGAAACGCCCGTTTCATGACGGGGTTCCGGGTCCAGAGGCCGTGGAAGAGGACCGGGCCGTCTCCCTCGTCCTCCGGTCTACCCGGCACCTCCAGCGCCAGCACCCAGCCGATGCGCTTGCCCTTGCGCTCGATCGGCGTGGCCCGGACCACGACGGTCCGGGTCACGCCGCCGGGACGAGGCCGCTCGACCGTGCCGGTGACCGGGACCCCCTTCGCCAGCGCCTCGGCGATGGGGCGGTTCGCCGCGCCGCCGCAGATCAGCTTCGCGGCGTTCTCGCCGAACGGGAGCGAGGTGCCCACGAGCTCCTCCGCGGACGCCGACGCCTCCACCACGCGGAGCCTGGCGTCGAGGACGATCGAGGGCCCGGCCAGGTCCTCGATCGCCGCCATGAGGAGGTCGTCCTTCATCTCGTTTCACATCGTTGCACGAAAGCGCAGCGACGCGGAAACCTCAAAGCGCGCGGGCCCCGGCCCGGGCGGCGCCGCGCTCGGTGGGGAGGCCCGCCTCGTTCCACGCGGTCATCCCGCCCCGCATCGAGGCGACGCCCTCGAAGCCCATCTCGAGGAGCTGGATCGCGCCCTTGCCCGACCGCCCGCCGGAGCGGCAGATCAGGACCACGGGCCGCTTCCGATCCCAGCCGGCGGCGGCGCGGGGGAGCGTGTCCAGCGGCACCAGCTCGCTGTCCGGGACCCGACCCAGCTCGCCCTCGAACTCGTCCCGTTCCCGCACGTCCACGAGCCGCACGGCGGCGCGGTGCCGCTCCACCCAGCCGGGAGCGACCTCGGGGAGCCCGCCGGCGCTCACCTCCACCGGCGCCCAGTTCGTCGGGATCGCGGGCGTGGTGGCCTCCGTCGCGCCGCACCTGAGGTTGGCGGGGAGGGCGACGTCGATCTTCTTGGGATAGGGGAGGCCGAGGCCGGCCATGATCTCCACGAACGCCTCCTCGGTCTTCCCCGCGCCGAGCCTCGGGTTCAGTTGCTTCTCCTCGCCCACGGAGCTCACCGTTCGGCCCCGGTAGTCGTGGCCCGGGTAGACCAGCGTGGAGTCGGGGAGTCGGAAGATCTTCTCGGTGATCGAGCGGTAGAGGGCGCGGGAGTCGCCCTGCTGGAAGTCGGTGCGGCCCGTGCCGCGGATGAGGAGGGCGTCGCCGGTGAAGACCATTCGCCGATCGCCGGTGACGAAGCTCAGGCACCCCGCCGTGTGGCCCGGCGTCTCGAGGACCTCGAGCTCGTGCTCGCCGAAGCGGATCCGATCGCCATCCTTCACCAGGCGATCGGCGCAGCTCACGCCCGCCCGCTCGGAGAGCACCGTGGTGCAGCCGGTGCGCTCCCGCAGGCGGCTCAGCCCGGTGACGTGGTCGGCGTGGACGTGGGTGTCGAGCGCGGCCACCAGCTTCAGGCCGAGCTCCTCGACGAGGCCGAGGTCGCGGTCGACCTGCTCGAGGACCGAGTCGATGATCACGGCCTCGCGGGTCTTCTCGTCGGCGAGGAGGTAGGTGTAGGTGGAGCTCTCGGGGTCGAAAAGCTGTCGGAACAACATCGGATCCTCCTTGGGAAAACGTTTCGACATGGTTTCTCGATAGCAACTCCGGTGCCACCGGGAACCCGCCGAAATCGGCGAGAAATCGACGATTGCGCCGGCATTGCTCCTGTTTCTTTGTTGCATCAGGCGTTTCGTTCGCTTTCAGCGGGCGCGAGCCCGGCGGTGAAACGGGCGAGGTCCACCGCGCCGACGAGGAGGGGGATGGCGGCGCCGCCCAGGATCCAGCCCCAGTGCGCGGCGAAGGTGACCTCGAAGCCTGCGGATCGCGGGACCTCCTGGGAGAGGAGGAAGACCGCCATCACGATCACGAACCACGCGAACGCGCGGCGCAGGACGTCATGGCGGATCCGCCCCGCGAGCGAGCCCCCGACGACGCTGCCGCCGATGGCGACGGCCGTCAGCGCCGAGGCGGTGAGCACGGGGACCTCCACCGCCCCCAGGTGTCCGACCACCGCCGCGGCCGAGTTCATCGCGATCACCAGGAGGGAGGTCCCCACCGCCTCCTTCATGGCGAGCCCGCCGAGGAGGGCCAGGGCCGGGACCACCACGAACCCGCCGCCGGCGCCGACGAAGCCGGTGATCGCGCCGACGCCGAGGCCCTGGAGGATCAGCCGTCCCCAGCCACGCCCGCCCCCGGATGCGCGCCCGATCTCCCGCCTCCTGCGCATCATCGCGAAGCCGGTCACGAGCATCAGGGCCCCGAACGCCACCAGCAGGATCGCGCCGGGGACCAGGCCGGCGAGCTTCCCCGCGGCGAAGGCGCTCGCCATGCTCGTCACGCCGAAGAGGAGACCGGTGCGCCAGCGGACGCGGCCACCCCTGGCGTGGGGGAGGAGGGCGACCAGGCTTGTGGCGCCCACCACGATCAGCGAGGTGGTGATGGCGGCGTGCGTCTCCATGCCGAGGACGTAGAGGACGATCGGCATGGTCAGGATCGACCCGCCTCCGCCCAGCAGGCCGAGGGAGCCTCCGACCAGGAAGGAGAGGGCGAGGGCGAGGAGGAACATCTGCGAATCGGCGATCATGGCTGGTCACGGTTGCGACGGGCGTGCCAGCGGGGATCGGGCGGGGTCCGCGCCGCCGCGGGAGGCGCCGTTCGCGTGCTCCCTCGTTCGGCCCCACGGCGAGGATCGACGCGACGAGCCCCTCCCGGGATCGATCGCGAAACATCCGGAGACGTTTCCATTGCGCCTCGTTTCACCGTTGAAACGAGTGTGAAGCGCTCCCTGCGCCTTTGCCCCTGATTTCGGCGACATCGCGGCTGGCACGGGCGTTGCGAGGCCGCGGGCCACAACTCTTTCACGGAGCTTGGTTTCGAATGGACATGGGTTCGATCGGGTGGGGGCTGGGAGGCGGCGTGCTGATCGGGATCGGCGCGTCCCTGTTGCTCCTCTTCAACGGGAGGGTGGCCGGCATCAGCGGGATCGTCGGCGGCCTGCTCGCGCGGAGGAGAGGTGAGACGCCGTGGCGGGCGCTCTTCGTGGGCGGCCTCCTCGCGGGTGGCGCGATCGCCTGGCTCGCCATGCCGGCGCGGTTCGACGCGAGCGCGGCGCCGTCTCTCCCGCTCGTGGCGCTCGCGGGGCTGCTCGTGGGCGTGGGCACGCGGATCGGGAGCGGCTGCACCAGCGGCCACGGCGTGTGCGGCATCAGCCGCCTCTCGCTGCGCTCCCTCGCGGCGACCCTGGTCTTCATGGCGACGGGCAGCCTCACCGTGCTCGTCGTGCGCGTGGCGGGAGGTGGGGCATGAGGTCTCGCAGCGTGCAGGGAACCGTCTCCTTCGTCTCCGGCCTTCTCTTCGCGATCGGCCTGGCGGTGGGCGGAATGACCGAGCCCGCCAACGTCATCGGCTTCCTCGACTTCGCGGGGGAGTGGAGGCCGGCTCTCGCCTTCGTGATGGCGGGCGCCGTCGGCGTCACGGCGATCACCTGGCGGATCGTCCGCCGCAGGTCCGCGCCCATCTGCGCCCAGGCGTTCCAGGTCCCGCGTCGGCGCGATCTGGACGCCCGGCTCCTCGCCGGCGCGGCGATCTTCGGGGTCGGCTGGGGCCTCGGCGGTTACTGCCCGGGGCCCGGCGTGGTGGCGCTGGCGTCCGCGGCGCCCACGGCCCAGGTCTTCGTGGCGTCGATGCTGGGCACGGGGCTCGCGATCGCCTGGGAGCGATCGCGCCGCGAGGCCGCCGCCCCGGTCGCCTCCGCCGACGAGCCGCCGCAGCTCGCCTGATCCGGTGGACGTCGCGAGGGCCGGACGAGGCGCCGAGGGCCCGCCGAGGCGGGCGCGGCGCCCGGCCGATCGCGCGGGCTGATGATCGTTGACAGGCCAGCGGCGTCCCGCTAGATCCGCCCGCACCCTCGGCGACCCCGATCGCCGAGGGTGCAGCACCGACATGCCGGGGAGTGGCTCAGCCTGGTAGAGCACCTCGTTCGGGACGAGGGGGTCGCAGGTTCAAATCCTGTCTCCCCGACCAAAACGGAGCCTCGTAAGGAGCGATTCTTACGAGGCTTTTTTGTGTCGCGGAGCGTCAAGATCGGCCGGTGTGACAGCACTGTGCCAGACCCGCCCCCGCCAGCGGCCGCCCGAATCTCCACCACCTGCCCCTCCCTGACGGCGATCCGGATGCACGAGACCGCGCGGCAGAGCGTCTCCCATCGCAGTGAGGTGTAGTCCGCGACGATGTCGCTCTTCTTCTTCGTGTGGGTGATCTCCCGAAGGACGTCCCGCACGGCGCCGTCGTCCTGGGCGATCGAAATCATCGTCCGCCGGAGGTCGTGGAGGCGGCGCCGGGGAAGGCCGAGGCGGACCAGGTCTTCGTGCAGCCGGCGCAGCGCGCGGATGCCGGAGCGATGCTTCGCCAGGTCGTCGCTCGAGGGGAGGAGGAGGTCCTCTCCTTCGGGCGCTCGACCGTACTCGGCCGGCCAGCCCTCGAGGCGCCAGGTGGCGAGGATCTTCGCCAGGGTGGGGTGGACGGGCACCAGCCTCGTCGCGCCGGTCTTCGTCCGGCCGAGCTTGGTCTTCTTCCGCTTCCTCGAGACGGCCTGGGCGACGGTGAGGCGGCCGAGGGGCTTGGGGGTGGTGTCGTAGCTCCGCCACTGCAGGGCTGCGAGCTCCCCCCATCGCAGGCCCCCGAGGCCTAGGATCGCATAGGCGACCCGCCTGTGCAGCGGGATGTCAGGGTGAGAGATGAGCAGCTCGAGCTCGGCCCGGGTGAACACTGCGCCGGCGCGCCACGCAGGGTCTTTGTCCATCACCTCGGGGAGGTCCTCACGATCGAGCACGAAGGGGGAGGAGGGGATCAGCTCTTCGCGCACGGCGCCCCGAAGCAGCTGGCGAAGGGTCGTCGCGATGTGGCGCACCGTCCGCGGGGCCAGCGTTCCACCACGGTTCGATGGCAAGCTCGACAGGCCCGCGACGAAGAGGCGCACCCGTCGTGGCCGAAGGTCGGCAAGGCGTACGTCCCCCAGCTTCGGGTAGATGTACCGCTCGAGCCGCTTTCGATCCTCACCCGCCATCGAGAGATCCCGCGCTTCGCGGGCCTCGAGCCACAGCGCGGCCCACTGCTTGACGGTGACCGTCTTTGGATCGATGCCCAGCTCCTTGCCGGCCTCCAACTGCGCGAGCAGTGCCCGGAGCATGGCCTCCGCCTCGCGCTCCTGCCCGACCTCGAGGCCGGTCGACTGCCGCCGGCGCTTCCCCGCTTCGTCGTCGTAGTCGAGCCAAAGCCGGCTGCCGCGCACGAAGACGCGGCCTCTCCCCACGGCCATCTTCACCTCCGGCGGGCCAGCATGCGCACGACGGCGGCCTCTGGATCAATCGGGGCCGGGCGTTCAGTCCGCCGGCGCATCGCTCCCTCAACCTCCGAGATCCGCACCCGGTAGTGCCCGCGCTTGGTGCCTGCGCGACGGTCCGGCAGCTTCCCGGCGCGGATCATCGCGTGGATGGTGTCGGGCGAGCAGCCGCAGGCCTTGGCGGCGACCGCCACCGGGACGAGCTCGTCAGCGTGCAGCTTCGCAGGCGGTGGAGGAGGTGCGGCCCGGGCGGCTCCGCGGGCGGCCGCTTCCTCGAGGAGCTCCTCGAGCTCGGCCCGGGTGAGAGTGACAATCTGAACGACGCTCATCCGGCGATCACCTCCGCGACCGCCGCCGTTGCCTGTTCGAGGTCACGCTGCATCGCACGCCACCCCTTCCACCGCGCTCATGGCCTCCGCCAGAGTTCGGAACGTCTGCCCGCTCGGCGCGCGCTCGACGCCCGGCGGGGAGAGGACTTGATACGACCAGATCGCGGTGGGGTGGCCACAGTGGACCACCTCCCAGCCGGAGACGTGTCGCCGGTGGATCGCTGTCTTCCCTGGCCGGAGGGAGAGGTCCTCCCAACCGGGCCGCCCGGGGCGCCGCCGGCGGACCGCTCGGGTCCCCCTGGCTTCGCGCTGCAGGGACCGACGGATGAACGCTGGCAGCCCCGGGATGATCGCCGGGTCCATCCACTCGGGAATCGCGTAGCGCACGCCGTCGACGACGGTGTGGTCAGGGCGAGGGATGGCAAAGAGAGGGAGCAGCTCACCCACCGGCCGCCTCCCTTGCCGCGGCGATGGCCTCCTGGTGTCTGGCGTCGGCTTGGTGAACAGGTCCACCACCATCTCCTTCGCGAAAGAAGAGCCGCCCGGTCTCTCCCAATAGCCCCGCCCTCGAGGCCTATCCTCGAGGTGCAGCCGGGCGGCCCATGCTGGTGCCGGTCACGCCGGCGATGTCGTCTCCAGCGCCGCCAGCCGCACGGCCAGGCGCTCCACCCGCTCCGCCGGGGAGAGCACGCGGTTGGCGTTCTCGATCCGCTCCACCTCGGGGACGCGGTGGCGCTGGAGGGCGTCGAGGACGGCCTCGAGCTCCTTCGCCTTCTCCTTGGTTTCCTCGTCGACGTCGGCTTGCAGGTTCTCGAAGTCGCGCTCGAGCTCCTCGAGGTCGTAGCGGGCACTCCCAGCTGAGGACTCGGCGTCGTCGATGTCCGACCGAGCGCGGCGGAGCCGACTTAGGAAATCGTCTCGGGTCATCGTGTAGCCTCCATGCCCGGCAGCATCGGCGCCGGATCGAGTAGCTGGTCGAGGGCGTCCTCGAGGGCCTTGGCGGCGCAGAGGTTCGCCGGGGTGCGGGAAGCGAAGTAGCGGCGCTGGGCGGCCCGGGTCTTTGCGGCGAGCTGGTGGAGCACCTCGAACCGCTCGAGGCGCGCGTCCACGTGCCGTCGCTCGTTGCTCAGCGCGAGGGCCAGCGCGCGAAGGGCGTCCGGGTCCGCATCGATCGCGCAGAGGGCATCGGACGTCACCTTCCTCATGGCTTCGGTGGTCATGCCGCAGGCCTCCGCATTCCTGTGCTCCGGCGAACTCGTCATGGATTGATCTCCACGGGCACCAGTTCGCCACCCCGGACCTCAAGCCCGAGGTCCTCGAAGATGTCCCCGTCCCGGCAGACGTGGCGCACGCTCTTGTCACTGCGGATGGGACGCCCCTTGAAGGTCCCGGCCACGCACATCCACGATCCGTCCGGCTCGACGCGTACGATTGACGGGATGCCGAGACCGCCCACGACGACCAGGAGCGCTCCGGGCTCGTGTCGGAGCCGGCTCGGACCAGCGCAGCGACGATCCAACTCGCGGAAGAATGGGCTGCTCGACTTCCAGCGACTCACGGTACCCTCCGTAACACGGCCTCTGCCGCGAGCTTTGCCGCCTCGTAGGTCGTCGCCTCGCCCATCTTCCCGCGAGCCCACCACATCCAGCCGACGTGTCCGGTCTCGGGGCTCTCCTCGGTGGCGTAGGTGATGACGGCATCAGGCTCTGGGCCATCCGGCCCGGGAACGATCCATTCGCCACCGACGTACTCGGTGGGAACCATGTGCAGGATCTCATGCACATTCGGCCGGCGGGCCATCGCGCACCGAACGCCCGGATCGAGAAAGGAGCACCCACATCCCCGGTGCCTCGACCGGCCGATGGATCGAGTAGCCGTGCGGCGCTCGGCAGACCAGGCCGTGATGGGCCTCGCCGCAAGCGCCTCGGCAATCGCATTCCGTGGGGACGACGGGCACGTTGAGGGCGTCGGCCTTCGCCTTGTCGAACGCCCCGTCCGCGTGCTTCGTCGCCCAGTGGGCATCCGTCCTGGCCGTGTCGGCGAGGTCGCGCGCGGTCTTGAGGCGATCGGGGCTCACGCCGCGCGTGTGGATCTCCGCGGCCGAGGCGATCCCCCGCTGCCGCTTCGCCTCGAGGAACATGGGGGCCGCGAGGATGGCGGCGGTGATGTCGAGGGGCAGCTCCGGCTCGAGCGCAGCGATCGGGTGTCCGCCTTCGTCCCGCACGATGCCGGCGTCGTCGATCGTCCATGGCTTCATCGGCGCGCCCTCCAGCCCGGCGGGATCCAGAGGTGCCGATCAGGGTCGTTGAGGACCGGCGCATGCCAGTGCGTGCCGGCGCCGCAGCGAGCGCACCCCAGGCGATGCCGGAGCCGGGACCAGGCGTAGCGAAGGGCGGCGACCATCAGTGCACCACCCCGTCGTGGCACTGAGCCGACGAGGCCTCGCCCCGGAGGGCAGCCGCGCACCGAGGACACGCGACCTCGCGCACCCGCTCGACCAGCGTTGGCCCAGGCGCAACGGTCAGCCGGCCGAGCTCGCCGACGGCGGCCGCTCCCGCCACGACGCCGAGGGCGTACTCGGCGGCGCATGGGGCGAGCGATGCGCACGCCTCCTCGAGGAGGGCGATCACCGAATCGAGCCCCTCGAGACAGTCCTCGGGCAACGCGCCTCGGTTTCGCTTCGCCTCCAGGAGGAGGACCTTGCACGCGATCAGCCGGAGCAGGCCGATCGGCGCATCAGCGATCTTGATGTCGACGGTAGTCGTGTTCACCCCTCGCCCCCTTCCGCGGGGGCGGGGGCGTGTCGATCCAGCCATGCGAGGACTTCGCGGGCGTAGAACTCGACGAGCACGCCCTTCGGCGTGTCGGCGATGCATCGGCCGCTCGGCCCGCTTCGGCCGGCCAGCCGCTTCGTGTCGCTGCGCCAGCGGCCGGGCAGCGTGAGCAGGACGCGGGCGTCATCGCTCTCGATAATCTCCATCTGCCGGCGGCAGTGGTCGCGCAACTCGGTCGGCGTCATCGCGTGCCCCCTTCGCGCTCGGGGGCGGGGGTGGCAGACACGAGGACGGCGCGGAACGAGTCCATCGCGTCCTCGAACCATCCGCTCGCCAGGAGTGCCACGCCGGGCGGCGCGTGCTCCCTCATGAGGTCATAGCGGTCGATCAGCCCCTTCAGTGCCCCGCGGAGGCGATCGATCTCGGCGTCCTTTCCGGCGGCTACTTCCGCCATCCTGTCGGCCGTCTCGCACGTCGAGCACTGCATGACGTCAGCGGGGATGCGGGCCATCCCGCATTCGCAGTCGTGGTGGCCGCTGCTCGCCTTCGCCTCCTCAGGCGGGGCGGCCGTCTCTGGCTCCTTCCCGACGCATTCGGTGCAGAGGGTGGGGTCGGCCCAGCCGCACCCGCCCTCACATGGATCGAATTCGGAGCAGCCGCAGACCCGGCACACAGGGCCGCGGATCTGATCGAGCTCGGCCTGCGCTTCGGCGAGCCGATCGATCCGCTCCCCGATGCTGAGGTCGCGGCGCTCACCACCGGGGAGGTCGACCGACGTCGGGACGCCGGCGGTGTCGAGGGCGGAGCGGGCTTCGTCGAGGCGGGCCCAAGCGGCGCGGCGGGACTCGTCTGCCCGCTCCCGCGCCGAATCCGCCAACTCCACCTCGCGGCGGAGTTCCGCGAGCTGGTCGCGCAGCCCGTCCCGCTCGGCCGTGACGCACAGCACGCAGGCGTTGCCGTCGCGCTCGCAAGCCCACTCGGAGACTTCCTTGCCGCACCGGCAGCACTTCGGCAGGGCGCTCATGCTTCACCAGCGCGCGGCGAACCGGTGAGGGCGGAGAGGGCGTCGGCCTCCCACGCACGCCAGGGATCCGTGGGCGCGTCGAGGAGCGCGTTGCCGGCGTCGCCCAGCTCCGTCTCGCCGGCGACGTAGCAACGGGAGACCAGCGCCCGCCGCTGCAGCTTGGCGGCGAGGACCGACGCCTCGGCGGCTGCCATCAGGAGGGCGCTCATGCTGCCCTCCCGGCGACGATCGCGAGGCCGGCGCGAGTGCCGTGCTCGGCAGCGAGGGCGCAGATGGCGGCGAGCTCGAGCTCGCTCAGGTGCGCCTCGGCGCGGTTGCCCCGCTTGCTGAAAACGTGCCGGGCGATTCGGCGGCCGATCTCGATCTGTGCCTCGTCACCGGAGGGGCTGGTTGCCTCGGGGAACCCGGCAGTCGCGATCTCGCGGCATCGGTCCAGGGCCAGGGTCATGCGCTCGGCCAGGATGGAGCTGCGGCCGGCGCGAACCTCGTCCACCTCGTGGACGAGCAGCTTCAGTGCTTCAGCGAGGGACGTGCGCTGCATCGGAACCTCCCGCGCCCCGGGATGGGGCACGGGAGAAAGTTACCGCTCTCGCTAAGCCTTAGTCAAGTCGCTAAGTATCGAGTTCGCTAAGTCGGCGTCTTCGCGGGCTTCGGCAACCATCCGGACAAGCCTTGCCGCGTCGTCCGTTGGGCCTGCAGAAGACAGAATGGTCCCGTCGAGCGTGACGATCTCCACCACCTCGCCCAGGTCCAGCCTCACACACCTCGGATCGGATACAGCCATGAGGGACCTCACCGTTTTGAGTGAGGGTCCACCATCCACACCGAGTGTTGGGTGGTCTACTTTTGGTCGGAGGCTAGAAGATCCGGAGTCTCACGGATCAGCCGCACCAGCGAGTGGAGTACCTTCGGGTTCTTTGCCCCATCGAGCCAGAACGAATCTAGCAGGTAGCGAAGGTCGTCCGTCTCGTCGTCGCTCAGAGGCCGTCCTTCCGCCTCAAGGGTAGCGTGGTAGGGCGATGCCCGGTAGGCAGCGATCGCCTCTTCGGTGGAGGCCCGAGGCCGCCCCATTAGGACGTTTGGGCTCACCCGTAAGACCGCGCAGAGCGCGACCAAGTTCGAGCCGCTTGGCTCCTGGGAGCCCCCTTCCCATTTCGCGATC
>DATMSB010000095.1:0-43266 GCA_035565615.1 Vulgatibacter sp. | reverse complement strand
CGTCGCGAAAGGGGAGCGCCAGGGCGTCCGCGCCGCAAGCCGCCGCGTCCGGCACCTTGTCGGCGCCGCCGCGGAGCATCTCCACCGCGAAGTCCGCCGCCACGATCTCCGCCCGGGGATGCTCCAGCCAGATCGCCCGCGACAGATCCAGGGTCCCGGCGCAGAGGTCCAGCACCCGGCCCACCGGATCGGGCAGGCCCCTGGCGAGCTCCGTGCGCCACGCCCGATCCACCCCGGCGGAGAGCAGGTGGTTGAGCCGATCGTAGGTGGGTGCGATCCGATCGAACATCGATCGCACGCTCGCCCCCGAATGGCCCTGGGCCTGAGGCCCGCGCAGCGCCCGGGTCGTCACGCTATCGGACCCTCGCCGCGAGGCCGCGCGCCACGTCCTCGAGGGCGCGGCGGAAGGGGTTGTCCGGCAGGAGCGAGAGCGCGGAGGCGCCCTCCTCGGCCTCCGCGGCGGCCTCCCGGCGCACCGCCTCGACGGCGCCGCTCTCCCGCACGATCCTCGCGATCCGCGACGCCACCTCGGCGGAGAGGGGCTCGTCCGTGGCCAGCACCGCCCGCAGCTCCTCGCGAAGCTCGGGGTGGCCGTCCAGGGTGCGCAGCACCGGCAGGGTCAAGGTGCCCTCGCGCAGGTCCTGGAGCAGCGACTTCCCGAAGGCGTCGGGATCGGCGTCGAAGTCGAGGGCGTCGTCGGAGAGCTGGAAGGCGATGCCCACGTGCCAGCCGTAGGTCCCCATCGCCTCCGCCATCCGGGCGCTGCCGCCGCCGGCGCGGCAGCCGGAGCGCGCGGACCAGCGGAAGAGCGAGGCGGTCTTGCCCTCGACCACCCGGCGGTACTCGGCCTCCGTGGCGTCCACGTTTCCGCGCAGGGAGAGCTGCAGCGCCTCGCCCGCCACCAGCTCGCGCAAGACCCCGATCAGCTCCTCGAGGGCCCCGGGGACGCCGGCGCCGCAGGCGAGATCCAGCGCGCGGGTGAGGAGGAAGTCTCCGGAGAGCACGCTCACCGCGTTGCTCCACAGGAGCCTGGAGGTGGGCCTGCCGCGGCGCACGTCGCCCTCGTCGATCACGTCGTCATGGAGGAGCGTCGCGGCGTGGGCGAGCTCGGCGGCGGCGGCGAGCGCCACCCCGCCCGATCCGCCCGCGGCGCGGGCCGACAGGAGCGTGAGGAGCGCGCGCACCCGCTTGCCGCCGGCGACCAGCAGGTGCTCGGCGGCGGCGCCGAGCTCGGGGGGCGCACCGGCGCAGAGCCTGGGCAGCGCCACCTCGAGGCGGGCGAGCTCCTCGTCCGCCATGCGCGCGGCGTCGAGGTGCGCGGTCGCCCGCGGCACGCCCTTCTCCTGGGCGACTCTCGCGAGGTTCGCGTCCGTCTCCCTGATCACCGCCTGGCCGTCCATCGCGACCTCTTCGCTCTCGCCCCCGGAAAGTTTCAAGTAAACTTGAAGGCTCCAAATAGCCGTGGGGATCGGGAGCGTCAAGCACCGCAAAGGTCGGCCGTCCGACGCGCGGCGTCTACCTCGCCCTCCGCACCCACGACCGCAGCGGCCCCACGTCGAAGCGCCCCCGCTCCACGAGGGCGCGCACCAGCCCCCTTCCCACCTTGGTGAGCTCGAGGAGCCGCCCGGTGCGCTCGAGCGCGAGTCGGGAGGCGCGCCGCTCCATCGCCGTTCCGGTGCGGGCGCCGGTCGCGAACAGCGCCGCCGCCTCCTCGAAGGCCGCGAGCGCCCGCTCGATCTCCGCGAGCTCGCGGTCCCGGTAGACGCGGGAGATCCCCTTCCAGACGTCCGTCTCCGCCTCGAACCAGTCCTTGCGATCCCCCGGCTCCCGCCTGCGGATGACCACGCCCCAGCGCTGGAGATCCCGCAGCGCCATCGACGCGGCGCCCGCCGAGATCTCCAGGCGGCGGCACAGCTCCGCGGCGGTGAGCGGATCCTCCGACAGGTAGAGCGTCGCCCAGATCCGACCCATCACCGCGCGGAAGCCCCACAGCTCGATCAACCTGCCGACCGCGTCGGCGACCAGCCGCTCGGGCATCTTCTTCGGGGAGCGCGCGCTCGGTTCCATCGCCGGGGGAGGATAGCGGATCCATCCGGCCGCGGGGCGGGTAGGTGCCGTGAGGGCAGGGATCGCCGTCGACGGCGGGCTTCGGTCACTCCACCGAAGCGAACATCGCCTTCACCTCCGCGAGCAGCGGCCCCACGTCGTCTCCCATCGCCTCGTCCAGCATCGGATACAACATCCGCTCTTCCTTCTGGTTGTGCTCGGCGAGGATCTGCATCACCTGCTCGGATGCGCGCAGGTAAGCGTCACAGTCACCCCCGGTCGCCGCCGCCTGCATCCGCTCGAAGAGCGCCTCCATCACGCGGTGCTCCCCGTTCATCACCTTCGTGGGGCCGCCGCTCATCCCCGTCCGCTCTTCGATGGCCGGAAAGAGCAGGCGCTCCTCCGCCTGGATGTGCACGGAAATCCGACGCAGGAACGCGGCGAACTCGCGCGCGAGCGTGGGGAGGTTTCCCGTTCGCGCTGCGCCCGCGGCGCGCTCGAAGCTCGCGTCACACCGCTCGTGATCCGCCTTCATGTAGTCGTGGATCGTCTCCATCATCCTCCTCCTGAGGTGCCCGGCGAAGGCGCCCGGCAATCTCCCGCCACACGGCACGGCTCGAAACGCACGCGCGTCAGGGCCATCGCCGACCAGCGCCGCGGGGCCTTCGGCGCCTGGCCGTCGAGCTCCGCCGCCGTCGGCGGGATCGACTTGCCCTCCGCGAGCAGCCTCTGGGCACGCCGGAGGCCCAGGTAGGCCGCGCCGTAGGCCCCGTTGAGCTGCCCGAGCCCATCGGGCGCGACGTGGAACTTCTCGCCGAGGGCATCCTCGAGGGCGTGGATCATCGCGACGTTGCGGGTCATCCCGCCGGTGAGCATGTAGCCGGGCTCGAGCCCCACCCGGCGCATGAGCTGGAGCGCCCTGCCGCCGAGGGCGACCATCGCGCCCATCATGATGTCCTCGGCGGGGACGCCGTTGGACAGGTGGTTGATGACCTCGGACTCGGCGAACACGGCGCAGACGCTGCTGATCGGCTTCGGCGAGGTCGAACGCATGGCATACGGGCCGATGTCCTCCGTGGTCAGGCCGAGGTACCGGGCGGTCTTCTCCAGGAAGGCGCCGGTGCCCGCCGCACACTTGTCGTTCAGGCGAAAGGCCTTCACCCGACCATCGCCGTCGACCTTGATCGCCTTGATGTCCTGTCCGCCGATGTCGAGGATGGTGCGCGTGTCGGGGAAGAGGCGGACCGCGGCCTGCGCGTGCGCCGTGAGCTCGGTGACCTGTGCGTGGCGGAACGCCACCGTGAACCGCCCGTAGCCGGTGGCGCTCACGTAGGTGATCGCGGCGCGATCGAGCCCGCTGTTCTTCAGGAGGTCGTCGAAGACCCCCTGGGCCGCCTGGCCCAGCTTGAACCCGGTGCGGCGCACCGCGGAGCCCACGACCTGCCCGTCGCCGCCCAGGCAGATCGCCTTCGTGTAAGTGGAGCCGATGTCGATGCCGACGACGTGGAGCATCCCCTCCTCCTCAGGCGCCCGCCGGCCGGCCGGCGGGTCCGAAAGCGCGATCACGGGCGAAGAGCGCCGCGCCAAGCGCGCCGCAGTAGTGTGAGTCGGGGCTGACGTTGATCTTCGTCCCGACGGCCTCCTCCAGGAGCTTCACCATCGCCGCGTTTCGGCTGACCCCGCCTGTGAACGTGACCTCCGAGTGGACGCCGACGCGCCGCGCGAGCGAGATGCAACGGCTCGAGATTGCCTGGTGGACGCCCATCAGCACGTCCTCCGGGAGGATCCCCTTCGCGAGGTGGCTGATGATCTCCGACTCCGCGAACACCGTACACGTCGTGGTGATCCGCACCGGATTCTGCGAGCGGAGCGCCAGTGGCCCGAGATCCGAGAGCGGCATCTCGAGCGCATAGGACGCCGCCCCCAGGAAGCGTCCCGTCCCCGCGGCGCACTTGTCGTTCATGGTGAAGTCCTCCACCTGGCCGTCGGGTCTCACGGCGATCGCCTTTGTGTCCTGTCCGCCGATGTCGATCACGGTGCGCGTGTTCGGGAAGAGCGAGACGGCGCCGCGGGCGTGACACGAGATCTCGGTGACCTGTTCGTGGCCGAAGCTGACGTTGTACCGGCCGTAGCCCGTTCCCGCTACGCGGACCACGCGCGACGACTCCACGCCGGCGTCCTCCAGCGCCGCGGCGAAGGCGTCCTGCGCCACCGTGGACATGCTCGTCTCCATGTCAAGGAGCGCGCGACCCACCACCGCGCCTCTTTCGTCGACGATCACCGCCTTGGTCTGCGTCGATCCGACGTCGACTCCGCCTACGTACTTCATCGCCGCTCCTCCTCTCGACGTGGCCCCGGCCGAGGCGCCTCCGCCCCGCCTGCTCCGCGCTGCTGAAGGGACTCGAAGAAGGCGTCGACGCGGTTCTTTATCTGCGCGTCGGACCAGTACCGGGGGTCGATGAGGTCGGACTCGATGTAGAGGCTCGGGATCCTCAGCCGTTCGTTCAGGTAGTTGCGCGTGTCCGCCATCCCCGACGAGACGAAGCGGCAGCTCTTGATCCCGTGGAAGACGATCCCGTCGACGGCGAAGTCCGAGATCTGCTCCTCGAGGCGCTCGTGGGCGAAGAACTGGTTCGACAGGCCGCGCTGGGCGGCGAGCGCCGTGACCTCCGCGAGGCTCTCGAGGGGGCGCGAGGTGTCGTAGACGAGCTCACCCGCGTCCATCCCGCCGGCGGCGAACGTCAGGTAGTCCGAGTAGGCGAAGACGCCGCCCCAGGACTCGAAGAGCTCGACGAGCCTGCGCATGGACACGTAGCAGGGAGTGCCCGAGAAGAGCAGGCGGTAGCGCTCTTCGGCGACCCGCCCCTCGCCGCGGGCGACCTTCGCACGCATCTGCTCCTCGAGGCACCGCATGAAGTCCACCCCCTCCTCGGTGCCCCGGTAGACGTTCATGATGCCGATGTAGGTCAACCCGTCGAGCATCGCGTTGAAGGGGGCCGGGCTCGCCCGGTTGAGCGCGATCACCTCGTTCCAGTGCGCGACCATCCGGTTCACGCGGTCTTCGACCGCGGCGAGGCGGTCCATGTCGAAACGCTTGCCCGTGATCCTCTCGCAGCGCTCGATCAGGTCGCGGAGCTGCTGCTCGACCCAGCGAGCGTCGGTGAGGTGCTGCGCGTCTCCCGGGCGCACCTGCCACCGCGGACCGCGCTGGCCGGGCAGATCGAGCACGAAGGTGGGGGTCCCGAGCATCCGCTCCCAGATCTCGCCCCACTTGATGAAGGTGCTGCACATGTTCGAGACGATCGCGATGTCCGCGCTCGGGATCAGCCCCGCCGGGTGTTTCTGCTCGCGAAGGATCAGCCCGACGTCCGCCTTGACGTAGGAGCAGACGTCGGGCGAGTAGCCGTAGTCCTCCGCCTCCCGCAGGAACTCTTCGGAGACCTTGCGCACGCCCATCTGGAGCGAGTTGATCTCCGGGAAGACGAGCTGGAAGTCGAAGGCGCGGAGGATCTCCACCGCATTGCCCATCACGAAGACGTTCGCGACCTTTTCGCCGCGGGCCTTCGCCTGCTCCAGGCCGGCGTACCAGTTCTTGAACAGCCGCTGGCCCTCCTGGTGGGCGCTGAACTCGCCGGCGGCGATCGAGGCGGTGCTCTCCGAGGCTGCGCGCGTCATGCGGGCTCTCCGTCGTCAGGAAATCGAAAACAGCAGCGACTCGGCGAACGTCTCGAGCTGCATCGTCATCTGCTCGAAGGACGTCATCTTCTCCTCGAACTCGAGCACGAGGTGCCGAACGCCGACCGTGTCGAGGTGCTTGGACCAGGCCACCTGCTCGTCGAGTCCCGGCTCGCAGAACTTGGCGGCGGTGACGATCACGGCGTCGGCACGGCTGGTCCGCACCATGTCCATCAGGTAGCCTTCCTTCGTCTTTCGCTCGTCGTGCTGCACCGGACTCGCTGCGGAGCGCTCCACGAAGCTCTCCGCCAGCGCCCAGATCGGATCCCCCTCCTCGGGAACGTCGGCGGTCAACCAGCGCAGGCCCACGAGCAGGTCGTCGTCGACCACGTAGCAGGTGTCGTCTACCGCTTCGAGCACCTCGAGCGGCGGCTGTTCGCAGAAGCCCCCAACGAAGACGACGCGCGGCTTGTCCTGCGCCGCCCCCTTGCGTCCGCGGATCGCGGCCAGCGCCTCCTCGAGCATCCGGTTGTGCTCCTCGGCGGGCATGCGGGTGCGTGCGCGCACCAGCAGGTACGCCTCGGTGCAGCCGATCTTCCACGGCTCGGTCCGGCGGATCTCGTAGAGCTCGCGCAGGAGCGACCGATTGAGGTTGTAGATCCGGATGCTGCGGGAGAGCGCCGCGTCGTCGATCGTGCGCCCGATCTTCCTCTCCACGTCGCCGCGCAAGCGCTGGTACTCTGCCGCGGTGAAGCGTACGGCGCCCGGGGTGTTGGGGTTCTGGGGCAGGTAGAGGATCTGGGCGAGCTGCTCCGGGAAGTTGCGGGCCCAGATGCCACCGAGGTGCTTTGCCGCGTCGCAGATGGGGTGCGTGACGAAGCCGGTGAGGCCTTCGAGCGCGCCCGCCAGTCCGAGCTCCGCCGTCGATCGGCAGATCGAGCAGATGAACGATCCCATGTGGGCGTCGGCGTGCCGCAGCTCGAGCTTGTTCCCGCCCCCCAGGACGTTCACCGGGAGCAAGCCCGCGGCGTGGACGATCTCCTCCGGGAAGTAGACGGGGAAGTGCCCGAAGGTCCCCGTGTAGCCGGCGGGAAGGGCGTCGGCCGGCGGGATCGGGCCGAGCCGCAGGTCGTTGCAGTGCTCGAGGATCTCCCCCAGCGTCCGCTCCGGATCGCTCGAGGTAGGCGAGGCCTGGTGGGTCATCGAAGTCTCCTCGGGTTCAGACGGTGCGAAGGAGCGGGATGCGCTTTCGCTCGCGCAGGCGATCGTCGAGCTCGCGCAGGTCCACCTTCGAGACGTGCAGAGGGCAATCAGGGCGGAGGCCGCAGAGCAGCATGCGGTGGAGGGTGTGGGCGAGCTCCTCGGGGGCGCCGTGGTCCTTGGGCCGATACCACCCGTAGGTCCAGTTGAGCATGCCGAAAACCGCGTAGGTCTGCCGCTCGAGCTCCAGTTCGTCGACCGCCCTCGCGAGGGTCGCGCGCTTCTCGCGGTTCCCGGGGACGCACGCCGACTGCCAGAGGACGTCTCGGATCACGTCCCGGCCCACCGCGTAGTACTCTTCCTTGATGGCGCGCACCGTCTTCCGCTGGGCCGCCGGGAGCGAATTCGCCTCTTGCACCAGCACCTGCATCACGGCGCGATGGCTCCCGACGTACTGCAGGTGCTGAACTATGAAGGCGTAGAGCTTCTCCGTCGGTTCGCCGGCCCGGGCGATCGCGTCCCGGGCTGACTGGACCAGCGCCTCGAACGCGCGCACCTGGAGGTCGAGGAGGAGGTCCTCCTTCGAGCGGTAGTAGTTGTAGAAGACCGCGGGCGTCTTCCCGAGCTGCCTCGCCAGCTCCCGCATTGACATCCCGTGAAAGCCGTTCTTCGCGATCACGCGGGCGGCGGCCTCCAGGATCTCGAGGCGGCCCTCGGACTTCCGCGACGGCCGGGCCATCAGCGATCCCTCCAGATCGGCGGCCGGCGCTCGAGGAACGCTTCGATCCCCTCGTTGCCGTCGTGGCTCGGCACCAGCTCGGCGAGGTACTGCTCCTCCGCCGCCTGCAGCGGACCGTCGAGCGCGGCGAGCATGCCGCCCGCCGTCCGCGAGACCTTCGTCGCCTGCCGAATCGCGAATGCGGAGAGGGGCGCGAGGTGCTCGCGGTACCACGCCAGTACCCCGTCGGCGTCTTCCACCAACCGGGTGGCGAGGCCGGCGCGCAGCGCCTCCTCGGCGCTCAGGACGCCGCCCGACAGCAGGAGTCGCTCGCTCGTGGCGTACCCGAGGCGCAGCGGCCCGACGGCCGCCAGCACGGGCGGGAACACGCCCAGCTTCACCTCGGGGCAGGCCATCGTCGCCCGGGGCGTGCAGAAGACGAGGTGACACGCGAGGACCAGCTCGAACGCTCCGCCGAGGCACTGGCCCTTCACGAGCGCGGCGATCGGCACCGGGTGCGAGGCTACGGTGCGAACGAGGCCGTGGAACGCGCTCAGCATGGCCGCGACGCGATCCTTCTCGTGCTCCTCGACGGAGGCGCCGAAGGAGAAGTGGCTCCCCGCCCCCTCGAGGAGCACCATCTTCACCCCGGGATCGTCCTGCCGCTCCCGGAGCGCGGCGGAGAGCTCACCGCACATCGCCATCGAGAGGATGTTGCCCTTGGGGGCGTCCAACAGGATGTGATGGACTCGACCGCCCTCGATCGGCTCGCTTCGAACGAGCCTGGCCGTGCCGGTGGTCACTCGAACACCCTCCCGAAGGCGGCGCGCGCCGACTCCGGCAGCACCGATTCGACGAGGGCCTTGTCGAAGCGGGCGCCCTCGGCGAGGCGGCGGCGCAGGGCCACGAAGTCGATCTCGCGTTCCCTGCCCTCGGCGAACTGAAAGGCCGAGAAGCCTGCCATCGCCTCGGTGTTCATGTTGAGCGACAGCCAGCTTCGGTTGGTCTCGCAGTTGCGCTGCCATGTCTCCAGCTTCTTCTTGCGGAAGCTCTCGAGGGTCTTTCGGGTGCAGTCGGGGAACAGGTAGAGCAGCCTGGTCACCATGCGATTCACCGCCGCGTCGAGCCGAGACAGATCGACGGTGCACTCCGCCGCGACCACCTTGGCCTGCTCCCGCTCGGCGCCCTCCTTGAAGTCTCCGAGGACCACGCGGCCGAGCTCGTCGAGGTGGCGATCGGTGACGACGAACGGGTTGGCGATGAACGCGCCGTCCTGCCTGCGGTAGACGGGCACGATCTCGTTGACCAGGCCGAAGGCATACGCCTTGTGCGCCGACCACGGCTCGCACAGGACCAGCGACTCCGGCGCGCGGCCGACGCCGATGAACAGATCGAGGAAGTCGGTGCTCCCGCCGTCTGGGGCGGAGCCGTGCTTGGGTCCGGCCTGCCCGAAGCGCGCGTGGTCGCCGGCGACCGTGAAGTCGCACGCCATGCCGATCTCCTGCCCGCCGGCGATGCGCATGCCGTTCACGCGGCAGATGACCGGCTTGTCGCAGAGCAGGATGTTCGTGACCATGTCGTTGAACAGCCGCATGTACTGTGCGTACTCGAGCGGGCGACCGGCGTAGTAGGTGGCGTACTCTTCGGTGTTTCCGCCGGTACAGAACGCCTTGTCGCCGGTCCCCGTGAACACCACGGCGACGGCGCGGCGATCGAAGCTCGCGCGCCGGAAGGCGAGGATGACCTCCTTGACCATCTCGGTCGTGTAGCTGTTGAGCTGCTTCGGGTTGTCCAGCGAGATCCAGACCTGGTGCAGGCCATCGACCTCGTCGCCCGCATGGTCGAGGACGGGTCGCGTCTCGTAGCGAATCTTCTCGAACGTCACCGAGGGGACCAGCTCGTGACTCTTCAGATCGACAGCAGGCATGGGATCAATCTCCGATCTCTCGTGTGGTCGCTCGCGCGCTAGAGCCTCGGATCGAGCACGACGCGGCGCGACAGTTGGTGAGCACGCATCTCGCCCAGGACGGCGTCTACCTCGCGCATCGGGCGGATCTCGACGAAGGGAGCGAGGGCGATCTCGCCACGCGCGATCAGGTCGAAGACCGCGGCGTAGTGATGGGGCGGGCAGCCCCAGCTCCCGTGGATGGTGGCGTCGAACGCCATCAGGTTCGACAGACGCACGTTCGTCTTCGCCGAGGTGAAGCCGACCTGCACCATCACCGAGCGGCGCCCGATCAGGGCGAACGCCGCCTCCTGTGCGGCGGGCTGCCCGGAGCACTCGAGGATCTTCGTGCGCCAGGGCTCGATCCCCCACTCCCTCGCGTGGCGCTGGACCTCGCCGCGGATCGCGCGGAGATCCTTGCCCGCTGTGTGCACGGTCGCCGCGGCGCCGTGGCGGGCCATCAGCTCGAGGCGCGGTTCACTCACGTCGAGGGCCACGACCTTGGCGCCGAGGGCCGCGGCGACCTGGATGGCGAAGCCGCCCACCCCGCCGGCCCCCACGACGACGACGAGGTCTCCGGCCTCCACCTGCGCCCGCATCGCGGTCTGATAGGCGGTGGAGACCGCGTCGGCCACCACGCCGTAGAGGCGGACGTCCACGTCGCCGGGTCGCTCGACGACCTGCAGGGCGCGCGCAGGCACCAGCATGTGGGTGGAGAACGCGCCGTCGATGTCGTTGCCCGGCATCTTCTGCTTCGGGCACGCGTTGCCGTGGCCGCTCTCGCAGAGCTCGCACTCGCCGCACGGCAGCACGGCCGGCACGACCACGATCCTGCCGGTGAGCCCGGTGAAGGCCGACCCCGCCGCCACCACCCTGCCCACCGCCTCGTGCCCGAGCACCAGGGGCAGGGCGCGGTTGGGGCGCACGTCACCGTCGGCGAAGCCGAGGTCCGTGTGGCACACCCCGTTCCCCCAGACCTCGATCACCGCCTCGGTCGGCGCCGGATCGGCAAGCTCCCACTCGTGCTCCTGCAGCGGTGCCCTCGGCTCGACGAGGAACCAGGATCTGGCGGTGATCGGCATGCGCAGCCTCGCTTCCGATGGAGCTTTTCTTGAACGAACGTTCGTTTACTAAATTCGAAGCCGCGCGGATGTGTCAAGCCCGGTCGTACAGCAGGCCTCCCCCGACGGTGGGCGCCGCGCTGCGTCGTCGCCCGGGGCAGGCGTGCTTCCCCCGCTCCGGCGCCGAGCGCGCGCTCAATCGAACTTTTGGAAGATGTAGACGAGGAGCCCGGCGGCGGCCCCGTAGGGCCCCGAGACGTGGGGCCTGCACAGCGCGGTGCAGGTCCCTCCCACGAAGGACCCGTACAGCTTCCCCAGCCCGATCATCGCGACGGCCCCCACCGCCATGACGAGGATCGCCCGAGCGAAGTCGCGGGCCGACCAGCGCCGGAGGGCGCGCCGGAAGGGCCCCGGCTCCCGCGCGCCCGTCTCGTCGTCAGGCCTCACCATCGTCCGCTCCCGTCTCCACTCCGGTTGGAGCCGGGGCGGACGGAAAAGGATTCGCGGCTGCGGGCGATCCCCGCTTTCGGCCGCCGGCTCGTCGAGGCGAGAGGCGCCGGAGCAGCGCCGCCTTCGACGCCTCGGGCGTGCCGGGCGCGCCCCCCGGCGCCGGCCGCAGGAAGACCGTCGCGGGGTCCGAGGCGGTCCGGGAGGGCCTCATCCTCACCAAGGGATCTCGTCTCGAGCGGGCGGCCGGTGCGGGACCTCGCGCAGGGCGCCATCCTCCATCTCGTACAAGGTATCGAACGCGTCGAGTAGACGGTGATCGTGGGTGACGACCACCACGGCGGTCCCCCGCTCGTTCGCGATGCGACGGAAGAGCTGGATCACGCTGCGGCTCCTGCTCCCGTCGAGCGCCGCGGTCGGTTCGTCCGCGAGGAGGACGGGGGGATCGACCGCGAGGGCGCGCGCGATGGCCACGCGCTGCTGCTGGCCTCCCGAGAGCTGCTCTGGGTAGTTGCCCATCCGGTCGTCGATCCCCAGGTACTCGAGCAGCTCCGCCGCGCGGCGCCTCGCGCCCGCTCCTCGCAGATCGTTGATCTCCAGGCCGAGGCGGACGTTCTCGATCGCGGTCAGGAAGGGGATCAGGTTCGACTTCTGGAAGACGAACCCGAGCCGGCGGCGTCGGACGGCGGCGAGATCGCGGGTCGCCCTTCCACCCCGGATCACCGGCTCCCCTGCGATGGAGATGTCCCCCTCGTCGGGGAGGTTGAGCAGCCCCAGGGCGGTCAGCAGGGTCGACTTGCCGGAGCCGCTCGGACCGAGGAGCGCCACGACCTCTCCCTCGCGAACGGAGAGCGACACGCCGCGAAGCGCCGTCACCTCCGTGTTCCCGCTGCCGTACGTCTTGCGAAGGCCGACGGCCCGTATCGGCTCCATGCTCATCCTGCGAGGATCGTCGTGGGAGAGGTGCGAAGCGCGCGGTGGATGGCGGCGAGGCTCGAGACGACGCCGATCGCGACGAGGACGAGGCCCGCGGAGATCAGCTCCTCGGTGCCCACCACGACCCGGCGCGGGAAGGCCGGGAAGACCAGGGCGCCCGTGCCCAGCGCCGCCCCGTAGGCGAGCGCGGTAAGGAGGAGCGACTGCTGCAAGATCATGCCGACGACGACCCGCGTCCTCGCGCCCATCAGCTCGAGGAGCGCGATCTCCCGGGTCTTCGCGGCGGTCATGTTGTACACCACCTGTGACACCACGATCGACGAGACGATCACCAGGATGATGCGGAAGAGGCCGATCTGGCGCCGGGCCTTGTCCACGACGCCGAGGAGGACGAACGACCTCTGGGTGCTCGCGGGATACGCGGAGACGTCGCCCCAGGAGGAGAGGATCGCCTCCACGCGGCCGCGATCCGCGCCCTCCGCGAGCCGGACGAGGACGGCGGAGACCTGGGTCCCCTCCGCTTCCCCCCGCTCGACGCCCCGAGGATCACCGGCCGCGGCGCGGGCGAGACGGCGGGCCTCCGGAGGGACGTACGAGGAGATCCGCAGCAGGTCCGAATGGGTCACGAAGGCGAGGGCGTCGCCGCCCGAGCTCACCATCCCCTCCGCGATCCCCACCACGCGATAGCGCGTGTCGCCCAGGGGGATCCGATCGCCCAACCCGAGCCCCGCGGTGGCGTCGACGATCGCCTCGTCGTGGCCGGCGGCGATCGGTCGTCCATCCCGGAGCCGCAGCCAGTCGCCCGGATCGTCCGGCCACGCGAGCCCCACGAGGCTGAGGCGGATGTCCTTGCCCTCCACCTTTCGTTCCACCGTGAGGGTGCTGAAGCTGCGGGCCCAGCTCACGCCGGGGATCGAGCGGGCGCGCCGCTCGATCGAGGCGGGGATCACCGACCGCTCGGCGAAGGGGCCGTGGGTGCCGCGTTGGACGATCCAGTAGTCGGCGCCGAGCGAGTCGATGAGGAGTGTCGCGTCCTCGACCATGCCCTTGTAGATGCCGCCCATGGCGAGCACGACGGCGAAGAGCAGGCCCAGGCCGATCGCCGTCCCCACGAACCGCAGCTTCTGCCGCCGGATCTCGCGCCAGGCCAGGTTCACGGGCGCCGCCTCACCCGCCGCCCTTCGATTTCCCTCGACGCTCCTTCCTCCGATAGGACGACCATCTCGCCCAGGGCGAGCCCCGACTTCACCTCGATCGCCTCCGATCCGACGAGGCCGAGCTCGATCGGCACGAGCGCGATCCTCCCTTCCCGCTCGACCAGGCAGCGGGTCGCCTCGGGGCAGAAGCCACGCGGGATCCGGAGCACGTCCCGGCTCTCCTGGAGCGCGATGAAGACGTCCGCCCGCTGCCCGAAGACGAGGGGATCCGGGACCTCGAGGAGCTCGACGTCGACCAGGAGTTCGTGGGTCTCGCGATCGGCCTGCGGCGCGATCCGGTCGACCCGACCCAGGATCTCGCGGTCGGGCACCGAACGGAGCACGATCCGGGCGGGGGCGCCCACCCGCAGGTGAGGCAGGGCGGATTCGTCGATCCACGCGCTCGCCCAGATCTTGCCGGTTGCGGCCACCTCGAGCACCGGCTGGCCCGGCGCAACCACGTCGCCGGGCTCCCGGAGCCGCCGGACGACGATCCCGTCGATGGGGCTCGTCAGCCTGCCCTCGCCGATCCGGTGGGCGAGGAGCCTCGTGCCCTCCTCGGCGGACTCCAGCTCGGCCCTCGCCTGCGCCAACGCGGCGGCGAGGGCGCGCCGGTTCGCCTCGCCCTCGTCACGGGCCGCTCGCGCCTCGTCCAGGGCGGTAGACGAGAGCGCGCCCTGCCGGTGGAGCACCTCCGCCCTCTCGAGGGCCTTTCGCGCCAGCGTCGCGGCGGAGACCGCGCTCTCCAGCTCCGCGGCGCCCCTGGCCAGGAGCGCGCGGGCACGGCGCTCGGCGAGGACGGAGGCGCGGCGCTGGAGCTCCAGCTCGTCCACGTCGAGGCGAGCCACCTCGTCGGCGGCGCGGATCCTCTCGCCCACGCCGAAGCGGATCGACTCGAGGCGACCTCCGGCGGTCGAGGCGACCAGGATCGTCCGCTCGCTCTCGATGGTCGCCGTGCCCGCCGCCTCGAGGCGGACGTCACCGCGGGTCACGGACGCGGCGCGAACGTCTGCAGGTCTCCACCACAGGAGGAACGCGGCCAGGAAGAGGACGAAGAGGAGCGCCGCGACGACGAGGAGCCTCGACGCGAGCGCCCGGCTCCCGTCCGAGAGAGTGACGCCTTCCGCGGCGCGGCCGATCGCCTTGCTCATGGTCGAGGACCATAAGTAACTCTTTACTTACAAGTCAACGGGGTTCGAACGATCGTCGGGCGAGGCCCGCGCCGGCCCGGTCGCGGGGTCCTTCCCCGTCCCCGCCCCAGCAGCCCGCGCGCGCACCGAAGCCCGCGTCGGCCCGTCGCCAGGGGCCGTCCCCCTCCCAGCGGCCCGCACGCCCTCCGGAGCCGCGCCACCCGGTCGCGCGGGGGCCGTCCGCCCGCCGGCGGCCCGCCGGGGCGGCCCGGCCCCATTTCCAGGGGCGATCCCGCGCGATTTCGGATAGATCAGCCGGGATCTCGGCCCGATCGGATGTTTCGGCCCGAGCGGACGGTTCTCCAAGTCCGACGACGGCTCGTCCGGTGAGGGCCAGGCCGTCGAAAGAATCCATGGACGCATCGACACCGGCCATCGAGGCGAAGGGCCTCTGCCGAAGATTCGGCCGCGCCTGGGCGCTCGCAGGGGTCGATCTCCACATCCCCGCCGGCAAGGCGGTGATCGTGGCCGGCCGCAACGGCTCGGGCAAGTCCACCCTCCTGCGCGTGCTCGCCGGCGCCCTGCGCCCCGACCGCGGCTCCTTGCGCGTCTTCGGCGAGGAAGCCCTGCGCGACCGCGAGACGCTGCGCCGCCAGGTGGGGCTGCTGGCCCACGCCTCCTACACCTACGACTCGCTCTCCGCCCTGCAGAACCTGCAGGTGGCGGCGCGCATGCTCGGCATCCCGGCGGATCGGAAGAGCCTCCTGCCGCCGCTCGAGGAGGTGGGCCTCGCCCACCGCGCCGATGACCCGATCCACGGCTACTCCGCCGGGATGCGCCGCAGGCTCGCCTTCGCGAGGCTCCTCCTCCAGTCGCCCTCCATCGTCCTCCTTGACGAGCCCTACGCCCAGCTCGATCCGCCGGGCTTCCGCTTCGTCGATCGGCTGATCCTCAGGCTGCTGGGGGAGGGGCGGACGGTTCTCGTCGCGTCGCACCACCTGGAGGAGTGCGCGAAGGTCGGCGACCTCGGCGTCGTCCTCGAGGCGGGGCGGGTCGCCTGGAGCGGCGACGCGGCGAGGCTCCCCCTCGAAGTGGTCGATCCGGCGCAGGCGGCGAGGGAGGCGGTATGAGCGCTCCCCTCCGCGCCCGCGATCGCGCCTCCGGGCCAGCCGAGGCGAGGCCCGCCGCACCGCGCGGCGTCGCGGCCACCCGCCCCCGGGGAAAGCCGAGCGCCGGCCCCGCCGCCCAGCTCCTCGCCGCGTTCCGCAAGGATCTCCTCCTGTCGTGGCGCAGCCGCGCCCAGGCCATGGCGGTCGTGGTCTTCGGCGCGACCGCCCTCCTGCTGCTCAGCTTCGCGGTGGGGCCCGACGCCGCCTCCCTGCGCCGCTTCGCCGGCGGCTTCCTCTGGGTGGCGCTGCTCTTCTCGTCCACCCTCGCGCTGGCGGAGAGCTTCCGCGCGGAGGGCGAGCAGAAGGCGCTCGAGGGGCTGCTCCTGCTGGCGGCGAGCCCGGTGTCGCTCTTCTACGGCAAGGCGCTGGCCAACTGGCTGCAGCTCCTCCTGGTGGGCATCGGCCTGCTGCCGATCCTCGTCGTCCTCTACGACCCGGATCTCTCCCGGATGCCGGCGCTGGCGGGGCTCCTCGCCCTGGGCAGCGCCGCGCTCTCCGCACCGGGCACGCTCTACGCCGGGATGGCGTCGCAGGTGCGCGCACAGCAGGTGCTCCTGCCGCTGCTGCTCTTTCCGCTGGTGGTGCCGGTGCTCCTCGCGGCCGTCAAGGCGAGCTCGCTCCTGCTCCTCGGGGATCCCATGGGCCAGGCCGGCGCCTGGGCGCTCCTCCTCGCGGCATTCAATGGAATCTACTGGCCGCTCTGCGGCCTCCTCTTCTCCACGGTGATCGAGGAGTGAAGATGGCTTTCGACGTGCTCCCCCAGCCTTCCCCCCGGGCCCCGCGGGTCGCGGCCGCGCTCCTCGCCGCGTCCGCCGCGCTCCTCGCGGTCGGCTCGTACATCGGCCTCTTCGTCGCGCCCCCCGAGCACTACATGGGCGAGGTGCAGCGGATCATGTACGTTCACGTTCCCACCGCGTGGAACGCCATGCTCGCGCTGACCTTCGCCTTCGTCAGTGCGCTCTTCGTCCTCTTCAAGCAGGACTGGAGGTGGGACGCGCGCCTCGAGGCCTGGCTCGAGATCGGGGTGATCCTCTCCTTCCTCCTCTGTGCCCAGGGCTCGATCTGGGCGAAGCCGACGTGGGGCGTGTGGTGGGACTGGGATCCCCGCCTCACCACCACGGCCGTGCTCTGCTTCGCCTTCGTGGGCATCCTCGCCCTGCGCCGCTTCGTCGAGGATCCGGTGAAGCGCGCCACCTGGAGCGCGGTCGCCACCATCGTCGCCTACGTGGACGTCCCCATCGTCTACTTCTCGGTGAAGTGGTGGAACTCGCTGCACCAGACCCAGTCCACCCCGCAGACGGTGGCCTCGTCGATGGTGACACCGCTGCGAATCAACGCGTTCGGGGTCCTCTTCCTGATGGCGGGGCTCGCGATCCTGCGCAGCCAGCTCGCGCGCCGAAAGCTCGCGGCGGAGCTCGCGCCACCGCTCCCGGAGTCGAACCGCCTGGAGCCCACGGGAGGTGTCGCATGACCGGCGGAATCGTCGTCGGCGGCTGGGAGTTCGTCTGGGCTGCCTATGGCCTTACCTTCGTCGCCCTCGGGGCGTATGGAGCTTCCCTCGCCCTGCGCCTGCGAGCCTTGGGCGAGCACTCGCGAGAAGAGCGCGGCGCGCGCGAAGCGCGAGACGACGGGATCGGGCCTGCCTCCGTGGGGTCGATCCCTTCACCCGCCCGAGCAGAGCGCCGTTCGGCCGAGGAGGAGCAGTGAGCGCAACCAGGAATTCGAAGCGGATGAAGGCCTTCGCCGTCGTGGCCCTCGCCATCGCGGGCGGCGCCTTCGCGTTCATCGCCCTGGGCGGCCTCGGCGAGAGCCTCGTCTACTACTGGGACGCGAGCGAGATGAAGGCCGCCGGCGACAAGGCCATCGGCGCCACCATCCGCCTGGGCGGGCAGGTGGTCCCCGGCTCCATCCGGTTCGACGAGGGGACCAGCAACCTCGCCTTCCAGGTCACCGACGGCAAGGAGAAGGTCGACGTCCGCTCGGTGGGCGTGCCGCCGCAGATGTTCCGCGAGAACATCGGCGTGATCGTCGAGGGCACGCTCACCAAGGCGGGGCACTTCGAGTCCCACCGGCTGATGGTGTCCCACGGCAACGAGTACCAGGCGCCCCACGACCTGGAGGACCTGGACACCCACCAGCTCATGAAGACGGCGGATGGCGTATCGCCGGAAGAGGTCGCCAGATGATCGGACTCCTCGGACGCTGGATGGTGCTGGCGGCCCTCGCCACCGCCGCCTCCGGCGCGGTCCTCGGCCTCACCGCCGCCCGCAGGAGCGCCGGCGCCCTGCAGTGGACGCGGCGCCTCGCCTACGCCTTCGCACTCCTGATGGCCGGCGCGAACCTGCTCATGGAGTACGCCCTCCTCACCCACGACTTCTCGGTGGGCTACGTGGCGCAGGTCGGCTCCCGGGCGAGCCCCACCTGGGTCACCATCGTCAGCCTCTGGTCGTCGCTGGAGGGGTCGATCCTCTTCTGGGGCCTCATCCTCGGCGCGTACGTCGCCGGGGCCACCTTCTGGATGCGAAGGAAACACCTGGAGGCGCAGCCCTGGATCCTCGGGGTGATGCTCGCCTGCGGCGTGTTCTTCGCGTTTCTCATCGCGGGCCCCGCCAACCCCTTCCACACCCTCGCCAACCCGCCGATGGACGGCCCGGGCCCCAACGCCCTCCTGCAGAACCACATCCTCATGGTGGCGCACCCGCCCATGCTCTACCTGGGCTACGTGGGGATGACGGTGCCCTTCGCGGTGGCGGCGGCGGCGCTCTTCACCGGGCGCCTCGGCGCGGACCTGCTCAGGACCCTGCGGCTCTCCCTCCTCGTGCCGTGGGCCTTCCTCTCCATCGGCATCGTCCTCGGCGGCTGGTGGGCGTACGAGGTCCTGGGCTGGGGCGGCTACTGGGCGTGGGATCCGGTGGAGAACGCGTCGCTCCTGCCCTGGCTCACCGCCACCGCCGCGATCCACTCGGCGATGGTGGTGGAGCGCCGCAAGATCCTCTCGGGCTGGACCACTACCCTGGTCCTCGCCACCTTCCTCCTGACGATCCTCGGCACGTTCATGACGCGCTCGGGCGTCTTCAACTCGGTCCACTCCTTCACGCAGAGCGACATCGGCCCCACCTTCCTCGCCTTCCTGGGGATGGCGCTCCTGTTCTCGGTCTTCCTGCTCGCCGCCCGCATCGGCCATCTCGAGGGCCAGGGCCGCATCGAGGATCCGAAGAGCCGCGAGAGCACCTTCCTCCTCAACAACCTGCTCTTCGTGATGATCACCTTCACCGTGCTCCTCGGCACGGTGTTCCCGCTGATCGTGGAGGCGGTGCAGCACCGGCAGATCAGCGTGGGCGAGCCATACTTCAACCGCATGGCGGTCCCCCTGGGCGTGGCCGTGCTCTTCCTCATGGGCGTCGGCCCCGCGCTGCCTTGGGGCAAGGTGTCGTGGAGGAAGCTGTGGGCCGCCGTGCTCCCGCCGGCGGCGGGGGGCCTCCTCCTGCTCTCCATCGGCGTCGCCCTCGGCGCGCGCGCGCCCTCGCTGCTCGTCACCCTCTTCTGCGGCGGCTACACCCTCTGGGTCACCGTTGACGCGATGATCCTCCCCTTGCGGCGCGGCGACCTCGGCCGGTCGCTCGCGGTGATGTTCACCGCCGGCAGGCGCCGCCTCGGCGGATACGTGATCCACCTGGGCGTCGCGGCGATCCTCATCGCCGTGGCGGTCTCCTCCGTGGGCAAGGTGACCACCGAGGCCACCCTGCGCCGAGGCGGCGCCGCGGCCCTCGGCCCCTACACCCTGGTGTACCAGGGCTCGTCCACCGCCACCGATCCGCACCGGACCTCCACCATCGCCCACGTCGACGTGCTGAAGGACGGCACGAAGGTGGCGAGCCTCTCGCCGAGGATGAACCACTACTTCACCATGCGGGAGCCGGTGGGAACGCCGGCGGTGCTCAGCACGCTGAAGGAGGACCTCTACCTCTCGGTGATGAGCATCGATCAGGGCGGCGAGGTCCTGGGCCTGCGCGCGTTCATCAACCCGATGGTGATCTGGATCTGGATCGGCACCGCGGTTCTCGCGCTCGGCGCGCTCCTCTCCATCGTCCCCGCGGGGAGGCACGCGGCCGCCACCTCGCGCCGGAAGGAGCCGGCGCCGGCGCCGCCGCCCGCTCCGGCGCCCGAGGCGGGGCTCGCGGTCCGCTCCTCGGAGGAAGGTACGGCATGAACGTCGAGTCTCCCGTGACCCCGGCGCCGCCGAAGAAGGGCGGCCTGAACAAGGCGGTCCTCGTCATGGGGCTGCTGTTGGTGCTGCCGCTCCTCGTGCTCTTCGCCTCGAGCTTCGGCAACGATCCCCACGCCGTGCGCTCACCACTGGTGGGCAGGGAGGCGCCACCCTTCGACCTCGTCTCGGTGCAGGACGGCGAGCGGGTGTCGCTCGCGTCGCTCCGGGGCACGCCGGTGGTGGTGAACTTCTGGGCCACGTGGTGCGAGCCGTGCAAGCGGGAGCACGGCGTGCTCACCCAGGGCGCGAAGATCTTCGGCGACCGGGTCCAGTTCGTCGGCGTCGTCTACGACGACAAGAAGCCGAAGATCGAGGCGTTCCTCGAGCGCTACGGCAGCGGGTACCCGGCGCTGATCGACGACGGCGGCAAGGCGGCCATCGCCTACGGCGTCACCGGCGTGCCCGAGACCTTTTTCATCGACGCGAGCGGGCGGATCGTCTCGAAGTACAACGGCCCGCTCTCGCCCGAGCGGCTGCGGGAGCACGTGGCCCAGCTCCTGGGGGCGCCATGAACCCGAGGCGTCTCCTGGCATTCCTTCCGCTGGCGGTCCTGGGCTCGATCGCCGTGCCGGTGATCGTCTCGCCCGCCGCGGCCACCGCGATCGCCGCGCCCGCGGCCTGCCTGCCCTCGTTCGCTTCGGCCACCTCGCCGCTCCTCGCCGCCGCCCCCGCCGACGGCGGCCTCGAAGGCGCCGGCACCGGGGCGGAGGCCGCGGCCGGCGACGCCGAGCCGACGATGGAGCGCCTGATCGATCGGGAGTTCGTCTCCACCGTCGTGGGGCAGCCCGCCGGCAGGCCCCTCGCCGGCGCCGAGCTCGAGACCCGCACCCACGAGGTGGGGCTCCTGCTCCGCTGCCCGGTCTGCCAGGGCAGCTCGGTGGCGGACTCGCCTTCCTCCACCGCGATCAACATGAAGAACGAGGTCCGCGACCTCCTCGCGGAAGGCTACGACCAGGGGCAGATCCTCGCGTGGTTCGAGGCGTCCTACGGCCAGTTCGTGCTGATGCAGCCGAAGGCCGAGGGGCTGAACATGCTGGTGTGGCTGGGACCTGGCGTGGTCCTCCTCGCCGGCCTCGTGATCGTCGCCCTCCAGGTGCGAAAGAGCATGAGGAGCAGCGGGCTGGAGGCGACGGAGGAGGAGGCGGCGCCTGCGGCCGATCCCGAGCTCGACGAGTGGCTGCGCGAGGCGCGGGCGCTGGCCTTCGGCGGGGACGGCGATCGGCCCGCGAACGAAACACGACACGGAAAGGTTTGATCGACCGATGCACGGAACCGACTGGCTCCCCGGGATCCTCGCGCTCGCCCTCGGCCTCGTCGGCGGCGCCGTCCTCTGGCTGCGCCACCGGGGCGCGGCCGGGGTGCCCGCCTTCGAGCCGCAGAAGGAGCACATGAACGAGCTGCGCGCGCGCCGGGACTCGCTCATCGCGAGGCTGCGGGAGATCGGCGCCAGCCCGCCCCCGGAGCTGGCGGCAGAGAAGCACGACCTCGAGCTGGAGACCGCCAAGGTGCTGCGATCCATCGGCGAGGCGGAGCGGGCTGCCGTCGAGGCGATCGCGAAGGCCAAGGAGGGCGGCGCCGGCGAGGCCCCCGCGGCACCCGGCGTCACCGGCGCGGGCTTCTTCGCCTCGCGGCCGGTGCTGCGCGGCTTCCTCTGGGGCGCCGCCTCCGCGAGCTTCCTCTTCCTGCTGCTCTTCTTCCTCGGCGACATCGCCACGCCCGGCAGGATGAGCGGGGCGCCTGCGGGCCCCGCCGGTGTCATGGGGGCGGCGTCCGCCGACGGCGCCGAGGCGCCGGATCCGGAGCTCGATCAGCTCCGCGCCGCGGTCGCCGCCCATCCGCAGGACGTCGAGATCAAGCTCGACCTCGCGCAGGCCCTGCTCTTCCGCGATCGCCTCCTCGAGGCGTTCAACGTGGTGCAGGAGGTGGAAAAGGTCGCCCCCGACAACCCCCGCGCCCTCGCCTACGAGGGCGTGGTGCGCCTCGCCATGGGCCAGCAGGAGCGATCGATGCAGCTCCTCGATCGCGCCGTCCAGCTAGACCCCATGCTCACCGAGGCGTGGGTGCGGCGGGGCCTCGCCGCCTTCGACATGGGCCGCTACCAGGTGGCGATCGACTCGTGGGAGCGCGCCCTCGAGCAGCGCCCCGACGGCCGCGCCGCGCTGCTGCCCGTGATCGAGGAGGCCAGGGCCCGCCTCGCCGGGGGCGGCTCGCCTCCCGCGGCCGAGGCGCCCGCCACCCCGGCGCCGGGGGGCGGCGCGCCCGCGCAGGCGGGCGATCTGCAGGTCACCCTCGACCTCGATCCGGCGCTCGCGGGCAAGGTGCAGCCGGGCTCCACGCTCTTCGTCGCCGTGCGGCCGGCCGGCGTCGCCAGCGGCCCTCCCGTTGCTGCCAAGCGCGTGCCCGTCGGCGCGTTCCCCATCACCGTGAGCGTCGGCGACGACGACACCATGATTGGACGGCCCATGCCCGAGTCCGTCTCTCTCGAGGCCCGCATCGATCGGGACGGCAACGCCATGACCAGGGACGCCGACGATCCCGTGGCCCGGGCCGACGGCGTCCGCGCGGGCGGCGATCCCGTGCGCCTCACCCTGCGCGCGCCTTGATCGGACGCGGCGCGCCGCCTTCGGCGCCTCGCCCCGCCGGCGCCGCGCCATCCGCGAGGCGGGCCTGTAGACTGGCGCGCATGATCCCGCTGCGCGAGTCCCGCGTCCGCGCCAACGGCCTGCTCCACCACGTGCTCACCTGGGAGCCGAAGGGGCCGCGCCCCGCCGCCACCGTCCTCTGCGCCCACGGCTTCCTCGACGTGGGCTTCAGCTTTCGGCAGGTGGCGGAGCGGCTCGCGTCCTGGGGCCATCGGGTGGTGGCGTTCGACTGGCGGGGCCACGGCGAGACCGAGTGGATCGGCGCCGGCGGCTACTACCACTTCATGGACTACGTCGCCGATCTCGCCGACCTCGTCGACGCGCTGGCGCCGGGTCCCCTGCACCTGGTGGGGCACAGCATGGGCGGCACCGCCGCGGCCCTCTTCGCCGGCACCTTCCCGACCCGCGTCGACCGCCTCGTCCTCCTCGAAGGCCTCGGCCCCGAGGAGGCCCCGCCCTCACCGCCGCCCGAGCGCACCGCCCGCTGGGTCAGGGCGGTGCGAAAGGCGCGGGAGCGGCCCCACCGGCGCATGGTGAACCTCGAGGAGGCTCTCGGCCGAATGCGGGTGCAGAACCCGGCGCTCCCCGACGACCTCGGCCTCGAGCTGGCGGCCCGCTCCACCCGGAAGGTCGACGGCGGCTACGAGTGGAGCTTCGATCCCGTCCACCGCACCCGTGGCCCCTACCCCTTCCGCGCCGAGACCTTCCTCCCCTACCTGCGCGCCATCCGCGCCCCCACGCTCCTGGTCGACGGCGAGCACGGCTACCGCGCCGCCGACCACGCCGACCGCGTCACCGCCCTCCCCCACGCCGAGCGGCTCGAGCTGTCCGGCGTGGGCCACATGATGCACTGGTTCGCGGCGGATGCCGTGGCGGAGGCGATCCACGCCTTCCTCTCCCGGCCGGCCGGCTGACGTCCACCTCGACGGCCCTCGTGGTCCGTCGACTCCCGCGGTTCGAAGCGGCCCGAAGGAGGGTGAACCGTCGGCGGGCTGGCAGGACCGCCCGCCTGCCGGCCCGGGTCGCGTCCGGGCGGCTTCTGGTGTAGAGGGATCGGGGAAGATTCGCGGCAAGGGCTGCGATCGTTACAGAGGAGACGAAATGATGGTCGACAATCCCCTCGGCACGGACGGCTTCGAGTTCGTAGAGTTCACCACGCCCGACCCGGAGAAGCTGGCGCGGACGTTCGAGCTCCTCGGCTTCACCGCCGTCTCGAAGCACCCGACCAAGGACGTGATCCGCTTCAAGCAGGGCGAGATCAACCTCCTCCTCAACCGCGAGGCCCACGGGCATGCGGCCTCCTTCCGCAAGGACCACGGCCCGTCCGCCAACGGCATGGCCTTCCGGGTGAAGGACGCCAAGAAGGCCTTCGCCATGGCGATGGAGCGCGGCGCGAAGCCCACGGACGCGGCGCCCAGCGCCCTCGGCCCGGACGCCAAGGTGCTCGAAGGCATCGGAGGCTCCCTCCTCTACCTGGTGGACCAGTACGGAGAGCAGGGCGACCTCTACGCCGACTGGACGCCGATCCCCGGCGCCGAGGAGGCCGCGAAGAAGCGGGACATGGGCCTGCAGCTCCTCGACCACCTCACCCACAACGTCCGCCGGGGACAGATGCGGGTGTGGTCGAGCTTTTACAACCGCGTCTTCAACTTCCAGGAGCAGATGTACTTCGACATCAAGGGCAAGGCCACCGGCCTCTTCTCCCAGGCGATGATCGCGCCGGATCGCATGATCCGCATCCCGCTGAACGAGAGCCAGGACGACAATTCGCAGATCGAGGAGTTCATCCGCCTGTACAACGGCGAGGGCATCCAGCACCTGGCCTTCACCACGCCCGACATCTACGACACCGTCGAGCGGATGAAAGCGAACGGCCTGGGCTTCCAGGACACCCTCGACACCTACTACGAGCTGGTCGACAAGCGCGTCCCCGACCACGGCGAGGATCTGCCGCGGATGCGCGCGAACCGCATCCTCATCGACGGCAGCAAGGAGGATGGCCTGCTCCTGCAGATCTTCACCGAGAACCTCGTCGGCCCCATCTTCTTCGAGATCATCCAGCGCAAGGGCAACGAGGGCTTCGGCAACGGCAACTTCCAGGCGCTCTTCGAGTCGATCGAGCTCGATCAGATCCGCCGCGGCGTGATCAAGGTCGAGGGCTGATCCGCCCTCGGACTCCCGGCGGGCGGCCCACGCCACGCGCCGCCCGCCTTCTCCCATGTCCGAAGCACCGCATCGCGAGCGGGTCTGGCAGACGCCCCCCGGCGTCCGCCTCTGCCCCGTGGACGCCATCGCCGATCCCGGCGCGCGCAACTTCGTCCTCCAGATCGGCGAGGCCTTCTTCCACGGCTTCGTGGTCCGCGCGGGCGGCGAGGTCCGCGGCTGGGTGGACCGCTGCCCCCACATGGGGCTCCCCCTGGCCCGCGAGCTCGACGAATACCTCACGCCGCGCAAGGACCTCATCGCCTGCTCGTGGCACGGCGCAATCTTTCGCCCCGAGGACGGCGCCTGCGTCGGAGGGCCCTGCGCCGGCGCCCGGCTCAGCCCCTGGCCGGTCTGCGTCGAGGACGGCTGGCTGAAGACCGCCTGAAGCCCGTCGGCACCGCCGCTCCCCCCCGAGCGGCCGGTCGTCCCGATCGGCAGGCCCGCGAGGCTCCCGGCACGACCGACCTCGCGGTAGAGTACCGGCCATGCCTGAGCGCACCGGTCGGATCGGGTGGGAGGCGTTCGCCGTGGCGCTCGTTCTCCACCTGGCCGTGGTGGCCACCGTCGTCCTCCGGGTCCAGGAGAAGCGCCGCGGCGAGGAGACCCCGCTCCCCCGCATCTTCCGCTTGTTCAATGATGCATCACATAGAGTTGGCCCCGGCGCTGACTTCTTCGCCCTCTACCACGCGGGGGTCCGGCTCGAGCGGGACGGGCGCATCTACGCGTGGGGGGGCGACGAGATCACGCCTCCCTACTACGTCTTCCGCTACCTCCCCTCCCTGGCCCAGACCGCCGGCCGCGCCGCCCGCCTCGTCTCCCCCTGGACCGCGTACCTCGTCTGGATCGGGCTCCTGGAGGTGCTCCTCGTCGCCTGCCTGGTTTTCACCCGGCTCCACTTCGGCGGCGGCCCGATCGTGCCCTGGCTGTGGGCCCTCTGGCTCGCGTACACGCCGCTGTGGCTCGAGCTCTTCATGGGGCAGTTCAGCTTCGCCACCGGAGCCCTCGTCTTCGCGGCCTGCGTCCTGGCCTCGCGCGGCGCTTCCGTCCGCGCGCTCCTCGCCTGGATCGCGAGCGTCGCCGTCAAGATCTATCCGGTGATCCTCCTGCCGCTGTGGTGGCGACGAGGGTGGATCCTCCTCCCCACCGCGCTCGTCGCCCTCCTCGCCCTCGGCAACGTCCCCGGCTTCCTGCGGCTCCCCGACGCGTGGCGGGCGTTCGTGGACATGAACCTGGTGCCGGCGGCGGTGAACCCGCCGAACGCGGCGCACTACGGCCTCTCCCACTTCGCGCAGCTCGTGCTCCTGCGGATCTTCGGCGTCCCCGCCAGCGCCTGGCCGACGATCCACCGCATCGGCTCCCTCTCGATCCTCGCGATCGCCTTGGCGCTCGCGCTGCGACGCCGCGGCGGGTCGGTCGCCGCCGCCGCCGCGACGCTGCTGCTCGCCCACCAGGTCACCTACAAGGACGTGTGGGAGCACCACGCCTCGATGGTCCTGCCCATGGGCCTCCTCCTCCTCCGCGAGAACCTCGCCCACCGCCGCGCCGCCTGGGCGATCGGCGCGGCGCTCGTCGCCCTCGCGCTCCCCACGCCGTTCGCCCTCTGGGATCGGCCCGGCGACGATCCGGCGTGGACGTGGAGCCTCGCGCAGCGGCTCGCCGTCCCGGGGGCAAAGGCGCTGCCCACCCTGGTCCTCTTCGCCGTCGGGTTGTGGACGCTGGGGCGACGCCCCGATCGCGCGGAAGAGCAGGAAGCTCCGGCGTCCCTCGCGGCCTGACCGGCATCGTCTCGAGGCTTCGCCGTCCTCGGCGAGGTTCGCCCTGCGACCGCGCGGCTCCTTCTCAGCGCGGCCGCAGGAAGATCACGTCGTCCGCGAGCACGTGTCCCCAGACGTCCTTGCTCCGGTCGACCACCACCACCCGCCCGGCCTTCCCGGCCCATTCCTTCGTGGCGAGCACCTCGGGGCGCAACACCTCGTCGTTTCGGCCGCAGACCCGGGCGACGATCTCGCCCTCGACCTCGAGGCCGACGAAGGTCTGTCCGCAGTCGCCCCCGCCTCCGACCAGGAGCGCGATCGGCCCCCCGGAGAGGATCCGCTCGGGGAGCGCCACCCGGCCCACGGCGCGATCGCCGCCGTGGAAGCTGTTGAGGAGCGCCCTCCCCTGCCAGCCGGAGAGCGGCTGCTGCCTGCACAGCGCCCCGAAGACCGGCGCCCGACCGAACGCCTCTCCGGTGACGACGCTGCCGGCGGGGAGGCCCTCGTCCAGCGACCAGCGCTCCTCGACCTCGGCCTGCAGGAGCGCGGCGTCGGAGTCCTCCGGCGGCAGGTAGCGCTCCGCCTCCCGCAGGAGCGTCGCCGCGTCACCTCGGCCCTCCCTGGACCAGCGCGCGATGCGGGTGCGGACGTCGCCTTCCCCGGAGGCGGCGAAGTGGATCCCGTCGACGACGATCCCCAGGTCGGGCGAAGGGTCTTTGTCCTCGATCGCGATCACCGCGGGCTCGCCGCGAAACTCCGACACGTCCCAGGACACCGGCGCCAGCCGGTTCCCTCCCTGCGGTGCGGCCTCGCGGACCACCTCGCCGTCCACCCGGAGCCGCACCGCCAGGCCCGGGGCTGCCGCGCCCCCGAGGGCGAAGCGGATCTCGCCGCTCTCGATCCTCGGCACGGGGATCTCGACGCGGCCCTCGCCCCTCCCGTACGAGCTCAGCCACCCCGCGCCGGACCCGCCGAGCGGCGGCCGCCCCCGCAGGACTCGCATGTTCGGGCCCGACACCCAGGTCCCCTCGGGGAAGCCGTCCTCGAAGTCGGCGATGGCGGCGAGCCTCGTCTCGAGCAGGAAGACCAGCGCATCGCGATCCCTTCGGCCCTCCAGGAAGGATCGGTAGAAGTGGACCGCCGCCAGCACCTCGTCCCTCGGCCCTTCGCGGATCAGCGCGGCGATCTGCTTGCCGGGGTTGGGCACCTCGGCCCCCAGCTCCTCGAGGGCGGCGACGAGGGGGGGATCGATCCGGGCGAGGAAGAAGCTCGCCCCGTCGAGGCGGACCTCCGTCTGCCGGCGCCACGACTCGCCCCACAGGGGCCACGGCGAGAGCTGGGCGCCCTCCCGCTGCAACTCCTCCGGCGTGCCGAACTTCTCGTGCCCCGGACGGCCGCGGTGGCGCACGGGCTTGTGCGCGATGTAGCGGTTGGTGAGCCCCAGGGCGTCCACGATGGGCAGGTCCGAGTAGTACCCGACCATCCCGATGGCGTCGCCCACGAACCGGGGGCGAAAGCCCTTCTCCGCGAAGACGCGATGGAGCAGCCGCCCTTGCTCGGCGTAGACGCTCTCCACCCGCAGCGGGAAGACCTGCGCCACCGGGTAGAAAGTGTGCTCGGCGGCGATGTGCCAGCGCTTCTTCCCTTCGCCGACGAGGCGCACGGGGACCAGGGAGACCGCCGCCGTCACCACCGCCGGCGCCAGCACCAGCGCCTCCTTCGCGGCGGTCGAGGCCTCCCGGAGCCGGTGGCGCAGCCCCACCTCGATCGCCATCGCCGCGATCGGCAGGAGGGGCACGAAGAAGCGGTGCTCCATGAAGTCGCCGCCCACCTTCACCACGTAGGCGCCGTAGACCACGAGGCATAGCCCGGCGAAGACGCGCAGCCGCAGCTCGTCCCGCGCTCGAGGCCTGCCGACGAGCGAAAGGGCGAGGAGCGGCATCCACAGCCAACCCCCCGTCGTGAAGAGGAAGTGGACGAGGTAGACGCCCCCCTGCCGAAGGTAGGTGAGCCCGCCCGATTTCGCGTAGAAGGTGTTCGGGAGCAGATCGCCATACGCGCTCCACCGGACGAGGAAGTAGGGCACGTACACGAGGACGAGGGGCGCGGCGAACGACGCCAGCCGGCCGACCGAGATCCGGCGGCCCAACGGCCCGTCGGCGAAGGCGAGATCCTCGACGAGCAGCGCGAGGCCCATGCAGCCCCACACCAGCAGGAAGTCCGGCCGGGTCAGCGCCGCGAGCACGCAGACGAGCCCGGCGAGGAGGGCGCCGCGCCGCCTCGTGCTCGCCCACACGGCGAGGGCCGCGAGGAGCGCGAGCGGCATGGTCTCGAGCCCCGAGCTGGCGAAGGTGAGGAAGGGCGCGAGGCCGGCCAGGGCCAGGGCCGCGAACGGCACCACCCCGCCGGCGATCCGGCGGACCGTCGCCGCCACGACGATCAGCGCCAGCACGAAGCAGAGCAGACAGCCAAAGAGGCCGGCCGTGGGGATGTCGACGCCGAGCCTGCCGAGCACCCCGAGGAGGGCGGTCCAAAGGAAGTTGGTGTAGCCCTCCACCCACTCGCCCTCGTTGAAGACCAGGCCGAGCCCCCTGGCGAAGTTGCGGGCGTACCGGAACGAGATGAAGGCGTCGTCGGCGAGCCAGAGGACCCCCCACGCGAGCCACAGGCCCACGCCGGCGCCCGCTGCCAGGAGCGCGGCGCGCGCCCGGCGGCGGGCACTGCCGCCCAGCCCCCGTTGCAGGAGCGACTCGGCGCCCACGGCCGCCAGGACGACCGCCGCCAGCCCCAGCAGCACGGGAGACCGCGATGCGAGGAGGAGGAGCGCCTCCGTCACGATCTCCCGCAGCGGCTCGCCCATCGAAACCCCAGGAGGTCAGGAAGCGCCTCGGTGGAAGAACGGATGGTAGGTGTGCCGGTTCGGGCGGGGAAGCGCCATCCGCTCGCCCGCCGGTCCCGTCGACACTCCGGCCGCCGAGCGCCTACACCCAGCGTCGTCGGCGTGATAGGGAGCGCTCGACACTTCGATGCAGGAGAGGATCGACCAAATGGCGGCAAAGCTCATCGACGGGAAGGCCATCGCGGCGAAGGTGCGGGGGGAGGTCGCCCAGCGGGTGAAGGCGTTCGCCGGCGAGCACCGCAGGCCGCCGGGCCTCGCCGTCGTCCGGGTGGGAAGCGATCCGGCCTCCGAGGTCTACGTCCGCGGCAAGATCAAGGCCTCCGGTGAGGTCGGCATCCACTCGGAGGAGCATCACCTGCCCGACATCGCCACCACGGCGGAGGTCCTCGCGGTGGTGCACCGCCTCAACGAGGACCCGGCCATCGACGGCATCCTCGTGCAGCTCCCCCTCCCCAGGCAGGTGGACGAGCTCGTGGTCCTCGACGCCATCGCGCCGGAGAAGGACGTCGACGGCTTCCACCTCGTCAACGCCGGCAAGCTCCTCTCCGGGCGCCGGGACGGCGTGCGCGCCTGCACCCCCTTCGGGATCATTCGGCTGTTGCAGGAGGCGGGCTGCGATCCCGAGGGCAAGCGCGCCGTCGTCATCGGCCGATCCAACATCGTGGGCAAGCCGATGGCGCTCCTGCTCCTCGAGGCCAACGCCACTGTGACCATCTGCCACTCCCGCACGAGGGATCTGGCCGCGGAGGTCGCCCGGGCGGAGATCGTCGTCGCCGCCATCGGCCGCCCGCAATACATCCGCGGCGACTGGATCCGCGAGGGCGCCTACGTGATCGACGTGGGCATGAACCGCCTCGACACCGGCAAGCTCGTGGGAGACGTGGAGTTCGAAAGGGCGGCGGAGCGGGCGGCGGCCATCACCCCGGTCCCGGGCGGCGTGGGCCCCATGACCATCGCCATGCTGCTCTCGAACACCGTGGACGCCGCCGACGCGCGGGTGCGTTCGTAGGTTACTCATCGCCGCCTCTGCTGCCTCGCTGCAGGCGCGGCTCCGGCTGCGGATCCCTTTGCCCGGTGAGCGGGGCACGACAGGATCCCCTCGCCGCGCCTCGAGCCCGCGCGGTTGTGCCGATTCCACCCCCTTCTGCGCTGCATGAGCCCCGCTTTTCGACCCCGGTCGGAGGCCGGGGCGGCGGCCGCCCGAGCGGCTTGACCCGGCCGGACCCGCCGATAGTATGCGCGCGGATTCCGGCCCCCCAAGGAGGCACGCATGGCCCCCCGCCGCACCCCCCTCTACGACGCCCACGTGCGCCTCGGCGGCAAGATGGTCGAGTTCGCCGGCTGGGAGCTCCCCGTCCAGTACGAGGGCGTGATCGCGGAGCACAAGGCGGTGCGCGAGGCCGCGGGCCTCTTCGACGTCTCGCACATGGGCGAGATCGTCTTCGAGGGCCCCGGCGCCCTCGAGGCGTGCAACGAACTCGTCACCAACGACCTGAACCGGATCGCGGACGGCCAGGCGATCTACGCCGGCCTGCTGAACGAGGCGGGGGGCTTCGTCGACGACGTGATCTGCTACCGCTTCTCGCCCGAGAAGATCCTCGTCTGCGTGAACGCCTCCAACGCGGAGAAGGACTTCGCCTGGATGAAGGCCCGGGCGAAGCCGGGCCCCGACGTCCGCGACGAGAGCGCCGACTGGGCCCAGCTCGCCATCCAGGGGCCGAAGGCGGTCGGCATCCTCCAGAAGCTCGCGAAGACGGACCTCTCGGCCATCGCCTTCTTCCACTTCGCCGAGGTGGAGCTGGACGGAAAGGGCGTGATCGCCGCACGCACCGGCTACACCGGCGAGGACGGCTTCGAGATCTTCTGCCGCCCCACCGACGCCGAGGCCCTCTGGGAGGCGATCCTCGCCGCCGGCAAGCCCGAGGGGCTGGTGCCCTGCGGCCTCGGCGCCCGCGACAGCCTCCGCCTCGAGGCGAAGCTCGCCCTCTACGGCAACGACATCGACGACGAGCACACCCCCCTAGAGGCAGGGCTGGGCTGGATCGTGAAGTTCGACAAGCCGTCGTTCGTCGGCAAGGCGGCCCTCGAGAAGCAGAAGGCGGAGGGGCCGAAGCGCAAGCTCGTCGGCTTCACCCTCACCGAGCGCGGGATCCCCCGGCACGGCTACCCGGTGCTCGCCGACGGCGCGCAGGTGGGCGTGGTGACGAGCGGCACCATGAGCCCCACCCTCGGCATCCCCATCGGCCTCGCGTACGTGCCGACCGAGCTGGCCTCCGAGGGATCGAGCTTCGCCGTGGAGATCCGCGGCAAGCCCGTCGCCGCCCAAGTCGTGAAGACCCCCTTCTACAAGAGGAAGTGAGACATGGCAGAGCTCAGCTACCCCGAAGACCTGCGCTACACCGAGGATCACGAGTGGGCCCGCAAGGAGGGCGACGTCCTCGTCGTCGGGATCACCTCGTTCGCGCAGAGCCAGCTCGGCGACGTGGTCTACGTGGACCTCCCCGACGTGGGCAAGGAGGTGAAGGCCGGCAGCGACTTCGGCGTGGTCGAGTCCACCAAGGCCGTGAGCGAGCTCCTCTCGCCGGTGGACGGGACGGTGACCGAGCGCAACACCCCGCTGATCGACGCCCCCGAGACCGTGAACGAGGATCCGTACGGCAAGGGCTGGATGATCAAGGTGAAGCCCGCGGATCCCGGCGCCTTCGACAAGCTGATGGACGCCAAGGCGTACGCCGAGTTCGTCTCCAAGCAAGGCTGAAGGCCCCGCAGGCGAGCCCGCCTCCGGGCCGAGCCGACGGGCAGGGCTGGCCACGGCCGGTCCTCGCGGTTAGAGAGGGCGCGTCGCACCGCGCCGCGGCAGCCAAAGAGCACCTTTTTCGAGCAGGTCCATGCGCTATCTCCCCCACACCGAATCCGACATCCAGCAGATGCTCGCGAAGATCGGAGTGAAGAGCCTCGACGAACTCTTCACGACGATCCCCGCGCACCTCCAGCTCGACCGCCCCCTCGCGATCGAGCCGGCCCTCGACGAGCGGGCGCTGATGGATCACCTCGAGTCGCTGGCCGCCAAGCAGCCGAAGGACGCTCCGTTCCTCGGCGCCGGCGCGTACCCCCACCACGTGCCGCCGTCGGTGGATCAGCTCCTCCTGCGCGGCGAGCTCTACACGGCGTACACGCCCTACCAGCCCGAGATCGCCCAGGGCACGCTGCAGATCACCTTCGAGTTCCAGACCTTCGTGACGATGCTGACGGGCCTGGAGGTGGCGAACGCCTCCATGTACGACGGCGCGTCGGCCGCCGCCGAGGCGGCGCTGATGGCGGTCCGGGTGAGCGGCGGCAAGCGCAACCGGATCGTGGTGTCGAAGGCGCTGCACCCCGAGTACCGCGACGTGATCCGCACCTACCTCACCGAGGGCTTCGAGGTGGTGGAGGTGCCCTTCGGCGCCGACGGCCGCACCGACGCGAAGGCCCTCGAGGCCGCGGTGGACGAGAACACCGCGGGTGTCCTCGTCGGCTACCCGAACTTCTTCGGCGTGGTGGACGACCTGGCGGGCGCCGCGAAGATCGCCGCCGCCAAGGGCGCGCTGGCGATCTCCTGCACCACCGAGGCCCTCTCCTTCGGCCTGCTGCAGGCCCCCGGCGCGCTCGGGGCCGACATCGCCGTGGGCGAGATGCAGTCCTTCGGAAACGGCCTGAACTTCGGCGGCCCGGGCCTCGGCTTCTTCGCCACCCGGGAGCGGTTCCTCCGGCAGTTCCCCGGCCGGGTGGCGGGCGCCACGGTGGATCGCGCGGGGAAGCGCGGCTTCGTGCTCACGCTCTCCACCCGGGAGCAGCACATCCGCCGGGAGAAGGCGACCTCGAACATCTGCACCAACCACGGCCTCAACGCCACCGCCGCCACCATCCACCTCGCCATGCTCGGCCGCCACGGCCTGCGGGCGCTGGCGCTCCTCAACTGGCGCAGGGCGAAGTATGCGCGGGAGAGCCTCGCCGCCGCCGGGCGGAAGGCGCTCTTTCCGGGGCCGGTGTTCAACGAGTTCGCGATCCACGCCCCGAAGGACGCGGCGAAGCGCATCGCCGACGCCGGCCTCTCCGGCGGCCTCGCCCTGGATTGCTACTACCCGGAGCTCGCGGACGGCCTCCTCCTCTGTGTCACCGAACTTCACGACAAGGCTCGCATCGACGCGCTCGTCGCGGCCCTCGCGTAAAGGTCCACCACCGTGTCCGATCGCTTCTTCCCCAAGACCTCCCCCGGCACCCGCGGACTCCAGCTCGAGGAGCCGCTGATCTTCGAGCGCTCCGAGCAGGGGCGCGTGGGCGTCTCGCTCCCCGAGGCCGGCGTCCCCGAAGCCGATCCGGCCAGCGAGATCCCCGCCGAGCTCCTCCGCGGCGAGATCGAGCACTTCCCCTCGGTGACCGAGGTGCAGGCCGTGCGGCACTACGTGCGGCTGTCGCAGATGAACTACGGCGTCGACAGCGGGTTCTTCCCCCTCGGCTCCTGCACCATGAAGTTCAACCCCAAGGTGAACGAGTGGGCGGCGCGGCTCCCCGGCTTCGCCGGCGCCCACCCCTACCTCCCCGTGGAGCAGTGCCAGGGCGCGCTCGAGCTCATGTACCGTCTGGAGCGCGCGCTCACCGAGATCGCCGGCATGGCCGCCACCACCCTCGAGCCGGCCGCGGGCGCCCAGGGCGAGCTCACCGGCCTGATGATGATCCGGGCGTGGCACATCGACAACCACGGCACGCCGCGCAAGAAGGTGCTCATCCCCGACTCCGCCCACGGCACGAACCCGGCCTCGGCGGCGCTCCTCGGCTACGAGACCGTGCAGCTCCCCAGCAACGCCGACGGCGTGCTCGAGCCGGAGACGGTGGCGGCGGCGATGGACGAGGACGTCGCCTGCCTGATGATGACCAACCCCAACACGTTGGGCATCTTCGAGACCCACATCGAGGAGATCTGCCGGATCGTCCACGAGAAGGGCGGCCTGGTCTACGGCGACGGCGCCAACATGAACGCGCTGCTCGGCGTCGCCCGGCCCGGCGACATGGGCATCGACGTGATGCATTACAACCTGCACAAGACCTTCTCCACGCCCCACGGCGGCGGCGGCCCCGGCGCAGGTCCCGTGGCCGTGGCGGAGAAGCTCGTGCCCTATCTGCCCCGGCCGGTCGTGGCGAAGGACGGCGAGAGCTTCCGCTTCGACTTCGATCGCCCCAAGTCCGTGGGCAAGCTGCGCACCTTCTGGGGCAACTTCGGCATGCACGTGCGCGCCTACGCGTACATCCGCGAGTTCGGCCCCGAGGGCCTGCGCCAGGTGTCGCAGCTCGCCGTGCTGAACGCCCAGTATCTGCGCGCCCTCGTCGAGGACGAATGGGACGTGGCCTACGAGAACCGCTCGCTCCACGAGGTGGTCTACACCGACAGGAAGCTCAAGGAGACGGGCGTCACCACCATGGACGTGGCCAAGGCGCTCATCGACCACGGCTACCACCCTCCGACGGTCTACTTCCCGCTCATCGTCCCCGGCGCGCTCATGGTGGAGCCCACCGAGACGGAGACGAAGGAGACCCTCGAGAACTTCGCCGGCGCCCTCCAGGCGATCGCAGCCCAGGCCCGGGAGGAGCCGGAAGTGCTCAAGGCGATGCCGAAGAAGCCGATCGTGGAGCGCCTCGACGAGACCCGCGCGGCCCGCAAGCCGGTGCTTCGCTGGACGCCCGGCTTCGACGTCGTCGCCTGACGGCGGAGGCCGGCAGCGCCGTCATCTCCGAAAAAACCGGAAGCCGGCAGCGCCGTCATCTCCGAAAAAACCGGAAGCCGGCGCTGCGGGTATCGATGAAGAACCCGAACTGGAAGTGGATCCGGCCGTCCTCGTCCATCATCCCCCGCGGCGGATGGGGAAAGGGCTGGGCCCGCTCGAACGCCGCGATCGCCTCGCGATCCAGGAAGTCCACGCCGCTCGACTGCTCCACGTAGACGTCGTCGAGGCTGCCATCGGAGCTCAGCGTGACGGAGAGGATCGTGTACCGATCCTTCCACAGGTACACGTTGCCGGTCGGGTCGCGGGTGCGCGCCACGCCGCTCGGATCCCAGTGTTGTGAGACGCCCTTCTTCAACCGGTTCATGAAGGAGGCATACTTCCACTCCCTCGTGTTCAGGAAGGTCCCGTCCCCCTCCTCGACCCCCTCCACGTGATCGGGGGCGGGAGCGGCGGTGAGCCGATCGATCACCGCCGCGCTGGGGAAGAGCTGCAGCGCCCTGCCGCCCGAGGGGCCGTCGCTCCCCGGCCGATCGGCGGGATCGTCGCCCTCGCCGAGCTGCACCCGGAACCGGTCCGAGTTGCCGTGGAGCTCGTCGGATCCCGTGCGGTTGCGCACCTGCCCCACGCCGTCCGGCGAGAGCTTCAGCTTCAGCTCGTCCCGCCGCGCGATGGAGGGCAGCTCCAGCTTGCTCCCGAACTTCCGCTCCTCCTGCGCCTCGCCCTCGCCCGAGCCGCTGCCGATCGCGAGGGCGTCGCCTTCCGACTCGCCGGGGGGGGTCTGCTCCGCGGCGGGCGCGGTGGCCCGGGGTGCCACCACCTTCGAAGGCCTCCGATCCCGCGACACGGTCTCCCGCTCCACCCGGTTGTCCGTCTCGCCGGCGAAGCGGGCGTCGTCGGGGCGCTCGCGGTTGCCGGGCACCGTCTCCACCACCTGCCCGGGCGGCTCTTCCGGCACCCGCTTCTCGGGAGGGTCCTGCGCCTCCGCGCGCTTCTCCATAGGCGATCGATCCCGATCCGCCTTCGCCCGCTCGCCCGGCTCGAGCGCCCGCGCGCCCTGCATCGCGGCGTCCCACTGGCTCGCGGGGATCCGCACCAGCGACACCTGCGGCCTCTCCCGCGGCTGGTGCCGGAACGTGAGGAGCCCGATCGGGATCGCGACGAGGTGGACGGCCAGCGCCAGGACGAGCGCGACCGCGAGACGCTTCCGGTCCCTCCCTGCGGCCTGCCGTCGCCGTCGCTCACGAAGAAGGGGCTCCACCAAGGGCAAAGGTTATCCCCTGCCTCGGCGGAATTCACGTTCGCCGGGGAGGCGGGCGGCCGCAAGGTCGGCCCGGACCGCGCCGCTCCGCCCGGAGCGGCGGGTCGGGCCGCCCCGTCGACCAGGCTTCCGTGGACTTCCCGACGAATGCCCGGGGGCCGTCAGTACAGCCGTACCGTCTCGGCCCCGGAGTAGTAGTGCCGCAGGATCGCCTCGTGGTCGTGTCCCCGCTCCGCCCGGCCGATCGCGCCCATCTGGCACATGCCCACCCCATGCCCCCAGCCGCCCCCGCGGAAGGTCCAGGCGGTGGGGGGCGCCCCTTCGGGCTCGATCACGAAGAGGGAGGAGTTCAGGTTCCGGAGAAGGCGGCGGATCGCCAGCTCTCCCGTCACCTCGCGGCGTCCCTTCGTCCCCTCCACCACCAGGCGCGTGGCCCGGCCCGAGACCCCGCGGCCCTCCGCCCGCAGCGAGACGATCGCGCCCACGCCCAGCGGGCGCAGCAGGGACTCGAGCTCCACCCGGGTGAAGCGCCGCTCCCATCGGTACTTCTCGGGCCTCGAAAAGCTCGCGTCGCGGCACACGCCCGGCACCTCGGCCTCGAGGAAGCCCTTCACGTCCTCCACCCTGGCGGCGTACCGCTCCAACTCCGGGTGGTCGATCCAGTCCGGCACGCCCCGGAGGTTGGGATCGGGGGGCGTGCCCCACACCACCTCGTTGTTCTCCGTATGGCCACCGCAGGTGGACGAGTACACCGAGTCGACGAGGCCTCCGCCCTCTCCGAAGAGCACCTCCCCGCGGGAGGCGGCGATCGCGGCGTTGGTCCTGGGGTGTTCGCCCGAGAGCCCCTTGTAGACCTGGCAGTGCTGCTCCGCGCAGATCAGCCACGGATCGGCCCGGTGCCGCACGCCAATCTTGGCGAGCACCTCGCCCCGGGCCGCCACCGCCTGGGCGGCGAGGGCCTCGGTGGGCGCGGACGCGAAGATCTCGCTGGGGACGATCCCCTGCACCAGCTCCTCCATCGGCAGCACCCCCACCGCCGCTGTCTTCCCGCGGGCGTCGACGGTGACGAAGACCTTGCCGCGGTAGGTGCGATCCTGGCGCCCGTGCGCCGCGTAGCCCATGTCGTGCTCCACCTGCAGCAAGGTGATCCCGGCGGCGTCGCGGGGCTCCACCACCACCACGCCGGGTGCGCTCGCCGCCACCCGGCCCTCCGCGTCCAGGACGACGATCTTCCCCGAGGGGCGCTCGAGCAGCTCCTCGAAGAGCTGGGTCGTCGCGCCGAAGCGGGCCTCGGCGTCCCGCGCCATCCGCTCCGCCGCCGCGCGGGTGCCCGGCTCCGAGAGGAGGATCGCGTAGCGCCGGTTGTCGATCACCCGGCCCTGGAAGCCGAAGACCCCGCCCACCGTCACCGCCCGCGCCGCGAAGCCCCGCTCCCTCCACGTGGCGAGCGCGGCCTCTGCGGCCTCGCGATCGCGGAGGCGGAAGTCCGCCACCTGTGCGGCCCACCGCACCTTCGCCGGGACCGCTCCCTCCACCCGAAACCGCCACGTCGATCCCGGCCGGGACTGTAGCCCTCCCGCGGAGATCCGCGCCGCGCCCCGGGTCACCATCGAGATCTCCGAGGCATCCTCCTGGATCCGCACCGTGATCAGGGGGCTGCCGTCGGCGGCGAAGTCCAGCCGATCGCTCCAAAGGAGCTCGAGGGGATCGTCCGCCGCGGCGGCGAGCGCCGGGAGAAGGACGAGGGCGAGGACGAGTACGAGGGCGCGAATCATGGACCGCGGGATCTTGCCTGGAACCTGCGCAAAGGTCGATCGCCTCACTTCCGGGCCTGCGATCGACCTTCCGACCCGCGGGATCCCGCTGGCACGATCGTGCGCTGTCCGGACCGAGGTTCGCTCCTCGGGAGGTCCCGCTTCGAGTCATGGCGTTCGCGCGAGCGGACGGCCCCAGCACCGCGAAGTGTCTGGTAGCAAACGTTGCTGCTATAAGTGTTGATCCTGCTTCCCGCGGGATCGATAATGGCAGCCGGCGGAGGCCAGGACGCCTCCGCGGGGAGGTCCCAAGTGATCGCGATGAACTCGGTTCGGCGGTTGGCTCTGAGCGCAGCGGTGTTGATGTCGTTTTCCATGATGGATGATGCTCACGCCACCGGCATCGAAAGAGCGAGGGCCTTCCGCCAAGGTCTCCGGGGAAATACACGCGTCGCGGTTGGTACAGGGCATTCGCTCGCCATCTTGCCCGGCGGGCAGGTCGTCGCGTGGGGTGAGAACCGCTTCGGTCAGATCGGAGATGGAACGGGAACGGACGCGCCATTTCCGGTCAAAGTGTATGACCTGCTCAACGCCATCGAGGTAGCCGCAGGGTTCGACCACTCTCTGGCGCTTCTTGCCGACGGGCAGGTATGGGCATGGGGGCGCAATGACGAGGGACAGCTCGGCGACAAATCATTCCAGGATCGGTGGACTCCCGTCCCCGTATTCGTCCCTTGCTCGACCGGCGTCGTGACGATAGCGGCTGGCGGCGCACACTCCCTGGCGCTCTGCGACGACGGTTCGCTGTGGGCCTGGGGCAGAGGTGCCGAAGGGCAGATAGGGGACGACAACTGGTCCGAATGCCCTGGTCCTTGCCAGGTATCCCTCGACGGAGCCATCCGCGTGGCGGCGGGTGCATACCACTCGCTCGCCGTCCTGGCCGATGGAGCCATCGCAACCTGGGGGGCGAACGACGCCGGCCAGCTCGGTGACGGGACGTACTCGCCTGCGGGCTCACCCTTGTTCCCGGGGCTCGATCGAGTGGTGATGGTCGCGGGCGGCGAGAGGCACTCCTTGGCGCTTCTCGCCGACGGTCAGATGGCTGCATGGGGTTCGAACGACTGGGGCCAGCTTGGGAATAAGAGCTTCGAGGAGTCTCGCTGGCCGGTCTTCCCGGAGACCGATCCCATGATCGCCATCAGCGCGGGCGGGAACCATTCGATCGCCGTGCGCATGGACGGCACGCTCATGGCCTGGGGATGGGACATCGACTCGGGTTCCATTGCGGTGCCCACCGAGGTCGGGCTCGATCGACCGGTGACGGAGGTCGCGGCGGGCGCCGAACGCTACTTCACCGTGGACGGCTACGGGAACACATGGGCTTGGGGCCACCTCGGCTTTGGAGTGGACGCATATGTGCCCGAGCTGATTTCCTATAGTGATTTGGGCCGGATCGTGGCGGACGCGAAACACTTCCGCATGCAGGCCATCCGGCCCGACGGGACGCTGTGGGAGTGGGGGGACGTCGGCCGGCGCACGAAGCTGCCGTCACGGTCGACCACGATTCCGGCGATCAAGGCCATGGCGGTCGGCTTCGATCACGAGCTCGCCCTCCGAGTCGACGGCACGGTATGGAGCCGAGGGCAAAATAGCAGAGGGCAGCTCGGAGACGGTACGCTCTCGCCGAGGTCGCACTTCATTCGAGTCGAAGGCCTCGATGGAATCGTCGCCATCGATGCTTCGGACGGTTATTCGATGGCGCTGCGGGCGGATGGGACTCTCTGGGCCTGGGGGAGCAACAGATCAGGGCAGGTTGGCGACGGCACGCATGATGATGCGCTCACACCTGTTCAGGTTCTCGTCCCCAAGGAGACGGTGGCCTTCGCGGCTGGAAGCGAGCACGCACTCGCGGTGACGGTGGACGGCACCACCTGGTCGTGGGGGTACAACGGATCGTTCCAGCTCGGCGACGGTACGACCACTTCCCGTTCCTCCCCGGAAAGGCTGGCCGACCTTCCGTGCTTGGCGGTAGAGGTAGCAGCAGGTGCCAGCCACTCCCTGGCGCTTTGCCCGGGTGCCAGAGCGTTCGCCTGGGGGGCGAACCATGCCGGCCGTGGATCGGATGTCCCCGCAGAGGTGGGCGACCTCGACATCGTGAAGGTCGCCGCGGGGCTCGAGCATTCGCTCGCCATCCGAGCAGACGGAATGGCGGTCGCATGGGGAGCCAATAGCGCCGGACAACTGGGTGACGACAGCTATGACGACCATGAATATCTCACCGAGGTGTTGGCGCTCGAGAACGCCGTGGACATCATGGGCGGCACGCTCTTCTCGGCGGCCGTCCGGGGTGACGGCGGGATCGTCTCCTGGGGCTCCAACTATTGGGGTGAGCTGGGAGACGGGACCCTGAACCCTCGCCAAGGCCCGGGTGCTCCCATCCAGGTGCGCCGCCACCACTTCGATCTGGCGGCAGGCTCGAAGCACGCGGTGGCGATCGGCCCTTTTGACGAACTCTGGGCGTGGGGCGACAACACCTCGGGATACCTCGGTCGCTGCACGACGCCGGCCCCCTGCGTCCCCTCCAACGAGCCCGGATTGATCATCTTTTCATCGATGCCTTCGCAGGTCTCGTCGGTCTCCGCCGGCAAAGACCATTCGCTCGCGGTGAGAATTGACGGAACCTTGTGGTCCTGGGGCTCGAACCTGGAAGAGCAGCTCGGATACCCCACCGTCGGCACCCAGCACGAACCCGGGAAAGTTTCCAATCTTCACGACGTTCTGGCCGCCGCCGCCGGCCCGCTTCACTCCCTCGCGGTCCTGGTCGACGGTTCGGTCTACGCATGGGGAAAGACGCTGATCGGCTCGAGTGGCTCCAACCCCACCTACACTTGGCTGACGTACCCCACGCAGATCACCACTCTCGACAACGTGGTGGCGGTTGCCGCCGGGAGTTCGCATTCGCTCGCGCTGCGAAACGATGGTGTCGTCATGGCGTGGGGGCGCAACAACCTTGGTCAGCTCGGCATCGGCCCAGGCGTCTCTCCGCTCGAGGTCGATCCCGTCCCGGTCGACGTGCCCTGTGACGTGACGGCCATCTCGACCATGAACGACCACTCGTTGGCCCTGTGCACGTCTGGCGACGTCTACGCTTGGGGTGCCAACGGATCGTGGCAGCTCGGGTATCAGTCTCCTCCCATCGGTTGGAGCCCGCAGCAGGTCGCAAACTTGACCTCACCTGTAGTGGCGATCTCTGCCGGCGACGATCACTCGATGGCGCTGTATTCATCTGGAGTGGTGGTGGCGTGGGGCGGCAATTCCAAGGGGCAGATTGGAGACGGAACCGGTACTGATCGTTATCAGCCAACCACCTCTGCTTCCATATCGCCAAATCCGCCCATGGTGAACGTAGGTGCCATCACAGCAGGCGAAAAGTTTTCGCTCTCCTCAACCTGGAGCGGACCATCCTTTGCTTGGGGCGACGAGTCCAATGGAAAATTCGGAACGGGAGCCCTTGTCCCAAATCCGCGTCGGCCATCTCCCAACCTTCTCCTTCTGCCCTGACCACAATGGCCCCAATCCTCACACATCTCCCCATCGGAGGAGACGATGGCCAAGATCGTAAGGAACGCGATACTGCTCGCTCTACCGTTTGCCGTCGTCATCGGCTGCGGAGATAAGGCCAAGCTCATTGAGACCGAAGCAGGCCTGGCGGTGAAGCCGGTGACCCTATCGTTCGGCAAGGTCTTCGTCGGCGAGCATTTCGTTCACCGCGTCGAGGTCGAGAACACCGGGGTGGCCGCAGCGCTCACCGTCGACGCAACAGAGGCCCCCTCGGACTTCACGCTGGAACCTGCCTCCTTCACCGTCGCTCCGGGGGGGAAGCAGATCGTCGAAGTTGCCTTCCGCCCGGAAGAGGCGGGCCTGGTGGAAGGGGCAATCCTCTTTCGTGCCGCAGCAGGGGACCTGACTGCCCAGGTTGCGGTCGAGGGGACCGGCGTCGTTCGCAAGGTGAGGGCGGAGGAGGCGATCGACTTTGGAGGCGTGAAGCTGGGTGAGTCGCGGACGCTACCGCTCGTCTTCTCCAGCGCGACCGCCGCTCCTCTCGAGATCGCCATCGAGACGCCCCCCGATCGTGCTTTCATCGCCGCTCCTCACACCCACCGGTTGGAGCCGGACGCTACGCTCGAGGTCGCCGTCACCTTTTCGCCGCAGTTGAGAGGCCCGGTGGAGTCCGCGATCGCGTTTCGTGTCTGCAGGGAATGCGAAAGAGAATGGGTCGCGCTGATCGGCCAGGGCCTCCAGGCAGAGCTCACCGCCACTCCCGACCCGGTCGGCTTCGAACCCGTGGCCCTTGGGCTGACCCGGCGGCAGGTCGTCGCCATCGCCAACACGGGCGATCTCGACCTGGACCTCTCCTCGGTTCAGGTGCATGGCGAGGCCTTTGCCATCAGTCGTGAGACCTCGCTACACCATCTGCCCGTCGGCTCCGAAACCGATCTGGAGATCTCGTTCACCCCCCTCGCCGAGGGCGTCCACCAGGGAACGCTGCAGATCGACGGCACGACCGAGGGGGCCGAGGTCGAAAGGCTCCTTTCGGTCCGTGTCTTTGGTCACACGGGCGGCCCACTCCTGGTCGCATCGCCATCCCAACTCGACTTTGGTCCGCTGTACGTAGGGCTTGCACCCCTGCGCCAGACGGTGACGCTCACCAACGTGGGCGATCCGGCTCCCATCTCTCTCCTGTCGGCGTCGATTGAAGACGACGATGGGGCTGCCTTCACGGTCGAATACGAGCCCACGGTACCCATCGAACCCAGCACATCCGTGACCGTAAAGTTCGATCCGAACGACGAGGGACAATATCCCGCGCGCCTCGTGCTCCGAACGGACGCCGTTGGCCAAGAGGAGATCTCGGTTGCGCTCGAGGGGTATGCCAGTATGCCTTCACCCTGCACATTGGCCATCAGCGGTAGCGGTAACAGTGGACATCAGATCCACTTGATCCCGGAACAGACCATTTATCCTGATAATCTTACAATTCTTTGCCATTCACCTGGCCACGACTGGCCTTGTGGGCCCTGCGTGTTTTCGAATCCAAGAATCGAGGGCCCCGATGCTCGCTTTTTCCAGCTGAGAGGGTTCTATCGGACCGAGGACAGCTATTCGGAGGCGAGCCTTCCTTTTCTCTTTTTCGGCAACGGATAT
>DATMSB010000094.1:0-5866 GCA_035565615.1 Vulgatibacter sp. | reverse complement strand
ATCGCCGATGGTACTGCACGGGAGACCGTGTGGGAGAGTAGGACGCTGCCGGATCTAATTCGAGCGAGCCCCCAGCCCCTCGGTCCCCGAGAGGCTGGGGGCTCTTCTCGTTTTCCGGCCCTCGGCCGGCCCCGGACGGCGCCGCCCCGAGACCCCTCGGTCGGGTTCTCCCCGGCGCCCGGACGAGATCGCAGGGTAGGGGCCGCTCGGGGGCGCATCCGCTCGGCGGGGGCGTCCCTGTCGCCCCTCGGTCGAGGCGTTGTTCCACCTGGTCGGGGGACTTACCGTCCGACCGATGGGCTCCCCGCTCCCCGTCCTGGCGCCGCTGGCGGTGGCCTTGGTGTCGCCCCTGCTGACGTGGACGGTGGGGCGGGCCGGTCCGCGGGCGGCGCACCTCACCGCGGTCTCCTGCGCCGCCATCACCTTCGCCGTCCTCCTCTGGGGCTGCCTCGTCGGCGGGGGGGAGTGGGCGTGGTCGTGGGTCCCGGCCTGGGGCATCGAGGCGCGCTTTGCCCTCGACGGCCTCGCCGCGCTCTACGGCCTCGTCGCCGCGGGGATCGGCCTCGTCGTGATCGCCTACTCCGGCCGCTACATCGAGGACCACCTTCGACCGAGGGGCCGGCTGGGCGAGGCCCACAGGTTCCACACGCTGCTCCTCCTCTTCCTCGCGGCGATGCTGGGGCTCGCCACCGCCCAGGATCTCCTCCTCCTCTTCCTCTTCTTCGATCTGACCGCCCTGGTCTCGTACCTGCTCATCGCCTTCGACCACGAGGACGAAGAGGCGCGCCGCTCCGGGCTCACCGCGCTCCTGGTCACCGCCGGGAGCGGCGTCCTCCTCCTCGCGGCGGTGGCCTGGGCCTGGCTCGACGCCGGTACCCTCCGGATCGCACGGATCACCGCGCTCCCCCCCGCCGTCGCGGTCCTCGCGCTGATCCCCGCGCTCGCCAAGAGCGCGCAGGTGCCCCTGCACTTCTGGCTCCCCCGGGCCATGGTGGCCCCCACGCCGGTCTCCGCCTACCTCCACTCCGCCGCGATGGTGGCGGCGGGCGTCTTCCTCCTCTCCCGCCTCCACCCGATCCTCCCCGGGCCCGTGCTCGACGCCCTGATCCCGCTGGGCTTCCTCTCCATCCTGGTGGGCGGGCTCATCGCCCTCACCGCCGACGTCTTCAAGCGGCTCCTCGCCGGCTCGACGATCGCCCAGTACGGCTACGTGCTGGTGCTCCTGGGCCTGGGCGACGTTGCCGCCGCCTCGTTCTTCGTCGGCGCCCACGCGCTGGCGAAGAGCGCGCTCTTCCTCACCGCGGGCACCGTCACCGAGGCCACGGGCGAGCGGGCGCTCTCCGGGGTCGGGGGGCTCGCCCGCGACCTGCCCACGCTCGCCGCGGCGAGCCTCGTCGCCGCCGCCGGCCTCGCCGGCCTCCCGCTCACCCTGGGCTTCTTCAAGGACGAGCTCTTCTTCGGCGCCCTCGCCGATCGGGGGACGTGGGCGGTCGTCCTCGGGGTCGCCTCCTCCGTCACGACCTTCGCCTACGCCGCCCGGTTCTGGGCGGGGATCTTCCTCGGCCCGCGTCGGCGCCGGGCCGCCTGCGCCCCCACCAGCCTCGTCTTCCCGATCGTGCTGCTGGCGCTGCTCCTCCTCGCCGGTGGCTGGAACGGCCTGGGCCTGCGAGCGCTCGCCGGCAGGGCCGGGGAAGGGGAGGCCCTCGAGCTGGCGTACCACTTGGACCTCCGCCTGGAGAACCTGCTCGCCCTCGCCACCTTCGCGGGGGGCCTGCTCCTCTTCGCGGGGCTGCGCCGGATCCGGCCGGCGATCGAGGGGCTCGTCACGGCCACGGGGCGGATCGGCCCCGGCCGGCTCTTCGACCTCCTCGTCACCCTCGTCGAGCGCGCCGCGCGCCTCCTGCACCGCCTGGACGTACGCCTCTTGCGGCCGCGGCTCGCCCACACGCTCATCCCCACCGCCGCGCTGGTCGCGCTCGCCTTCTTCACCCAGTGGCAGGCGGGCTTCGACACCGGGCAGGTCCTGCGCGCCGACATCCCCGTCCTCGTGGGGTTGGTGGTGGCGGCCGGCGGCGCCATCGCCACCATCTCCACCTCCTCCGATACCGCCATGGTGATGGCCCTCACCGTGGTGGGGTTCACCTTGGCCGCGCTCTTCGCCCTCCTGCGGGCGCCCGACGTCGCCCTGGTCGCGGCGCTGGTGGAGACCACCTTCACCATTCTCCTCCTCGCCTTCGTGGTCCCGCTACCGTCGAAGAGCGAGCGTGTCGCGGGAGGGCGCACGCCGCGGCTGGTGGCGATCGCCAGCGTGCTCGCCGCGGGCTTCGCCTTCGTCGTCACCTGGGAGATGCTCTCTCGCCCGATCCCCGAGACCGTGGCGGCGCGCTACGTGGAGCTCGCGAGGGGGGAGGGCGTGGTGGGGAAGATCCTCGCCGACTACCGCGGCCTCGACACGGTGGGAGAGACCACCGTCCTGGCCCTCTCCCTGGCTTCGGTGGCGATGCTGATGACCGCCGGGCGGGCGAGGAGGCGCCGGCCATGAGCCTCCTCGCGCAGAGCGTGGTCCGCCTCCTCTTCCTGCCGTCGCTGGTGGTGGCGACGGCGTTCTGCGTGCGGGGATCCACGGGGATGGGCGACGGCTTCAGCGCGGGCCTGGTCGCCGCCATCGCCACGTCGCTCGTCCTCCTCGCCTTCGGACCGCGACAGGCCCGCCGCATCCTCCCCTTGCGCCACGCGCCCGCGACGGCGGGGATCGGGCTGCTGCTCGTGGTGGGATCGGCGGTCGTCCCCGCCCTCGTCCACGGGATCCCGTTGGAGCACTTCCCCAGGGTGGAGTTCCAGGTGGTGAGGCTCGGCGCCCTCGCGGTGAACTCGTCGCTCCTCTTCGACGCGGGGATCGCCGCGGTGGTCGCCGGGGGCGTCGTCCATGTCCTCGATCGCGCGGCGAGCACCGACGGGCAGGATGCATGAACCTCGCCCTCGCCCTTTGCGTCGCCGTCGTCTTCGGAGCGGGCATCCGCCTCATGCTCGACCCGGACCTCGTCCGGATCGCGGCCGGCACCATCCTGGTCTCCAACGCGGCCAACCTCTTCATCATGAGCGCGGGGACGGGGGCGCAGGCGGCCGGGCAGGCGCAGGCCACCACCTCCGATCCGCTGGTGCAGGCCCTGGTGCTCACGTCCCTGGTGATCACCTTCGGCTTCACCGCGCTGCTCTTCTCGATCCTCCACGCGATCTACCGGGCTTGGGGGACGCTCGACTCCCACGAGATCGATCGGCCGGAGTAGGTCCGATGATCTTCGTCCCCTTGGCCATCGGGTGGATCGCGTCCCTCGTGCTCCTGGCCCTCGACGGCAGGCGGAGGTGGGTGGGGTGGCTCGCCTTGGCCGCGGTCCTGGGCATGCTCGCCGCCTCGGTCGCGTTGCTCTGGGAGGTGGCGGCCGGCCGGGAGCCCGCGGTGATCGCCGGCGGCTGGCCGGGAGGGGTGGGGATCCGCCTGCGGGCCGACTGGCTGGGCATAGGCTACGCGGTGCCGGTGCTCGGCATCATCGCCGCGCTCCTGCTCATCGAGAACCTGCGCGGCGGTTTCCTGACGCGGATCGGCCCGGCGCTGGTGGTGCTGGTCAGCCTGGGGCTCACCGGCGTCTTCTTCACCGCCGACGCCTTCAACTTCTACGTCTTCTTCGAGCTCTCGATGGGATCGGCCTTCGCCATCACGGCGCTCGGCACGGAGGGCAGGCACGTCCGCGTCTCCGCCACCTTCATGGTGACGAACATCCTGGGCTCGGTGCTCTTCCTCATCTCCGTGGGCGGCCTCTACCACGCCACCGGCACCCTCGACATGCCGGTCGCCGCCGCGCGTCTGGGCGTCGATCCCTTCGGGCCGCCGGTGCTCGTCGGCACGCTCTTCCTGGCGGCGTTCCTGCTGAAGCTGGGGATCTTCCCCTTCCACTTCTGGGTGCCGCCCGTCTACGGCGAGACCCGCGTGCCCGCCGCCGCCCTCCTCTCCGGGGCGCTCGCCAACATCGGCAGCTACGGGCTGCTCCGCTTCGGCGGGGAGGTGATGCCCGACGCCCTGCAGGCGGGGCGCGGCCTCCTGCTGGCGATCGGCGCCGCCACCATCCTGATCGGCAGCATGCTGGCGATCTCCCGCCAACCCGTCGCCGAGATCCTCGCCTACTCCTCCATCGCGCAGAACGGCTACATCCTCCTCGCCCTCGGGATCGGCGGGCGGGCGGGGTTCGCCGCCGCGTACATCTACGCCATGGTGAACTCGATCGGGAAGGCCCTGCTCTTCACCACGGCCGGATCGCGCGGCCCCATGATCGGTGGGGCGTTCCTGATCGGGGCCATGAGCACCGCGGGTCTGCCGCCGGCGCTCGGCTTCGTCGGGAAGTTCGCGCTCTTCCGAGCGGCATGGGAGGGGACCGATCGGTGGCTGGTGGGCTGGATCATCGGCGGGGCGCTGCTCGCCTTCCTCTACATGTTCCAGGCCTTCCAGCAGCGCTTCTGGCTGCGCGAGGACGAGACGCACTCGGCGCCGTCCGTCCGCGTGGCGATCGCCTGCTTCGCGGTGGTGGCCCTGGTCTTCGGCGTCTGGCCCGAGCCTCTCCTCGGCGCCGGCTCGCAGATCGCCTCGCTGCTCGCGGGAGGCCCGCGATGAGGGCGCGAATGGCGCTGGCCGTCGTGCTCCTGGCGGTCACCTACCTCTTCGTGGTGGGAAGCTTCACGGCCTGGGACGTGGGCTTCGGCCTGCTCGTCTCCGTGACGCTGGTGGTGGCGGCCCGGGACTTCGTGATCCCCCGGCCGCCGGCTGGGGCGCCGCTGCTCGGGCGGATCCTGCGGTTCCCCCTCTTCCTGGGCGCGGTCGTCCTCAGCGTAGCCGGCGGGGCGTGGAGGGTGGCTCGCCTCGTAGTGGGCGCCCACGACTTCCGCCCCGGCATCCTGATCGTCAGGCTCCCCGACGCCACCGACCTGGGGATGGTGGTATTCGCGCTCGTGCAAACGCTCTCGCCGGGCAGCGTCGCCCTCGAGCTCCGCCGGGACGCGCGGGAGCTCCACTTCTACGTCCTGGGCCACGCCTCACCCGACCGGATCCGCGACGAGCTCCTGCGGTTCTACCGGCGCTGGCAGCGACCGGTCTTTCCCTGAGTGGAGGAGAGATGAGCGAGACCTTCCTCGACGCCGCCGTCCTCGTCCTGGGCATCCTCGGCTTCGCGACCCTCCGCACGGTGGCGAAGCGGGTCGACATCATCACGAAGGTGCTGGCGGTCGATCTGCTGGGCGTCCTCCTCTGCGGCGTGGCCGCCCTGCTCGGCTACCTCACGGGCTCGGAGCACTACCTCGACATCGCGATCGTCCTCGCCCTGCTCGCGTTCGCCGGGACGGTGTCCCCGGCCCAGGTGATCTCCACGGGGAGCCTCTTCGGCCGCCAGGAGGAGCGATGAGCTGGGTGGGGATCCTCCTGGTGATCGTCGGCCTCCTGCTCGCCCTGGTGGCGGCGGCGGGGCTGCTGCGCCTCCAGGACGTCTACCTGCGCCTTCAGGCGGCGTCGGTCGGTGCCATCGGCGTGACCTCGATCCTGCTCGCGTCCCTCGGCACGGGGAACGGGCGGATCATCGTCCGGGCCCTCTTGGTGGCGACCTTCCTGGTCCTGGCGTCGCCGGTCTCCTCCCACGCGATCGCCCGCGCCGCGTGGCTGCGCCGGGAGAAGCTGGGCTCGAAGGGAGGCTGGGACGAGACGGGCACCCTGGCAGACCCGCCCCCCTGAGCCGAAAAGAAGACGCCGGCTCCGGTGCGGGACCGGAGCCGGCGTCGAGGTGGTTGCGGGGACAGGATTTGAACCTGTGACCTTCGGGTTATGAGC
>DATMSB010000093.1:0-23705 GCA_035565615.1 Vulgatibacter sp. | reverse complement strand
TGGACACTCGCGCGATTTGCCCGGCCGCCGGCGGGCGGAGTAGCGTCCCCGCATGGGTATCGTCTGGTTCCTGCTTCTCGCCCTCGGCCTCGCGGCGGCGGTCGCCGGTGGCGACGTGGAGGGCTTCACCAAGGGCGCGCTGGACGGCGCCGGCGGCGCCATCACCCTCGCCATCGGCCTGGTGGGCATGCTCGCCCTGTGGTCGGGCCTGCTGCGGATCGCACAGGAGGCGGGGCTGACCGCGCTCCTCTCCCGGGCGGTGGCGCCGCTGATGCGCCGGCTCTTCCCCGACGTCCCCAAGGACCACCCGGCCGTCGCGGCGATGACCTTGAATCTGGCGGCGAACGTCCTGGGCCTCGGCAACGCCGCCACGCCGATCGGCCTCGACGCGATGGAGAAGCTGCAGACCCTCAACCGGCGCAAGGACACCGCCACCGACGCCATGGTCCTCTTCCTGGTGATCAACGCGAGCTCGGTGCAGCTCGTCCCCGCCACGGTGGTGGCGCTGCGGGCGGCCGGAGGCGCCGCGGCGCCGGCGGACGTGGTGGGGCCGACGCTCCTGGCGACCTTCGTCTCCACGGTGGTGGGGATCGCCGCCGCCAAGATCCTCGCGCCCCTGTGGCCCATGCGCGCGCCCGCGCTCGAGGTGGAGCCGTAGTGGAGCTCCTGGTCGGCGTCCTCGACGCGATCTCCCGCTGGGCGATCCCCGTCTTCCTGGTGGGCGTGCCCGCGGCGGCGCTCGCCCGGGGCGTGAAGATCTACCCGGCGTTCATCGAGGGCGCGAAGGACGGGCTGCAGGTGGGCCTGCGCATCGTGCCGTACCTGGTGGCGATCCTGGCGGCGGTCGGCGCCTTCCGCGGCGCCGGCGCGATGGATCGGTTCGCGTCCTGGCTCGAGCCGATGCTCGATCCGCTCGGGGTCCCGGCGTCGGTGCTCCCCCTCTTCCTGGTGCGCCCCCTGTCGGGCAGCGGCGCCACCGGCCTCCTGGCGGAGCTCATCCGCAGCGAAGGCCCCGACAGCCTGGCGGCGCGGATCGGCGCGGTGGTGAACGGCTCGACGGAGACCACCTTCTACGTGCTCGCCGTCTACTTCGGGGCGGTGGGGATCACCCGGTACCGGCACGCGATCCCCGCCGCGCTCGCGGCGGAGCTCGCCGGGATCGTCGCCTCCGTCGCGGTGGTGCGCGCGGTCTTCGGCGGGTCGTGAGCCTCGCTCCGTTCGGCAGGGGGCGCCGTGAAGGGCGCTCGCATCGATCGCGCCGACCGCCTCCTCGGTATAGGCTGCCTCGCATGCTCCTCCAGCTCGTCGGCGCCCGCCGGGTGGTGATCTGCAGCGGCGCCGGCGGCGTGGGCAAGACCACCACCTCCGCCGCCCTCGGCCTCGCTGCCGCCAGGGCCGGCCGCCACGCCGTGGTGGTCACCGTCGACCCGGCCCGCCGCCTCGCCGACGCCCTGGGCCTCTCCTCGCTCTCGGGCGAACCGGTCACGCTCCCCCGCGAGCTCCTCGACCGGGCGGGCGTCCCGGAAGACGGCGCGCTGCACGCGCTCATGCTCGATCCCAAGTCGACCTTCGACGAGCTGGTGCGCAGACTCCACGGGCCGGAGGAGGCGGAACGGATCCTGCGCAACCGCATGTACGAGAACGTGTCGGGGCTCCTCGCCGGGATGCAGGAGTACGCGGCGCAGGAGAAGCTCCACCAGCTCCACGCGGATCCGCGCTTCGACCTCGTGGTGGTGGACACGCCGCCGACCCGCAACGCGCTCGACTTCCTCGAGGCGCCGGACAAGCTCTCCCGCTTCCTCGACGAGCGGGTGCTCAAGTGGTTCGCGCCCCACGAGAGGAAGCGCTTCGGCCTGCTGCAGCGCACGGGGAAGGTGGTGGGCGGCGTGCTGGGCCGGGTCTTCGGCGAGTCCTTCGTGGACGAGCTGGCCGGCTTCCTCGGCGCGATCGGCGGCATGACTGCGACCCTGCGCACCCACGCCGAGGAGATCCGCCGGCTGCTCGCCTCGCCCCTGTCGACCTTCCTGCTGGTCACCGCGCCGGAGCCCGCCGCCCTCGACGACGCCGTCTTCTTCCGGGAGCGGCTGGCGCAGCTCGGCCTGCCCTTCGGCGGGTTCGTGGTGAACCGGGTCCACCCCGACCGCCCCGAGCTCGGCGAGGAGGAGCGCGCCCGGACCCGAGCCGCCCTCGCCGCGGAGCTGGGGCCGGATCGCGCCGACGCGCTCCTCCGCAAGCTCGAGGCCTCGTATGCCCAGGAGCGCGCCCGGGCCCTCGCCGATCGCGCCCTGATCGAGCGCCTCCGGTCGGAGGGGGGCGCCCCGCTGGTCGGCGTCCCGCTCCTCGAAGGCGAGATCTCCGATCTCGCCGGCCTGGCCCGGCTCGGCGATGCCGCGTTCCCGCTCTAGAGCCGACCGCGCGAGCGGCCGGGCGCCCGTCCTCTCGCTCGCCGTGTCCATCCCCCTCCACACCGGGCCGCCTTGCCCGCGGCCGCTCCCGCCGGTTAGGTTCACCTCCCCATGTCCAGGACCCTCCCCTCGCTCGCGCTCGGCATCCTGCTCGTCTCCGCCTGCACCTCCGCCGAGGATCGAGCGGCGAAGGAGCGGATCTTCTCGCCGGAAGATCCGCCCCGGGTCCTGCTGGCGGCCAGGGAGCGCCTCGACCCGGCCCGCCTCCCCAAGGACGCCGCGCTCCGGGAGCGGGTCTTCTCGATGCACGCCGAGGAGGCCCGCGCGAGGTTCGGCCCCCACGAGCAGAAGGTCCGCGTCTCGTTCCGCTGGAGCGACGGCGAGCGCGAGGTGAAGCTCACCGAGGATCGCTCGGTCGCCCTCGCGGGGAGGGACGACTTCCACGTCGTCGTGGAGAACGACGAGCGCCAGGGCATGGAGTGGGTGCGCGTCGACGGCACCTCCTACACCCGATCCCGCTGGGCGAAGTTCCGCGAGCGTCGCCGCGATCGGGGCTCGTCCGATCACGTGGTGGCGTCGGCGTACTCCACGCTGCAGACCTTCCACGATCTGGTGCACGGCGCGATCCGCCTGGATGCCGCCGGCGAGGCGACGGTGGGCGGGCGCCGGGCGCTGCGCTTCGACGCGAGCCTGGGCGAGGCCCGCGCCGCCGCGAAGGACTCCACGCTGCCGCCGCCGGTGTACCCGAAGGACGGACCGGATCCCGACACGGCCCTGCGGCTGGCCGCGGCGAAGAACGCCAGGCCCGTCTCCCTCGCCGGGACGATCGCGGTGGACGCCGCGACCGCAGTGCCGCTCGAGGCCGATCTGAAGGCCACCATCGAGGTGCCCGCCGACGCGGAGGGGAAGGGCGCCGCGACGCTGGACCTCTCCGTCCGCCTCGACGTCGCCGAGGGCGCGCCGCGGGTCGCCGTCCCGGAACACATGGAGGACGCGCCCCGTCCACCCGGCGTGGTGGCGACCCTGCGCGCGTACGGCTTTGGGAAGGAGCCACCCCAGGCCGACGAGCCCGCGGAGCCGCCCGACGAGGAGTGAAGGCCGCCGCTGCGCGAGGCGGTCGGAGCGCGCGACCGCTCCCGCTCGGCGAGGGAACGAAAAAGTCCAGCAAGCAAGCGAGCGTGCGCCTGCTCTTGCGGGGTGCGCGCGGCTCCCACCATGTACGAAAATTTGACCGTCGAAGACCCTGCGGTAGCTTGCCTGTCGAACGTCGTCTTTCGAGGTGAATCGTGAGCGGGACGCAGCGCAAAGGTGGCAAGCAGGTGACGGTCGAGGTCCGCGAGAGCACGAGCACGTCCATCCTGAGGACGCAGCTCGCGGCCCGGGCGATGGAGCTCTCCTCCGAGGAGGAGCGGGTCATTCGCGGCGTGCACGGGGTGTCCGCCGATCGGGAGCTCCGCCTCCAGCGCAAGGCCTCCGGCGCCGTCCTCGACGAGCTCCTGCTCATGGAGATGGAGCTGCACCGCCGCTACCGCGCGCACCTGTCGCGGCCCCAGCCGGTCCCCTCTCCCGAGAAGGAGAAGATCGTCCGCGCGCTGCGCTCCAAGAAGTAGTAGCGCCTGGAGGAGCCCTCGAGCGGGCGCGCGCCGCGAGAGGGCTCGCTCGTCTGCACCGCCGCCGGGCCTGCGATCCGCGGGCCGGCGACGAACGGAGGCTCCGATCCGCCGCGTCGAGCTGCAGGTGGGATCCGCGGACGACGGAGAGCGCATCGACCGCTTTCTCGCCGCCCGCGCCGGTGTCTCCCGGGGGGAGGCCCGCCGCGCCCTGGAGCGCGGCGGTGTATACCTCGACGGCACCCGCTGCAAGATCGTGTCGAAGCCCGTCCGCACGGGCCAGCGCGTCGCCATCGTCCTGGAGGAGTCGGGGCGGGTGCAGGCGCCGCCCGACGAGCCCCTCGTCGTCCTCCACGAGGACGACCAGGTATTGGCCGTCTCCAAGGCGGCGGGCGTCCCCTCCCAGGCGACCCTGACCGGCGACGTCGGCACCCTCCCCTGGCTGGTCGCCAGGCACCTGGGCCGAAGGTCCGCCGAGGTGGCGACCGTGCACCGCCTCGACCGGGACACCTCCGGCGTCGTGGTCTTCGGCAAGACGCCCGCCGCCACCCGCGCCCTCGCCCGGGCGGTTCGTGAAGGAACGGCGCACAAAGAGTACATCGCGATCGTCGCCGGCCGGCTGGAGGGCTCAGGGCGGATCGACGGTCCGCTGGCGCCGATCCCCGGGAGGCGGGGATCGTTCGAGGTCCGTCCTGGCGGCACCCCCGCCTCGACGCGCTGGGAGGCGTTCGCCCACGGCGGCGACGCGGCGACGGCGGTGCGCCTCTTCCCGGAGACGGGGCGGACGCACCAGCTCCGCGTGCACCTCGCGCACCTCGGCCACCCCATCGTGGGAGACGCGCGCTACGGCGGCGCGCGCCGGGCCGGCCGCGTCGAGGCCCCGCGCTCGCTGCTCCACGCGAGCGTCCTCGAGCTGCCGCACCCCGGCGGCGGGTCCCTTCGGGTGGAGGCCCCCTTCCCCACCGACCTGGAGGAGGCCCTCGCCGCGATCGGCGGGTAGGCGGCCGCGGTGCCGCCCGACCGCAGCGGCGCCGATGCGCTTTTTCCCTTGATACCCGCGCTCCCGCGTGGATATCCCTGGACGCTCGAAGCGCGGGCGCTTCCGCCTGCTTTCGATCGTTCCGATTCGATCCGGACGGGAGGAGAGACACCATGGCCGATGAGCGTGAGATGCTGCTCGTTCAGTCGAAGGTTCGTGAAGTCATCAAGGCGAAGGGGGGCGCGCAGGGCGTGCGGACCAGCGAGGAGTTCCTCACCGGTCTCAACGGGGTGATCCACGCCGCGATCGAGAAGGCGATCGAGCGCGCCAAGGAGAACGGCCGCGCCACCCTGCGCAAGCACGACCTGTAGGATCCTCGCCGGGGCTGGCGGCGACCCGTCGCCAGCCTCCTCGGTCGTCCCTTCCCGGGAGCGACCCCTCCGTCGACCGCCGACAGGCCTGGCCGCGCACGCCTCCCCTTCCCCGGAGCGCTCCGCGCGGCGGCGGTCGAGCCTCGCCCCTCATCCGAGACGCACGCGCGGAGGCGGAGACGCCCGCCTCCACCCTGGCGCAGGCCCTGCCCCTTCGCACCCGACGCGACGATCAGTCCGAGAGGAGCCGCCCCAGCGCGGCGCGGGCCTCGATGGCCACCGCCGAGAGCGCGTCCGGCTCCTTCTCCGCCAGCTCCGCCAGGCGGAGGAGCTCGTCGGCGAGGACCCGCACCGCCGCGGGGGCGAAGGGGTTGGCCCCCACCGCCGCGACCATCGCCTCGGGGGGGAGCCCCGCGGGGCGCAGCGCATCCCCGAACGCCCGGGCGATGAGGCGCTCCGCGCCCTCCAGCGCCCCCGCCACCCGCGCCAGCGCCAACGCCGCCAGGTAGGGGACGTGGGCGGTCGCCGCGACCAGCCGATCGTGCTCGTCCGCAGAGATCACGACGGGCCGGGATCCGATCGCGGCCCAGACCGTCCCCACGCTCGCCGCCAAGCTCTCCTCGCCGGGACGCGGGCACAGCGCCACCGGACGCCCCACGAAGAGATCGCTCCGGGCCGGACCCGCACCCGCCGGATCCCCGGCCACGAGGGGATGACCTCCCACGTAGCGGGCGCCGGGCAGGTGCTCCTCCACCAGCGCGGCGACCGCGCCCTTCACCGGGGACACGTCGGTGACGATGGCGTGGGGCGCTAGGTACGGCGCGAGCTGCGGGAGGACGTCCGGGAGCGCGCCCAGGGGCAGGCAGAGGAAGACGAGGCCGCAGTCCGCGAGCCACGGGCCCGGCGCCTCCTCCGCCTGGACGACCAGGCGATCGCGCAGCGCCTGGGAGCGGGCCTTCGCGTCGATCTCGACCGCCTTGAGCTGCGCCTCGGGGAACGCCCGGGCGAGGGCCCGGACGAGCCCGCCGCCGAGCCTGCCCAGGCCCACCACGGCGAAGGGCGGGGTCGGAGGGGTGACCTTCACGCCGCGGGCTCCAGCGCGACGGGGACGAGGCGCCGCCGGCGCTTCAGCCGGACGTGGACGACCACCTCGAGCCCCGCGTCCCGGCGGATCTCCCAGAAGATGGGGAAGCGGCTCCACCCCAGCTCCTGCACGGCGGCGATGGCGCCGGGCACGAACGCGGGCACCCGGATCCGCGCCGCGACCACCGCCGCCGGGGGTAGGCGGTTTCGGGCGAGGACCTCGGCGCAGAGCCGGCGCAGGGCCGGCACCACGTCCTCGTCCGGCCCACCGCCGATGCCGCGGATCTCTCCCAGGAGCGACATGCGGCGGAACCTATCACGTGGCGACCGCCGCCGGACCCCCACGAAACTCCCATGGGAGGCTTTACAGGAAGAACTTCAAGGTGAAGCTGAAGGTGCGATCGGGGCCCTCGCCCGCCTCCAGGCTCTGGACGTAGGCCGCCTCGATGGCGGCGGCGCGCGAGATGAAGCCGAGGCCGGCGGAGAGGTAGTTCCGGTCGTCGAGATCCCGGCGCATGAACCCCCCGCGGATGGCCATCGCTCCGTCGAAGAGGTACTCCCCGCCGGCGTGGTAGGTGAGGGCGGTCCGCTCCGGATCGGAGGTGAAGTCCGCCACCGTGTCGAGGGCGACGCGGAAGGTGGTGTCGGTGCCGAAGGCCACGCCGCCGCCGACCCGGAACGGCGCCTCGCGGCTGTCCACGTCGATCACGTTGTAGGCGACCCCCGCGAAGGAGAGCCACTCGATCGGCTGCACCAGGACCCCGACGTCGCCCGTGATCGCGTTGGTGCGATCGGGCTCGGCGAAGTCCAGGTACTTGAAGCCGAAGCCCAGGGCCACGCGCTCGGCGACCGGGAGTCCGAAGGCGAGGTTCACGATCGAGCCCGACAGCTCGCCCTGGAGGCCGTCGCCCTTGAGGTGCGTGTACGCGAGGCCGGTGGCGAGCCGCGTCGTCTTCGAGTCCACGATGGAGCCGTTGAAGCGCGAGAGGTCGTCGCCCCTGGCGAAGGCGTAGGCCAGATCGATCTCGTACTTCCTCTGGAGGGCCATGCCCGCGGGGTTCAGGTAGATGGCCTCGTTCGAGGTCGCGATCGCGCGGAAGGCGTTGCCCATCGCCATCGCCCGGGTGCCCGAGAGGTCCTGCGCGGTGGGGGTGGGAAGATCGGGGATGGAGGCGGCGGCTGCGGCGGGGCGGATCGGCGCGACGGCGAGGGCGGCGAGGGCGAAGGCGATCGCGATTCTCATCGGCTGCGCATGCTACCAGACAGTCCCGTTCAGAGCGCGAGCGACTCCAGCCCCGGCAGGAACGAGGCGATCCAGCCGGCCTTCCCGGTGACGAGGAGGATCCCGAAGATCGCCAGCGCGGCGCCGCCGGTGCGCTCGACGCAGGGCAGGTACGGCCGCATCCGGCGGGAGACCGCGAGGAAGCGGTGGAGCGCCGCCGCCGAGAGCACGAAGGGGATGGCGAGGCCCGCGGCGTAGATCGAGAGGAGGAGCACGCCCTGGGACGCGGTGCCCTCGCCGGCCGCGAGGGTGAGCACGCCGCCGAGGAGAGGCCCCACGCAGGGCGACCAGCCGAAGCCGAAGGCGACGCCCACGAGCATGGCGCCCCAGAAGCCCCGGGGGCTGGGGAGGTTGTGGAACCTCGCTTCGCGGAAGAAGAGGGAGACGCGCAGGATCCCCAGCATGTGCAGGCCGAAGAGAAGCACCAGCACGCCGCCCGCCACCTCGAGCCACTTCCGGTTCTCGCCGAGGAGCTGCCCCACCGACGAGGCGGTGGCGCCCAGGGCGACGAAGACGATCCCGAAGCCCAGCGCGAAGGCGGCCGCCCGGGTCACCGCGGTGCTCGTGCGCGCGCCCGCCTCCCCCGCCGACGACCCGGTGAGGAAGGAGAGGTAGCCAGGGACCAGGGGGAAGACGCAGGGCGAGAGAAACGAGAGGGCGCCCGCTGCGAACGCGGCGCCGAACGAGATGGTGCTGGTCAACTGCCGTCCTTCCTTCGTTCGCGTCCGGTCTCGAGGACACGATCCGACGGGCGTTTGGTTCCATGGCGGACGGATCTTCCCCGACGGGGCGGGCGCGGGGCTTCACCTCCCTCTCGGCGGCGGATGCGGCCCGCGCCGATGCCCCGCTCAACCGCTGGCGGCGACCGAGCAGAGCTCGTGCCCGGGGAGCGCCCCCACCATCAACATCGGGGCGCCGCCGGGATCGGGGAGCACGCACACGGTCTGCCCGTCGCGCTCCATGCACCGCCCGGTCCCGTCGCAGGCCGCCGCCGCGGCGCTGCCCTCCGGCGGGAGGTAGATCGAGAACGCCGTCTCCCCGGCGCGGTAGACGATGGCCGCCGTCTCCTCGCCGAGGAGCGAGCAGCGCCTGGCGCCCACCAGGGTCGCCCCGGCGAGCCGCGGCACCTCCACCTCCCGCCCCATCGCCTCCGCGATCCAGGCCGCGATCGTGCCGGGATCTTCGCTGGCCACCTGGCACCCCGTTCCGTCGCCGGTGGAGAGCGCGCGCAGGTGGTTCGACACCGCCTCGTCGGCGAGCGCCCGGGCTGGGGAGGCCGTCCCCGGCTCCGTCACCAACGCCGCCACCACCACCACGAGCGCCGCCGCCGCGGCGGCGGAGGCCTTCGCGGCGGTGCGCCAGGCGCCGGCGCTCCACCACGAACCCCTCCCCGCGGCGGAGAGCCCGCGCAGCGTCCCCGCGAGGGAGGGGGCCGGCGGCTCCGCCACGAGGGGGAGCGAACGCAGGCCGCGATCGAGCGCGTCGAACCGGTCGGCCCGGGTCCGGCACGCGCCGCACGCTTCCAGGTGGACGCGGACGGCCCCCTCCTCGCCCGATTCCACCTCGCCGTCCAGCCACGCGGAGAGGGTCTCGTCAGAAGGGCACATCACGACTCACCTCCTGCAGCCAGTCGCTGCTCCTCCAGCATCTCGATCATCGCGGCCCTCGCCCGGGACAGCCGGGAGCGCACCGTCCCCACCGGCGTCGCCATGGCCTCGGCGATCTCTTCGTAGGACAGGTCCTCCACCGCCCGCAGCCACAGCGCCGTGGACTGCTCCTCGGGGAGCCGGCGCAGCGCGAGGAGGAGCTCGTCCGGCAGGGCGCCGTCCTGGAGCTCCTGCTCCAGATCGCCCTTGCGGAGCGGCACCATCCCGGCGAGCCCGGAGAGCACCGCGAGGTGCGGCTTCTCGTCGCGGACCCGGTTGAGGTGGAGGTTGCGCACCGTCGAGAGCAGCCAGCCCCGGATGCGCGCCTCGTCCCGCAGCGAGCCCCGCCGCTCGAAGGCGCGGATCAGCCCCTCCTGGGCGAGATCCTCCGCCTCGGCGCGGGTGCGGGCGAGCCGCCTCGCGAGCCGGTGGAGCACGCCGAGGTGGGGCTCGACCAGCCTGGTGAAGTCCTTCGGATCCAAGCGCGTCCTCGCGGGGCACCTGCCCCCGGACCTTGGGGGACACCGGCCGCCGCCGGAAAAGTTCCCCGAGTGGATCCTACTTCTTTCGCCTGCCCCCCGCCGGCGCCGGCTGGAGCGCCGTCGCCGGGTCCGCCGCGGGCTCCGGCTGCATGAGCGCCCACATCACCATCCAGCCGTACGCGAGGCTCGCCAGCCCCATCCACATGTACTTGTCGTCGTCCCAGATGGGCAGGCGCGTGATCGCGTGGGTGCCGATGGCGAGGAGGATCAGCCACAGCCCCGCCTCCCGGCGCTTCTCCATCAGGAACGCGCCGGGGATCATGAAGGCGTAGTAGTAGCAGGTGAGCTCCGTGGCGGCGGGGACCATCACCACGCCGCAGAGCGCGGCCGCGACCCACGCGGGCTCGTCCCGGGTGGTGCGCCACACGCCCCAGAGGAAGACGAGGTTGAGGGCGACGAAGAGCCAGCGCAGGCGCTCGTAGTTCTCGAGGCGGTGCTCCTTCCAGACCTGGAAGGGATCGTCCAGCGAGGTGTCCTTCAGGTTCTTGGCGTTGTCCCACGGCCGCCAGGAGATCACGGTGCGCAGACCCATGTGGTTGGTGAGCGGCGTGTGGGCGTGCTTCTCGGTGTTCGCCTTGAACTCCGAGTAGAGCTCCAGGCCGCCCTGCCCCACGATCATCGAGCCGGGGACCAGGATCGAGGTGGCCACCACCGCGCCGACGAGGACCTTGCGGTGCTCCGCCGAGAGCACCCGGTCCTTGAAGGCCCGCCACCCCGCCTGCAGCGCCGGCCCGATCGCGAAGAAGAGCGGGAAGAGCCGGTACGCCGAGCTGGCGGCGAGGAGCGCGCCGCCCCAGGCGTACTTCTTCTTTCGGAGCAGGCAGATCCCGAAGACCAGGAAGGCCAGGTAGTCGTAGCGGAGAAACGCCCCGCCGTTCCAGTAGTAGCGGGAGGGGAAGTTCACCGCGAAGAAGGTCGCGGCCACCGCGAAGATCTCGAGGCCGAACGCCCACCAGATCCCGGCGAACATCAGGACGATCAGGATGGGATCCAGGAGCGCCAGGAGGAACATGGAGCGCTCGCTGGCGGGGCCGACGAGGTTCGCCAGCAGGGAGCCGGTGATGTTCCACCAGGGCGTGCCGTTGTACCCGTGGTCCTTCTGCGACTCGGGCCAGCGGCTGCCGAGCCTGCCGATGAAAAAGCGGACGTCGTCCTTGAACGCCTCCCATCGGGCCTCGCTGAAGTGCGCCTTGCACCGCTCCGGATGGGCGAGGATGTCGTCCGTGGGGCCGATGAGGTTGGTGCTGGCGATGTCGCGCATGGAGCGGGCCGCCACCCGATCCCGGCGGCCCAGCTCCGCCTCGGCGATGGCCGAGCACTCGTAGAGGCGTGAGTACCGCAGCTCGGGGAAGTACTTGGCGCCGATGTAGTAGTGGTAGTGCTCCCAGACGTGGACGAAGTTCCCGTGGTGGAACTTGCCGTAGTTGAACCAGCCGTACACGCCGAGCACGCCGAGGAGGCCGATGCCGAAGCGGCGGGCCCGGCGCCACCTGCGGCCCTGGCCGGCGTCCTCGAGCTGCCAGCCCCACACGAGCAGGCCGAGGAGCGCGACGGCGAAGGCGATCTTGAGCGCGTTGCCCTTGGCCTCGGTATAGTCGAAGATCGACGGCGCCGGCGGCGGCTTGCGCACGTTCGCGAGCTGCTTGGCGAGCGGGGCGGGCGCAGGGGGCGCCGGCGCCGCGCTGGGGGGCACGACAGGGCCGGAAGAGGGAGCCGGCGTCGCGCTGGGGGCGCCGGCCGGGGCGGAAGAGGGAGCCGGCGCCTGCGCGAGGGCAGGCCCGGAAAGTCCCAGGAAGAGCGAGGCCAAGGCCGCGGCCGTCAGCGGGGTCCGGATGCGCATCATCGCGCGAATCCTAGCCTTTTTTTCGTCCGTCATGGCAAGCCGATCGCGCGCCCGCGCCCGGGCTCGTCCGCCCGATCGGCGGCGGGGCGGCCGGGCGCCCCCTCCGATCCGCCGGCCAGACGGGGGTACCTCGCCTGCCTCTCCGCGCTCGCCCGCGGCGCGCGCCTTCAGGGCCTCCTCGCCTCGGCGATCGCCTCCTCCATCCAGCGGATGAGGCCGTCCCGCATGTCGGGCCGCTTCAGCGCGAAGGCGATGTTCGCCTTCACGTAGCCGAGGCGATCGCCGGCGTCGTAGCGCCTCCCCTCGAAGCGATGGCCCACCAGGCCCTCCTCCTGGGCGAGGAGCTGGAGGGCGTCCGTGAGCTGGATCTCGCCCCCCACCCCGGGCTTCGTCTGCTCGAGGAGCTCGAAGACCCGGGCGGGGAGCACGTAGCGGCCGATGACGGCGAGGCGCGACGGCGGGTTCGACTTGGGCTTCTCCACCATGCGCTCGATCGACATGGTGCGCTCGTCGATCATCTTCCCGGCGGCGATCCCGTAGAGGTGCGTCTCCTCCAGAGGCACCTCCATCAGCGCGACCACGCCCTTCCCCGTCCGCTCGTAGCAGTCCACGAGCTGCTTGATCCCCGGCACCTCGGCGTCGATCACGTCGTCGCCGAGGATCACGGCGAAGGGCTCGTCGCCCACCAGGTTCTTCGCCTGGAGCACGGCGTGGCCGAGGCCCAGCGGCTCCTGCTGCCGCACCGAGACGATCTGCGCCATGGAGCTGATCGCGCGGATCGCGTCGCGCTCCTTGGTCTTGCCGCGGGAGGCGAGGGTCTCCTCCAGCTCGGGGGCGAGGTCGAAGTGATCGACCATCGAGTCCTTGCCGCGGGCGGTGATCAGGATCACCCCCTCGATCCCGGCCTCCGCCGCCTCGCCGACGATGTACTGCAGGGTCGGGGTGTCGACGATGGGGAGCAGCTCCTTGGGAACCGCCTTCGTCGCCGGGAGGAACCGGGTCCCCAGCCCCGCCGCCGGGACCACGCACTTGCGCACCTTCTTCACGGCCGTCTCCATTTCGAACCCCCGGGGCGCCGTCCATCGCGGCGTGGGATGAAAACCAAGACCGCGGCAAGGTAGGCGAAGGGGTGGCGTGCCAGCAAGCGCCGCTGCCCCCATGACCATTCGAGGCAGGGCGATTCTCCCGAACGCCGTGTCGTCGAGCGCGGCTGCTATGGTGCGCCCGTGCTCATCGAGGTCGCAGTCGGCGCGCCGGTGCGCGGAACCTTCACATACGAGGTCGAGGACGACGCCCGCCTCGCCCCGGGGCAGCGCCTCCTGGTCCCCTTCGGGAGGCGGAAGGCGATCGGCTTCCACCTGGGGCCGGCGACCGCGGTGCCCGACGGGGAGGTCCGCTTCGTCGACGCGATCCTCGACGACGGCCCCATCTTCCCGCCGGACGTGCTGCAGCTCATCCGCTTCGCGGCGGACTACTACCTCTACCCCCTGGGCGAGGCGCTGCGCACGGCGCTCCCCCCCGACCTGGGGCGGGTGCGACCCGCGCCGCAGGGCCGGGCGCCCGCCATCGAGTCGGTGACGCTCCTCTCGTCGCTCGACGCGGCGCTCGCCGCGCTCTCCCGATCGAAGGCCCAGGCGGCCCTCGTCTCCTACCTCGCCGCGAGGGGCGGGAGCGCGGCGCTGGACGAGATCAAGGTCGCGGTCCGCGACGCCGCCGGCCTCGCCCGCAAGCTCGAGGAGAAGGGCCTGGTCCGGATCGCGAGGGCGGAGCCGCCGCGCCCCGATCGGATCTTCGACGGCGCCGACGCCCCCACCCTCACCCCGGATCAGGAGGCGGCGTGCGCTGCCATCGAGGAGGCCTTCGGGCGCTTTCGGCCCTTCCTCCTCCACGGCGTCACCGGATCCGGAAAGACCGAGGTCTACCTGCGCACCATCGAGCGGGTGCGCGCGCGCGGCGGCGGCGCCCTCGTCCTCGTCCCCGAGATCGCGCTCACGCCCCAGCTCGCCGGCCGCTTCCGCTCCCGCTTCGGCGGCGCCATCGCCGTGCTGCACAGCGGCCTATCGGATCGCGAGCGGACCCGGGAGCACCACCGCCTCCTCTCCGGTGAGGCGTCGATCGCGCTGGGGGTGCGCTCCGCCGTCTTCGCGCCGGTGCGGGACCTCGGCGTGGTCATCGTCGACGAGGAGCACGAGCCCTCCTTCAAGCAGGAGGAGAAGCTCCGCTACCACGCCCGGGATCTGGCGGTGTACCGGGCCCGGATCGTGGGTGCACCTTGCGTGCTCGGATCCGCCACTCCCTCCCTCGAGAGCCTCGCCAACGCCCGGGAGGGGAAGTATGGCCTGCTCCGGCTCCAGGACCGCGTGGACGCCCGCCCGCTGCCCGAGGTCCGCCTCGTCGATCTGGCCGCCGCGCGCCGAGAGGCGCGGGAGGCGGGCGCGCCGGCGGGCGAGCCTCCGGCCCTGGGCCCCGAGCTCCTGGCCGCGCTCGAGGAGACCCGCGCCGCCGGCCGCCAGTCGATCCTCTTCCTCAACCGCCGCGGCAACGCCTCGCTCGTGCTCTGCCCCTCCTGCGGCGAGGGGGCCCGCTGCCACGACTGCGACGTCGCCCTCACCCACCACCTCGGCCGCGGCGGAGAGCTGCGCTGCCACTACTGCGATTTCCGCACCACCAAGCCCGACGCCTGCCCCGGCTGCCACGCCGAGCTGCTCGTGCTGGGAGTGGGCACGGAGCGCGTCGAGCGGGAGCTGGAGGAGAGGCTCCCCGGGGCCCGGGTCCTCCGCCTCGACCGGGACGCCGCCGGCACCTCGGCGGAGCTGACCCGGATCCTCGCGGCCTTCGCCAGGGGCGAGGCCGACGTCCTCGTCGGCACCCAGATGGTGGCGAAGGGCCACGACTTCCCCGGCGTCACCCTGGTGGGCGCGGTGCTGGCCGACGTGGGCCTGGGCCTGCCCGACTTCCGGGCGGCGGAGCGCACCTTCCAGCTCCTCACCCAGGTGGCCGGGAGGGCCGGCAGGGGCAGGGATCCGGGCCGGGTGATCATCCAGACCTTCAACCCCGCGGCGGACGCGGTGGCCTGCGTGCGCACCCACGACTACGACACCTTCTCCGCCGGGGAGCTGTCGAGGCGCAGGGAGCTCGGCTATCCACCGTTCGGCAGAGGCCTCGCCATCCGCCTCGAGGCCGAGGATCCCCGCGCGGCGGAGGCCAAGGCCCGCCGCATGGGCGAGGCGGCGAGGCGGTGGTCGCATCCCTCGGTGCGCGTGCTCGGCCCCGCCCCCGCCCCGATCGCGAGGCTGCGGGGGCGCACCCGCTTCCAGCTCCTCCTCCTCGCGCCGGGGCCCGGCCCGCTCCAGGCGATCGGCCGTCGCCTCGTCGACCTCGCCGAGGTCGGGGGAAAGGTGCGCGTCGCCCTCGACATGGATCCGGTCTCGATGCTCTGAAGAGCACCGGTCGGAGGGGGCGGGCCGGGGCTTCAAGGGACCCGCACACGCCGTGCGGCGCCGGATCGGGCGATGCGGCGGCCCGCCGGGGGGATTACCTTGTGGCGGCGGGTGGCAGGCGTCGCGGCATCGATGTGCCGCCACGGCGTGTTATAGGTGCGACATGGTTCGTGAGATCCTCATCTGGCCCGATCCCCGCCTCAAGGAGAAGGCGGCCCCCGTGGCGGCGGTGGACGACTCCATCCGCGCGCTCGTCGACGACATGTTCGAGACGATGTACGCCGCCGACGGCGTGGGCCTCGCCGCTCCGCAGATCGGCGTCCTCCAGCGGGTGATCGTGATCGACACCTCCGCCGTCGACGAGGACGTGCAGCCCGTCGCCCTCATCAACCCGGAGATCCTCGAGTCGGAGGGGACCACCCAGTACCGGGAGGGATGCCTCTCCGTCCCGGGGGAGGCGGAGGAGGTCACCCGCGCCGCGCGGGTCCGCGTCCGCTACCTCGATCGGGACGGCGCGCAGCAGGAGCTCGAGGCCACGGGCCTGCTGGCCATCGCCGTGCAGCACGAGTGCGACCACCTCGAGGGCGTCCTCTTCGTGGACTACCTCTCCACCCTCAAGCGCGAGCTCATCCGCAAGCGGATGAAGCGGCTGAAGCGGGAGCGGGCCGAGGAGCTCGAGGCCGCCCGGGCCTGACCGGGCTCGCCGGCGTCAGACCCCGCGTTTCGGGCAGAGATCCGCCACCACGCACCGGTCGCAGGCGGGCCTGCGGGCGTCGCAGCATCGCCTCCCATGCCACACCAGGAGCTGGTGCCCCTTCGCCCACAGCTCGGGCGGGAGGAGGCGCTGCATGTCCGCCTCCACCTTGTCGGGGTTCTCCTCCCTGGTGAAGCCGAGGCGGCGGGCGAGGCGGCCGACGTGGGTGTCGACGGGGAAGGCCTGGCCGCCGAAGGCGTGCACGGCGACCACCCCGGCGGTCTTCCGCCCCACGCCGGGGAGCTGCTCCAGCTCTTCGCGGGTGCGAGGGAGCCTCCCGCCGTACTCGTCCACGATCCGCCGCATGGCGGCCACGATGTTCTTCGACTTGTTGCGGTAGAGGCCGCAGCGGGAGACGTGGGGATGGAGATCCTCGGGCTCCGCCGCCGCGTACGCCTCGGCGGTGGGGAACACCGCGAACAGCGAGGGCGTGCACCGGTTCACCATGGCGTCTGTGCACTGCGCGGAGAGGATCACCGCGACCAGGAGCTCGATCTCGTTGCCGTAGTCCAGCTCGATCTTCGCCTCGGGCATCTCGCGATCCAGCCGCTCGATCACAGCGGCCGCGCGGCGGCGCTCCGACGCCCACGGCGCCCGCTTCGCCGCGCGTCGGCGCGCGGTCTTCTTCTTCGTGACGCTCATCGCGGGGGAGGATAACGGTTTCGCGGCGAACCGACCGCCCGCATTTTCCCCGGCGCGCGCCGTCGCTCCGTGCGAACCTCTGCCGAACGCCAGGAGGAACGCGATGGACTTCATCGATCTGCGCTCGGACACCGTCACCCGGCCTTCGCCCGGGATGCGGGAGGCCATGGCGCGGGCGGAGGTGGGCGACGACGTCTACGGCGAGGACCCCACCGTCAAGGCCCTGGAGGCGCGGGTGGCCGCGATGCTGGGGAAGGAGGCGGCGGTCTTCGTTCCCAGCGGCACCATGGCGAACCAGCTCGCGCTGGGGGCGCAGGCCGGCCCGGGGGACGAGGTGATCGGCGAGGCGGGATCCCACGTCTTCGCCTTCGAGGGCGGGGCCCTCTCCGCGCTCTGGGGGGCCCAGGCCCGCCCCCTCCCCGGCGAGCGCGGCCTCCTCACCGCGGTGCAGGTGGAGGAGGCGATCCGCCCCGCCGGGAACGACCACCTGCCCGCCTCACGAGTGGTGAGCATCGAAAATACGCACAACCGGGGCGGCGGCACCGTGTGGCCGATCGGCAGGCTCCGCGCCGTCGTCGACGTCGCGCGGTCGGCGGGGTTGTCCGTCCACCTCGACGGCGCGCGCCTCTGGAATGCGGCGCTGGCCTCGGGGACGGCCATCGCCGACTACGCGGGGCTCGCCGACACGGTGAGCGTCTGCCTCTCGAAGGGGCTGGGCGCGCCGGCGGGATCGCTCGTGGCGAGCGACGCCGCCCTCTCCCGCAAGATCCGGCGTCTGCGCAAGCGCCTGGGCGGCGGCATGCGCCAGGCCGGCATCCTGGCGGCGGCGGGCCTGTGGGCCCTCGACCACAACCTCGGGCGCCTCGCCGAGGATCACGAGAACGCGAGGCTCCTGGCGTCGCGCCTGCGGGCGGCGGGCCTCGGCGTGCAGGATCCCGAGACCAACCTGATCTTCGTCGAGCTCCCCGGCGGCGGCGCCGTGGACCTGGCCGCCCGGCTGAAGGCGAAGGGCGTCCTCGTGGGGACCGACGGGGAGAGGCGGCTTCGCCTCGTCACCCACCTCGACGTCGATCGCGCCGCGTGCGAGGCGGCCGCGGCCGCCCTCGCCGCCTCGGTCTGAGGAGCTCGCCTCGTCCTTCCTCCCTTCGGGCGGGACGATCCGCGTCCGCAGAAGGCACCGGAACGCGAAGATGCCAACGTCGGCGGACCGCGGGATCGGGACAGCGGCTACGGCGGCTCGTCGCTGCCAGCAGGACCCCCGAGGTGCGGGCGTCCGCAACATGAAGTTGACATCGACCTCGATGGTCCCTTCTCGGCCGCTGGCTGACGCGCAGGTCAACCGCCACTTTCCGCCCGCGTGCTCGGTAGGCGTGCGCTTGACGGTCAGGCCCATGCGGCCGGCAACCTGCTGGAGCGCCTGCTCGACGCGAGGCCGCTCGGCGAGCATGGTCTTGCGATCCGCCGCGGAGTCCGCAGTTCGACATCAACCGGCGAGTTCGAGACGTAGGGGAGGGCTGAGCCCATCGCAGGTGCGTCCCAGGACTCGGCGCGCCACCTGCCCTGCGCCGGGCGCTCGACGCATCGGGCCGGCGCGAGCGCTCACGGGATCCGGGTGGCGCGCTCCTCCAGCCACGAGGCGATCCGCGGGAACACCTCGCCGGACGCAGCGCGTCCCATGAGCAGGTCGCCGTGGCCGTAGTCCGCCGCGTCGCCCCGGTCCTTGCCGAAGACGACGAGGGTCTTGTCCGCGCTCCCGAGCCGGCGGAAGGCCACCTCGAGGCACGCCGGCGGCACCATCCGATCCTTCGAGCCGCCCACCAGGAGGATCGGCGTGGTGCAGGCCGCCATGGCGTCTCGGTAGTCCGTCTGCTCGTCCAGGGAGCGGAGGGCGTCGTTGTGCACCCAGTCGTCGAACTGGGCGATCACCCCCGCGCTGATGTCCTCGAAGGCCCAGGCCTGCAAGCGGCGGACGATCTTCGGATCCATGCTCTGGGGCGCGATCACCAGCTCCGAGAAGGGCGGATCGAAGTGCCCGGTGAACGGCGCGATCATCTGGGTGATCCACCGCTGCGGGATCCGCTTCCTCCCCGCGATGATCTTCCCCAGCCGCGCGAGGCGGCGCAGGTAGGGCTGGTCCGCGAAGGAGGACGGCGAGGCCACCGCCACGATCCCGCCGGAGATGGCCGGCTCGAGGGGCGTGCCGCCCAGGGTGTAGGCGAGGATCCCGCCCATGGAGTGACCGACCCACTGCGCCCGGGACGCGCCGGTCCGGGCCAGCACGTGCTCGATGGCCGCAGGGACGTCGTAGCGGGCGAAGTCGTCGAAGGAGAAGCCCCAGCGCAGGCCGTTCGCGCGGGAGGGCCGATCGCTCCCGTCGTGGCCCCGGAGGCTGATCACCCAGCAGTCCCTGCCCTTCGCCGCGAGGAACTGGGCGAGGCCGACCGGCGGATCCCAGTCGAGGTTGAAGTGGTTGGCCCCGAGGCCGTGGCAGAGGATCACGGGCTCGCGGAAGGCGCCTTCCCCCCTGGCGCGGTACCGGCGCAGGGCGATGGTCCATCCGTCGGCGGTGCGGACGTGGTGGATCTCGTCCGGGCGGTCGCGGGGCGCGAAGCGGCGGCGCCAGAACCAGTGGTGGGCCCAGCCGAGCGCGACGAGGGCGAGCGCCGCGGTGACGGCGAAGATGATGGAGAACGCGGTGCTCAGCGGAGGGCTCCCGAGGTGACCGAGGGCATCGTGCCCACACCCGGCTGCCCGCTCAAGCACTTCGCCGCCGAGGTCGCCCGCGCCCGACGCCCTCCCCCCGTGCGTCGAGGCGCTCGAGGCGGGTGTCCGATCGCGGCCCGCCTCCGCGCCCTCGCGGAGGCCCGAGTTCGCGGGCGGTGGTCTCGACCGTGGGCCGCTCCGCCTCCGCGCCCCCGCGGAGGCCCGCACGTCCCCTCGAGAGGCACGCGGAACGAGCGCTCGCCCGGCGGGCTCCGGCCCCCGGGAGGACCCTTGACGCTCCGCGGCATCGCGCTTGCTTTACCTTGAGGAAAGGTGTTGGTATCGACCGGCCCGGGGGCGTGGTCCTGGCCCCCACGTGAGGTGCCGTCCCAGATGATGCGTCATCGCAAATGGCTGTACGTGCTTCCGAACCTCTTCACCCTGAGCTCGGTCTTCTGCGGCGTGTACGCGATGACCCTGGCCGCGGGCGAAGCGTCGCCGGAGAAGCTGTACGCAGCCGCGCTCGCGATCCTCTTCGGCATGCTCTTCGACGGCCTCGACGGCCGGGTGGCCCGGCTCACCCGCACCCAGTCCGACTTCGGGATGCAGCTCGACTCGCTGGCCGACGTGATCACCTTCGGCGCGGCCCCCGCCCTCCTCGTGTGGAAGTGGGCGCTGGCGCCGCTGGGCTTCCTGGGGGTCTTCCTCGCCTTCTCGTTCGCGGCGTGCGGCGCGCTCCGCCTCGCCCGCTTCAACGTCCTCGAGATGCGGGGCAGCAAGGGCGCCTCCTCCTTCTTCGTGGGGCTGCCCATCCCGCTCGCGGCCGGCGTGATCGTCTCCTTCGTGATCGCGCACTTCAAGGGCTTCGGCGATCGCGACGTCCCCGCGGTCCCGGTGGCCATCATGGTCGCGATCCTCTCGTACCTGATGGTCTCCACGGTGCGGTACCGCACCTTCAAGCGCCTGGACCTCTCCCGGCGGAACGCGGCGGTCCTCGCCTTCTTCGCCACCAGCGCCGCCGCCATCACCCTGCAGTACCGCGCGAGCTTCGCCCTGGTGGCCTTCGGCGCCCTCTACGTCGGCGGCGGGATCATCGAGGAGATGATCTTCTTCCGCCGCCGCCGGGAGGAGCGGCTCCTCGCCCGCGCGGCGGGAATGGACGCCTCCGTCGACGACGACGACGATCTCGACGACGACGCGGACGAGACCTGAGTTGACGCCCGCCTCCGCAGGCGGCGCGGGCCCGAACGCACCTCGCCCGAAGGGCGAGTCCTCGGATCGATCCGCTCCGGCGGCGACCGCGGCGAGCTGGTCCCTCTCCGACAGGCTGGCGGTGGTGTGGAGCTCCGGCTTCGGCGCCGGATACTTCCCCTTCGCGTCGGGGACCTTCGGCACGGCCGCGGCCATGCCCCTCGCGTGGGCCCTCTCGCTGGTCCGGCCGTGGTGGGGCTGGGCCCTCGCCGTCGCAGCCTACACCGCGGTCAGCGTCGCCGCCGCCCACCGGGCCGGGCGCCTCCACGGCGTCGTCGACTCGAAGCGCATCGTCTCCGACGAGTTCGCCGGGCTCTTCCTCACCGTGGGCCTCCTGCCCTTCACCTGGCAGACGGCGGTGGCGGGCTTCTTCGTCTTCCGCCTCTTCGACGTCGTCAAGCCGTGGCCCGCATCCTTCTTCGACCGAAAGGTCCACAACGGCTTCGGCGTCACCTTCGACGACGTGATCGCCGGGGTGTACGCCCGCATCGTCCTCGAAGTCCTCTCGCGGCTGGGGTGGCTCGGCGCCATGCCGGACGACGGCGTCGGCGCCCTCCTCTCCCGCCTTCTCTCCTCGTAGGCAACCATGCGGATCGAGATGCTCGCCACCGGCGACGAGCTCGTCACCGGGAGGCTCGCCGACACCAACAGCAAGCGCCTCGGCGGCATGTTCTTCACCCTGGGCGAGTCGCTGCGCCGCACCACCGTGGTCGGCGACGACCTGGAGGAGATCGTGGCCGCCCTCCGGGAGGCGGCGGGCCGCTCCGACGTCGTCATCGTCTCCGGCGGCCTGGGCCCCACCCTCGACGACCTCAGCGTGGACGCCGCCTGCGTGGCGTTCGACCGCGAGCCGACGGTGGACGAGGCCCAGCTCGAGCGGATCCGAGGCCGATTCGAGCGGCTCGGCCGCGCCTTCACGCCCAACAACGAGCGGCAGGCCCGGGTGCCGGCGGGCAGCGAGGTCATCGGGAACGACTACGGCACCGCCACCGCCTTCATGCTCCCCCTGCCCTCGGCCGGGCGCACCACCGAGGTGTGGTTCCTCCCCGGGATCCCCTCGGAGCTGGAAGGGATCGCCCGGGGGCATCTGCTGCCGCGGCTGCGCCGCCGCATCGAGGCGACCGGCGTCTTCCACGCCCACCGCGAGGTGAAGTGCCTGGGGATCCCCGAGTCCCACCTCGATCAGGCGGTGCGTCCGCTCCTGGCGGCCCACCCCCACGTCCGCTACGGCACGCGGGTGCACTTCCCCGAGGCGCACGCCCGCCTCGTCGCCACCGGCGGCTCCCGCGCGGAGGCCGAGGCGCGCTGCGAGCGGATCGCCCGCGAGATCCGGGAGGCGTTGGGCCGCCCGGTGTTCGGCGGGGAGGAGGACACGCTCCCCTCGGTGACGGTGCAGGCGCTCCTGTCGCGGTCGTGGACGATCTGCTTCGCGGAGTCGCTGACCGCGGGGCTCGCCGCCGCCACCCTCGCCGAGGCGCCGGGCGCGAGCCGGGTCCTGGTCGGCTCCTCGGTGACCTACTCGGAGGAGCTGAAGCGGAGGTGGCTGGGCGTCCCCGCGGAGGTCCTCGAGCGGGAGGGCGCCGTCAGCGAGGCGTGCGCGCGCCACATGGCCGAGGGGGCGCTGCGCGCGAGCGGCGCGGACCTCGCCGTGGCCCTCACGGGCTACGCCGGCCCCGAGGGCGGAGCCGACGGCACGCCACCGGGCACCTTCTACGCCGCCATCGCCGGGGGCGGGCTCCCCACCCTGGTCAAGCAGCGGAGGGTCACCTACGGGGGCCGCGAGGAGGTGCGCCGCGGGGCCGCCTACCTGGCGCTCGACCTCGCCCGCCGCCGCGCCCTCGGCGAAGGATCCCCGTAGCTGCCCGCCCCCACGCGCGGCGGCGGCCGAACGTCGGCGCGCTCACGCCTGTAGCCTGCGTTGCCCGTCCCCACGCGCGCGGTGGCCGCACCTCGATCGGCATCGGCGCGTGCTTTGGCGGGAAGCCACTCCCCCACCGGCCCGCCAGGGGCCCCTCGGCGCCTCGTGCACGTGCTGCGGGGTCGGCCCTCGTCCTGCCGGCGGCCCGGCGCCCCACAGGGATGGACCCTCCAGGAACCGAGCGAATCCTGGTGCCACGCGGTACGATGCCCGGGTGATCGAGCGGCTGCACACGAGGGTCCGAAGCGGGATCCGCCTGGACGAACACGGCCGATTCTGGCACGACGGGGAGCCGGTGAAGCATCCGGCCATCGTGCGCGCGTGGAGCCGTGGCCTCGAACGAGCGGCGGATGGGCGATACCTCATCCGCTTCGGCTCCGACTGGGCCTACGTGACGGTGGAGGACACGCCGTACGTGATCCGGCGGATCGTCCAGGGCGAGGAGGGGCTGGACCTCCTCGTCTCCGACGAGAGCCGGGAGCCGCTCGATCCGCGCAGCCTCGCCCGCTCACCCGACCAGGTGGTCTACTGCCGGGTGAAGGGCGACCACCGGGCCCGCCTCTCCAGGCAGGCCCAGCTCGATCTCACGCCCTTCCTCCGAGAGGAGGATGGGTGGTTCTTCTTCACCTTCGGCGATCGGAGCTGGCCGATCGGCGACGACCCCGGCCACCCGCCTCCCAGGCCCGAGGACGGCCCAGCGCCGCCCGACGACGAGGGCCCACCGAGGCGATCGGCCTGAAAACCACGGACCGGCGCCCGTCGAGGCCGGCGCGATTCGAGGACTACCCCTGCGACCATCGCGTGTTGAACCAGTGAAACCCCGACCGGCGCGACCCGGCGGTGGCGGCCTCGCGGACCTGTTCTCCGCGCCGCTCGCTCGCCCGCGCCCTTCCCAAACGGCCGGGCTCCGCCGCGCTTCCAGCGCGTGGGTGGAGCCGCCGCCGCTGGACGTCCATCGTCCGAGGACGAGCACTTGCACCGAGAGAACTTCAACGACGGCGCCGAGACCCACGGGTCGGACCGCGCCGAATCGATCCCCCCCCGTACATCCCCCTCCACCGGGAGCCGCGCCGAGAGCCCCCCACCCCCGACGGTGAACGCCTCCGAGGCGAAGGCAGCCCCAGGCACGCCGGCCGAAGGCCGGGACGCCGCCGGCGGCGAAGAGGCCCCCAAGAAGCGACGCCGCCGCGGAAGGCGCGGCGGCCGAGGCCGCAGCAAGGCGAACGCCGAAGGCGG
>DATMSB010000092.1:0-39441 GCA_035565615.1 Vulgatibacter sp. | reverse complement strand
CGGGCGCTGCGGATCGCCCTCATCAGGCTCGCGCCGTGAAGATCGCCCGAGGCCTCGGCGGCGACGATGAGGAAGTTGGCCATGCGACCGCCGATCCTACACCCATTTCTTGCCGAAGCCGGAGCCGGCGCCGACGAAGGGGTTGCTGCGCTTCTCTTCGCCCAGCGTGGAGGGCGGGCCGTGCCCGGAGTGGAAGACGACGTCGTCGCCCAAGGGGAAGAGCCGATCGCGGATCGAGGAGAGGAGCTGCTCGGTGGAGCCGCCGGGGAAGTCGGTGCGCCCCACGCTGCCGGCGAAGAGGGTGTCGCCCGTGAGGAGGACGCGATCCTCGGGGAACCAGAGGCAGCAGCCACCGGGGGTGTGGCCCGGGGTGTGGATCACCTCGACGCGCTTGGAGCCCACGTGGAAGACGTCTCCGTCCGAGATCCAGCGGTCCACCCGCGGCGTGGGCGAGACGGGGACGTCGAACATCCGCCCCTGCAGCGGCAGGTTCTCCAGCCAGTCCCGATCGCCGGGGTGGAGGTAGAACGAGAGGCCGCGGTTCTGCTGGAAATGGTGGACGGCGCCCACGTGATCGAGGTGGGCGTGGGTGTTGAGGATGTAGCGGGGGACGAGGCCCTCCTGCTCGAGGAGCGCCTCGATCGCCTCGGGTTCGTCGCCGGGATCGACCAGGATCGCGTCTCGGCTCTCCGGATCCCCGACGACGTACGAGTTCTGCCGAAACGGGCCGACGGTGACCCACTTCACGATCAGCCCCGCCATGGCGCGCCTCCCGCAAAGACGAGGAGGGGCGCGTCGCCCGCGCCCCTCCGTGGATTCGAAGCCGCCTGTCTCAGGCGCCCTTACGCCGAGAAGGAGGTGCCACAGCCGCAGGTGGCCTTGGCCTTGGGGTTGTTGAACTTGAAGCCGGCGCCCTGGAGGGTCTCCACGAAGTCGACGACCGTGCCGTCCAGGAACGGGACGCTCGTCTGATCGACGGCGACCGGGACGCCCGCGATCTCGTAGCGGAGGTCGGTGGGCTTGGCCTCCTTCACCAGGTCGAGATCGTAGTTGAAGCCGGAGCAGCCGCCGCCCACGACGGCGATGCGCAGGAGGTGCCCGGAGAGGTTCTGCGAGGCGATGGCCTCCTTCACCTTGTCGACCGCGGTGGCGGTGAGGGCGACGGGGGACGAGGGCGAGAACTCGAATCCGGCGACCGGCGCCGGGGTCTGGACGGGGGTCTGGGTCTCCATGGGCATTCTCCTTGGCGACTCGTGCGGCGTCGCATCGGTCGCTTCTATAACCGTCTCGGGACGTGAATTCCACCGCCCTCCCCATCTTTTCGAGGCCGCCCGGGCGGTCGTCCGCCCCTATCCCCCCCTCGCGCCTTCCTCGCTTGCGCGGCGGCCGGCGCGTTGGTACGCGAGGGGGGACGTTCCCATTCGGCTCCTGGAGGTCCCCATGGCCCTACGCGTCGGCGACAAGGCTCCCCCGTTCAAGCTCCCCTCCACCACGGGCGAGGACGTCTCCCTCGAGTCGCTCCGCGGCCGGAAGGTGGTGCTCTTCTTCTACCCGAAGGACGAGACGCCCGGCTGCACCCGGGAGGCCTGCGACTTCCGCGATCTGCACGGCGCCTTCGCCGAGGCGGGGGCGGCGGTCTTCGGGATCTCGAAGGACTCGCTGGCCTCCCACGAGCGGTTCCGCAAGAACCACGACCTCCCCTACCCGCTCCTCACCGACGCCGACAACGCGGTGGCCACGGCCTACGGCGCCTACGGCACCAAGACCATGTACGGCAAGAAGGTGGTGGGGACGATCCGCTCCACCTTCCTCCTCGACGAGGAGGGGACGGTGTCGGCCGTGTGGTCCCCGGTGCGGGTGGACGGCCACGCGGAGAAGGTGCTGGTGGCGCTGACCGGCGGGACCGACGCGGTGTCGAAGAAGGCCGCCGCCGCCAGGGCCGCGCAGGTGAAGAAGGCCGCGCCCCGGACCCTGGGCGGCAAGGCGAAGCCCGGCGGACCGCCGCGCTCGTCGATCCCCCGCCGGGCGGCCCAGCGGGGCCGCTGAGGCGGCGGGCGCCCGCGAGCGGCGCGGGCTCCGGGCCCGGTGGGCTTCTTCGCACCGTTCGCGAGGATGGACCCGAGACGAGACGGGCGGCAGGCCCGTGGAGGCCGACCGCCCGCTTCCGCATCCTTCATGCGGAGCGGCCGGAGACGAAACGGGCGGCAGGCCGAGGAGGCCGCCGCCCGCGTCGCGAGGCGATCGATCGGACGATCAGATCGTCTTCTGGCCAGGCTTCCACTCGGCGGGGCAGCGCTCGCCGGTCTGGCAGCCCTGGAGGACGCGCAGCGTCTCGGAGACGGAGCGGCCGACGTTCGGGTTGTGGAAGTTGGCGTACTGGAGGACGCCCTCCGGATCGATGATGTAAGTCGCGCGGGTCGCGAAGCCCTCGTCCTCGAGGAGCGCGCCGTACTTCCGGGAGATCTCCTTGTTGAAGTCGGCGATGAGGGGGTACTTCAGCTCGCCGAGACCGTTGTTGATCCAGGCCTTGTGCGAGTGCTCGGAGTCGACCGAGGCGCCCAACACGACGGCGTTGAGGGCCTTGAACTCGTCGTGGCGCTTCGAGAACTCCTGGATCTCCGTGGGGCAGACGAAGGTGAAGTCGAGCGGGTAGAAGAAGAGCACCACCCACTTGCCCCGGTAGTCCGAGAGCGAGACGCTGGTGAAGTCGCCCTTGCCGACGACGGCCTTGGCGGTGAAATCCGGAGCCTTCTGCAGAAGCTGAATCATGGTTTCTTCTCCGTGGTTAGAGGGTTTCGGGTGGGCTGGGCGCGTCGCCGCGCTCGTACGTCTTCGATGCGGCAGGCGACCCAGGGTTTCGACTTCCAGAAAAATACGGCACCTTCCGCGGGTCCGGCCACTTGCCGGGACGACGGCGGGAAGGTGGAGTAGGTAATGGCAGCAAAACGGGGAGTCAAGGCCGGCAGGCCCGGCGGCAGGGGAACGGGTCGGCGCTTCGACCGGAAGTCGACGCGGGCGCAGCTCGGCGGCCCGGCCGAGGTGCGCCCGAGGCCCTTGCGCGAGGATCTCGTCCGGGCCCTCGCCCTGGAGGCGCTCGCCGCGATCCGCGACGAGGGTCGGGTGGCCGATCGCACCCTCGACCACCTCCTGCACCGGGAGCGGCGCCTCTACGCCGCCGAGCGCCGCGCGGTGGCCGAGGCGGTGTACGGCCTCCTCCGCGCGGAGGGCCGCCTCCACCACGTCTTCGAGCGGACGCTGGGCGGCGAGTACCTGGCGCTCTCGCCCGCGGCGCGGCGCGCCCTCTGGTACGAGGCGCTGCGGGCGAAGGAGCGAGGCGTCGATCCGGCGAGGGCCCTGGCCGAGGCGGGGCTGTCGGCGGCGCTCCTGCCGGGCCTGGATGCCTTCCTGGGCGAGGAGCCGGTCGCCGCCGCGGACGCGCCGGTGGAGGAGCGGATCGCGCTCGAGGAGGGCCTGCCCACCTGGATGACCGCGATCTTCGTCCGGCAGCTCGGGGAGGAGGGGGCCCGCGACCTCGCCGCCGCGCTGAACGAGCGGGCTCCGCTGACCATCCGTGCGAATCGACTTCACGTCGAGCGGGAGGCCCTCGCCCGGCGGCTGGAGGCGGAAGGGGTGGCGTCGACGCCCACCCGGTTCGCCGCCGACGGCCTCCACGTGGAGGGCCGCGTGAACCTCTTCGGCCTCCCCTCGTTCCGGGAGGGGCTCTTCGAGATCCAGGACGAGGGCTCCCAGCTCCTGGCGGCGCTCCTCGATCCGAGGCCCGGCTGGCTCACGATCGACGCCTGCGCCGGCGCGGGCGGCAAGACCCTCGCCCTCGCGGCCAGCATGCGCAACAAGGGCCGCCTCGTGGCGCTGGACGTGGACGGTCGCCGGCTGTCGCAGCTCGGGCCCCGGGCGCGCCGCGCGGGCGTCCACAACTGGGAGGCCCACGTCGTCCCTGAGGACGGGCTGCCGGCGGAGCTGTCGGCCCGGCTGTCGGGGAAGGCGGACGCGGTGCTCGTCGACGCGCCCTGCACCGGCCTCGGGGTGCTGCGCCGCAACCCGGACGCGCGCCATCGCCTGGACGAAGGATCGGTCGCGCGCTTCGCGTCGCTCCAGCGTGCGCTCCTCCACCGCTACGCCTCCCTCGCGAAGCCGGGCGGGCGGATCGTCTACGCCACCTGCAGCGTCGCCGCGGAGGAGAACGAGGAGGTGGTCGAGGCGGTCCTCGCCGAGAGGCCGGATCTCGAGTTCCTGCCCCCGTCGACGACGCTCGGCGAGGAGCTCGCGGAGAGGCTCGGAGCCGGGCGCTACCTGCGGCTGCTGCCGCACGTCCACGGCACGGACGGCTTCTTCGCCGCGCTCCTCCGTCGCCGCTGATGACGACCGCCCCCGATGCCTCGGTGGCAAATCCTCGGTCGACGGTGAATTGCGCGCCGTTCCCCCTTCCTCGGCACAGCGCCCGGTAGCGCGCTCCCCGCCTCGTCGTCGCCGGGTTCGATCGCGCCGCCGATCCGTCAGCCTCCTCGGTTCCCATCGTCTCGAGAGGGATTGTGCCCACCGGATGCCCGTCCTGCCCACGTCCTTCAATCCAGCGGCTCTCCGATCGATTCGAACTTCGTCAGGTCGTAGCGGTAGACGGAGTCGTGAATCTCGTAGGTCCCTCCGACACCCGTCGGCGCAACGTAGAGGTACCGCGAGGTGAGCGTGTGATCGTAGATCGCGTGTCCGGGGGGCGGCGGCACCCACCGCTTCGCCCAATCGGTCGTGCGTACGAGGATCACGTTATCTCTATTCTCCAACCCCTTGTTCGTCTGAATGACCTGAACTGCGATGAAGTCGCCTGCAGTGGTGGTCTTGTCCAGCCAGATGGACCGATTGGAGATATGCGGACTGAACGCGACCTCGGGTCCGGCTGACTCCACTCCATTCCGTTCTGCGTACCAGACGGTGAACTTGCCGTAGGTCGCCCTGCACCCTCGGCGGCCCTGCGGCTCGATCATCGCGCCGGCGATCCGGGTCTCGCTCAAGCCTACGTAGCAGGTATCTCCGGGCAGATCCGAGAGGAGCGTCCTCACCCCTCGGCCATCCGGGGCCCAGCCGCGGATCCGGGAGCCCTGCCCCCGGTACTTCATCTCGGTCCAGATCGCGAGGTCGGAGCCGTCCGCCCCTGAACTGGCGACGAACTCTTCGCCGAGATCCTCCAGCTCCGCGACCTCGCTCGAGCCAGGCTCGAGCGAGGCGTAGATCTTCGTGCCGCAGAGATAGAGCGTTCGACCGCCGTTCTGAAACTCGAGGGGGAAGCACGTCTCGACACCAACGCTAGGGCGAAGGGGCAGTTGCCAGATCCAGCGTTTTGAATCCGGATCGTAGGTTCCCTTTTGGCGTGACTTGCCGACCAACAGATCGACGTGGAGCGCATTTTCGCGAGACCACGATCTCAAAGTGCAGCTTGAACCATTTACATGAATCGGTTCTCGAATGCGTTGGAGAGCTGCGATCGTTCCATTTGATTCGAGGTCGATTACCCGAAAAAGCGTCCTTGCACTCCTGCCATGGACAGTTGGATATTCGAATGACTCCAATTGCACCAGAATCGGCGTCTCTACGCCGTCAATCATCGTGGTACTGAGCCGCGGGAGCTGTGCGTACCTAGCCCCTGTCTGAAGGACACTCGCCCGCTCACACCCGGCCCCGCAGCTCTCCCAATTTAGTTTGGAAAGGGGCAGGTCCGACTCGTCTGCGGACTCGAACCGACATGCCTCGATCGCGGCAGGGCCGTCCGGCTCTGGCCCCCAGATCGATTCATCGGCGAGCCAAGAGGGGAAGGGTTCCTCAGTGCTTCCCGCACCTGATGTGCCACCGACACCTTCCGTACCTCCCGAACCTCCATTCGCCGCGCCGCCAAGTCCCGCGCCGCCTCCGTCCCCACCTGCTCCTCCAGACACGCCTCCCTGGCCCCCGGATGCTCCCTCTCCAGCGGTCGCGGGCGGGCCTTCGGCGGGAGCGTTGCAGGTGGCAGCGCCCAGGAGCGCTGCCACCTGCACGATCCGAAGCAGACGATTCGGAAAGGCGCTCACAACGACTCGCATGGCGCGCCGTTCACGAACTCCCGTGGATCCAGGTGGTCGTACCGAAGCTCGCCTTCTGGCGCCTCGACCGCCAGGACGGGAGCGTATGCCCCCATGACCGGCTCATCGAGAGGCACCCCGCTTCGCTCCAATCGGCCCAGAAACGCCACCACACCGTTGCTCTTTTCGCGGACCAGCCACGCGGTGTAATCGCCCTGGGACCCGGCGATCAGGACGAGCTCCCCGGTGGCGGCTCTCGACAAGGCGACGAAGTCGAAGGCCCCCGAGAAGGGGACTGTCCACAGGATCCGCCCCTGCTTCTGGGCGATGTCGTAGGAGGCGAGGCGCGCCTGCCCCTCGACCGCATCGAGGACGAAGAATTTGCCGGCGTCGGAATCGAACGTCGCGCCCAGGATCGTGCCGGACGGCGCCGCCCCGGCGAAGGAAAGCGTCGTCGTGAGTCCGGAGGCGAGATCGGTGCGACGAATCATGCCGCCGGAGGTGACGTCCGGCCCCTTCACCACGAAGATCGCGCCTTCGGTCGCCGAGTAGAGCGCCCGTCCGTTCGATGGAAGGTCGATCGTCACCGACGCGGTCGAGATCATGCTCGCCAGGGTGGTCGCCGCCGCCTGCGCGGTCATCGGGGCGGCAAACCCGAGAAGCCCCGAGCTGCCAGCTTCGACCGCTTCCATCATCCCGCCGCCGGAGACGACCGAAAAGACGGCCCCGGCCGAGGTCACGACCGCTGCACGCTCCGGGATCCCGAGAGATGCAAGCGCCTGCGGGCCCTCTTCCGCCGAGAGCCACCTGACCGCTTCGCCGCCCTCCTTCATCTTCGCGATCTCTCGAAGGAGCGGCCCGAGCGCGTTCGTGATATCAACCGAGTCTTCGCGAGCCCCCATGAGAACCAAGCGTTCCTCCTCGTTCTTGGCGATCGCATGAGGTGGCGGTCCCGGCTTCCACACGGGATCCCCGCGGAGACCGTCGACGTCGAAGTCGGAGGGACGGGTCCCCCACATCACGCACTTCGAAACGGGGCAGGGCCGGATAGGCGGCGGCGGCGGGGGGATCGGTGGGCCACCATTGGGCGAGTGGTCGAACTCGCGGAAGGAGACCGTTCCACGCAGGTCGTGCTCCCAGAGGTCGTCCCGTTCGCTGCGGGTCCGGCCCAGGCTCTCGAGCGAGACGCCGAGATACCCTCGCGTCGAAACCTTGGAACCAGCCCTTCTGTGTCCGCGGATGTGACCGGGGACGTCTGCGGTCCAGTCCCACTCGAAGGTCTCCCCCTCTCCGAGCCTCCCCTCGCGGACGCGCACGTATGGACCGCCGGTCCCTGCCGGAATGAACATCACCCCCCCATCCTCGTTCGTCTGGTAAAGGTCGATGCCCTTCCACCCCCCGCGCCCCTTGTTTACTTCGCCGGCGAAGCAGCGGATTTCGAGGCATGCCGCTTCGTCCAACGGGTCCATTGATTCGTCGAAGCAATCGCAGAACCGGCTCACCGGCCACTCGTAAAACTCCGGGGTCACGGCTCCGTTGCCCAACCACGGACGAACCGAGAAAAAGATCTTGCTCGCCTTCGACGTCTTCGAGAGCGGCGTTTCGTGGAGCATCAAGGGGACCGAGTCACAGCGGTCGGCGAGGTACTCCATCCCCCCGATCCTCCGATCGAGGTCCATCTCCGCCTCGAAATTGGAGTTCGGACCGGCCAGGACCTCCTTCGGCGCACAGGGTTCCCCGTCGATGAACTCGCCTAGATGCGGTCGAATGATCTCGGCGTGGTCATAGTCGGGGTTCGTGTCTCCCATTCTGCCCAGGTAGGTGAACCGCTTCGTTCGTACGACGTCCCCATCGACGCTTTCCAACAACGTCGCCAGGTAGCTCCCAACGACGACGTACCGGTTCGACTGTGCCTCGCGAAGAAAGAGCGGTCCTCCCCGGTCGAGCCTGTTGATTCCGAACTCCGCGCCAGGATCGTCGTCGCCAAGACGGACGTTCGAAATCAGGAAAGGATGGCCCCCCACCCCGCTCGCGAAAGTCTGAACGGGAGTCCCCAACTTCCCGAGCCGTCGACCATCATCCATGCACCAGTCACAACTTGGACCGAAGCCGGCGACCACGGCGTCGTCGGCTAGGAGAATCCCGTCCTGGATCGCCCTTTCGACGTCGGAGAAGAACACCGGCGCGATCTGTGCCACCTCCGCGTGAACGAGTTCGAATAGAAGGGTGAGGACTGCAAACGAACTCGACGACAAAGCGACTTCGTCCCAGGTTCCCTCCGTCCTCCAGACTCCGACTACGGGGATCCAGGCCGGTTCGTTCGTGAGGAGGTCGAGAACTTGAGGAAACCTCACGTACAGATCCGGTGGCTCGAGGAAGGTTCCGTATTCACCCTCGAGGTCGATCATGCAGGCCGCCGTAGTCAGCAGTTTGTCCCGGGCCACCAGGACCCCCGTGCAGCGTCCAGCGTATTGCCCCTCGTACGGGCCTCCCGACACTCTGGCGACGATCTCCCCGACACTCGCGGCGACGCCTTCGAGGGTGGAAAGATCCGCGAACCACGAAGGTGCCGGGTACTCGTCTACTCCCGGCCCAAAGAGGGCGGCTCCGCTGCGGGTCACCTCATCGTCGACCGGGGGGGGGTGCATCCACCAATGGTGAGCGCCGCCGCCCCAATGAAAGCCGGCAGAATTCGAAATCGTATGGTCCGAGCGAACATGCGTATCCTCCCTTTCTGTTTTGCTTTCATTGGCGCCCCTTTTCGCCAACCCACCCAGAAACCAAAAACCCAACCCAAGAGAGGGGCTGAGATGAGTGCAGCACGTTTCACGCTGAGTCGTCAAGGGCCCTATGCAAAACAACCGCACCCTGCCTCGTCCGAGTGTCATTCTGTAAACAATGGCTCCCGCTTTCCTTGCGGGAGACCGGAGCGATCGTTCGAGTCGTGCGGATTGCATCACACGTCTGGCCACTCGCGTCTTGAATTGTCCAGAGTGGCCAGGGGCGCGATCGACGCCAGCGCCGGCGGCAAGACCTACGCCCGCCCCCGGGCACGCCTCCGATGCGCGCAGGATGATTGTGGGAGGCAGGCGCCCGGAACGAAAGCGGCGCGCCGACGACCGGGTCGTGGCGCGCCGCGTAGCCCCCGGTCAACCGAGGATCAGAGCTGGAAGCGGTGCACCTTGCCGTTCAGCGGATCCGCGATCCACATCCGGTTCTCGCCGTCGAAGGCGATTCCGCCGGGGACGTAGCCGAGCAGGAACTCCTGCTGGAAGGTGCCGCTGTCGGCGAAGCGCTGCACGCGGCCGCCCTTCGCCTCGTCGATCACCCAGAGCGTCCCCGCCCGGTCCATGGCGATGCCCGAGGGGTTGGTGAACTCGCCCTTCCCCGTCCCGGCGCCCTTGACCTCGTGGGTGTTGCGGTTGCCGAACTTGGTCACGCCCTTGCCGATGGCGCTGTTGCTCATCTCGACCTGGAGGCGCCCCGTGTCCCGATCCACCCGGATGCGCTGGACCCGGTGGTTGCCCGGCTCCACCACGTACAGGAACCGCTTGTTCGAGTCGTACGCCATCGCCGGCAGGCCGCTGCCGTCGTAGGCGCACTCCAGGCGCGGATCGTCGACCTCGCAGTCCTCGGGGGGCTCGGCGAGGTTGAAGCGGAACTCGCCTCCGCCGTCGCCCATGGCCCCGAAGGGATCCGGCTCCCTCGACCCGTCGAAGTTGAGCCTGCGGATCTGATCGGCGCTGGTGGCGACGTAGAGCTGCTTGCCGATGACGCCGAGGATCACCGGCGACTTCCACCTGGCGCTCTCGGAAGCCGCGGCGTCACCGCGGACGAAGGACTCGAAGGTCGCCGTCTCCCCGCCGCCCGAGGCGGACACGAGGAAGCGGACGATCCGGTCGCGGGCGGTGTCCGCCACGTACAGGTTTCCGGTGAGGGGATCGAGGCCGGGCGCGCCGCGGGGTGCGACCAGCGCCTCGTCGTGATCGGTGGAGCCGCCCGGGCAGCCCTCGGCGGTGGAGCCCGCGCCGGTGAGGAAGCCGGTGGTGGTGCCGTCGTACCCGTAGAAGCCGAGGAACTCCGGAACGTCCGCGGAGATGTCGAGCTTCTGCACCTGGTTGCCGCTCTCCTCGGTCACGTAGAGGTGCGTCGTGAGCACGCCGAGGCCCATGGGGCCCGAGAGCGCGGCCGGGCCGCAGCCGGGGTCGGCGCCGAAGCTCCCGTCGGCGATCGGGTTGGAGTTGAAGGCGCGGAAGGTGTCCGAGTCGTTGCCGTTGAGGATGCCGCCCTCGGCGGAAGTGACCCTCGTCTTGTCCACCGTGACCGTGTACTCCACGTTCGGCTGCTGGGGGTCCCGCAGGGAGACGATCACGGATCGGCCGCCGCTGCCCATCTCCATCTGGGCCTCCGAGACCGACAGCTTGGGGGAGAACGAATAGATCCGGTCCGCGTTCCTCCGGGCCGTGGCCGTGCTGGTGGAGACCGGCCTGTCGAAGGTGACCCGCACCGAAGTGGCGGAGCGCGCCTCGGCGGACACGACCTGCAGGCCGTGAACCACCTTGAACTCGAGCGTCTCCTGGGAGGTTCCGCCGCCAGGAGGCGGCGACACCACCTGCACCTTGTGGGTCTTCACCGCGTCGAGCATCTCCGCGGTGGGGTGGATCTTGATCGAGCTGGAGGAGCTGTAGAGTGACGGGATCGTCTCGCCGTTCCAGAGGACCTCGGTCGACGAGCGAAACCCCGTCCCGCTGATCGTGATCTCCGGCGGGGGCTCGCCCAGCGTCACGGACGTGGGGCTCAGGGACTTGAGCGCGGGGAGGGGCTTCTCGTCGGTGACGGTGAACGTCGGCCCGGGGTAGGTGACGAAGCCCTTGCCCAGGTCGATCTCCAGGTTGATCGGCCCGGTTGTCGCCCTGCCGGGGACCTTCACCTCGATCGCGGTCGGCTCGACGCTCTGGGGAATCAGAGCGTCGGCGCCGCTGAACTTCACCCGCACGCTGGAGCCGGAGGAGGTGGGGAAGTTCACGCCGTGGATCACGACGAGCGTTCCCTCTCCGCCGCTCTCCGGCGTCACGCTGCAGGCCTTTGGCTTTCCGTCGGGGCTCTGGCAGGAGCCGGGGCCGCCGCCGCCAGGGCCGCCCTCGCCGGAATCACCGCCGCCGCAGGCGATCCACGCGAAGGCGGAGAGGAGGGAGACGATGGGGAGGATTCGCGAACGTCGCATGGCGCACCGATGCGCTCGGCTTCCCGAGCGTGAGGGGGGCATTCGAATGGACGTTTCTACGCTTGGACGCTGCGGCCGGTCAACCGGGCCGAGAGGGCCCTCGGTCCGGCGGGTCAGTAGGATCCGTCGGCCCGCACGCCGACCAGAGCGAGCTTCGCGGCGTCGGCGGTGGCGGCGATCTCCTCGGCCTCCAGGACGATGGCCCGGCCCGCCTCGAAGACCAGGGCGGCGGCGCCGATCTCCGCGCAGGTCGCCACTGTGCCGGGGCCGATGCAGGGGGCGTCGAAGCGCATGTCCTGGTCGGGCATGGCGACCTTCGCGACCACCACCCCCTTCCCTGCCACCTCGCCCGCGCGGCGGATGCAGCGATCCGTGCCCTCCATCGCCTCGACCGCGACGATCGTGCCCCCCTTGACGCAGGCGGTCTGTCCGATCTCGGCGCGGCTGATCGCGTTGGAGACCTTCATCCCCAGGACGATGTCGGCCTGCACCTTGGCGTCGGGTCGACGCTTGCCGTAGGGCCCCAGCCGCGCCACCAGGTCGGGGCAGAAGGGCATGGGGTCCACGATCTCCACCCCCCCGTCCTCGAAGACGCCGGCGATGGCCTTGAGGAGGCTCTCGTTGTCGAAGCGCTTGAGGCGCGGCGCGAGCTTGAGGGCGGTGAGGTCGGGGCGCAGGCCGCCGAACAGCTTCGTCTTCGCGACGCCGCCGGCCATGGCGGCCCGGGAGACGCCGGCGGCCTGAAAGGCCTTCACCATCTTGCCGAGCTGGCCCAGGTGGACCCAGGTCACCTCGTCGCAGACCTCCTCGATCGCAGGGTCGGTGTCCCCTCGGTGGGCGACCGCCACCACTCGGAGCCCCTGCCTCCTGGCGCTGGCCGCGAACCGGAGCGGGAACACCCCCGAACCTGCGATGAGCCCGATGGACCTCGTCGGCTCGACCTGCTGGGGGGAGGCTGCGCTCATTCGACCTGACCTACCGGGTGACGCCCCGCTGGGATCCCTCGATGAACTCGAGGAGGTGGGTGACGTTGGGATCGTCCGGGATCTCCGCCCGGACCCGGGTGATGGCCTCGCGCAGGCCCAGCTTCATCCGGAAGAGGGTCCGATACGCCTTCTTGACGTTGCGGATCTGCTCCTCGGTGAACTTGTGCCGCTGCAGGCCCACGGTGTTGAGGCCGGCGAGCTCGGCGCGGTAGCCGGAGGCGGTGCAGAAGGGCGGCACGTCCATGCCGACCATCGAGCCGCCGGAGACGAAGGCGTTGCGGCCGATGCGCACGAACTGGTGGACGCCGGCCATGCCGCCCAGGATCACGAAGTCGCCCACCACCACGTGCCCCGCCAGCATCGCCCCGCTCGACATGACGACGCCGTCGCCGAGCTGCACGTCGTGGGCGACGTGGGTGGTCGAGCAGAGCAGGCAGCGGGAGCCGATGCGGGTGACGCCCCCGCCCTCGACGGTGCCCCGGTGGACCGAGGCGTACTCGCGGACGACGTTGTGGTCGCCGATCTCCACGGAGGTGGGCTGGCCCCGGTACTTGAGGTCCTGGGGCGCGTCGCCGATCGAGGCGAACTGGTAGATCGTGTTGTTCTTGCCGATGGTCGTGCGCCCGGTGATGACCACGTGGGGGCCGACCTTCGTCCCCTCGCCGATCCTCACGTCGGGGCCGATGATCGAGTACGGCCCGACGACGACCGACGGATGAAGCTCGGCTCCTCCGTCGACGATCGCGGTGGGATGGATGTTCGACATGCGCGTCTACCTGTCGGTGACCATGGCGAGGAGCTCGGCCTCGGCCGCCTTCTGGCCGTCGACCCGGGCCTCGGCGCCCAGCTTCCACAGCACGCCCTTGTGCTTGATCACCTTGAGCTCCATGTCGAGGCGATCCCCGGGGCGGGCCGGCCGCTTGAAACGCGCGCCGTCGACGCCCGCCAGATAGATCACCTTCTGGGAGATGTCGAGCGGCTCGGTGAGGAAGGCGAGCAGCGCGCCCGCCTGGGCCAGCGCCTCGACGATGAGGACGCCGGGCATCACCGGGTTGCCGGGGAAGTGGCCGTTGAAGAAGTCCTCGTTGAAGGTGAGGTTCTTGTAGCCGACGAGGCGCTCGCCCTTCGTCACCTCGGTCACCCGATCGACGAGGAGGAAGGGATAGCGGTGCGGCAGGATCTCGAGGATCTGCTTGTAGTCGATGCCTTCCATCAGCTCTCCCCTCCTTCGAGGGCCTCCAGGCGCTTGCGCAGGTTGCGGACTTCCTTGAGGAGTTCGGGCAGCTCGTGGATGGCGGCTTGCTCCCGCAGCCACCGTGTCTGGTCGATGGCGGGGTGGCCGCCCTGGGCGGCGCCGGCGGGGATGTCGGCGTAGACTGCGCCCCCCGCCGCGACCCGGGCCCCGTCGCCGAGCTCCAGGTGACCGATGACCCCGGACTGGCCCCCGAGGATCACGCCCTTGCCCAGGCGCGTGGAGCCCGCCACCGCCGAGCAGCCGGCGAGGAGGCTCAAGGGGCCGATCTCCACGTTGTGGGCGATCTGCACCAGGTTGTCGATCTTGACCCCCTGCCCCACCACCGTGTCGCCGAGGGTGCCGCGATCGAGGCAGGTGTTGGCGCCGATCTCCACGTCCTCGGCCACGCGGACCGCGCCGGCCTGTGGCACCTTGAAGTGCCGCATCCGGGCCGGCTCGAAGGCGAAGCCGAAGCCGTCGCCCCCGATCACCGCGCCGGGCTGCACGATCGTGCGGGCACCCAGGGCGCACCCTTCCCTCACCACGACGCCCGGGTAGAGGAGGCAGTCGTCGCCGATCACCGCATCGGCCAGGATCGCGCAGTGGGCGTGGATCACGGCGCGGGCGCCGATCTTCGCGCCGGGCCCCACGTAGGCGAACGGCATCACGGTCGCGGTGGGATCGACGGAGGCGCCGGGATCCACCGCGGCGCGGGGGTCGACACCGGGCTCGTAGGTCCTGGGCGGGTTGAACCGGGTCGAGGTCTTGGCGAAGGCGAGGTAGGCGTCCGCGACCACCAGGAGGCTGGCGCCCTCCGGCCGCTCCCTCTGGGCGTCCTTCGGCCCGACGATCACCGCCCCGGCCTTGGTGGCCAGGTACTGCTGCCGGTACTTGCGGTTCGAGAAGAAGCTGATCTGCCTGGGGCCGGCGGTCTCCAGGGTGGCGATGCCGTCGATCGGTCGATCGCCGTCGCCCAGCACCTCGCCGCCCAGCTCGCGGGCGAGCTCCGAGAGGAGGATCTCCTGGCTCACTTCTTCGCCGACCTGTTCGCGGCGTTGTACGCGCGGACGAGCTCGTTGGTGAGGTCGAGAGACGGCGGCCCGTAGAGGAGCCCCGACTCGTTCATCTCGAGCACGTAGGTGAAGCCCTGCTTCTCGGCCATGTCGGCAATGAGGGTCCGCATCTTCTTGAAGATCTGGGCGGTGGCCTCCCGCTCCTCGTCGGAGAGCTCCTTCTGGAGCTTGGAGTAGAGGCCGGAGACCCGGACGAACTCCTTGTCGAGCTCCTCCGCCTTCTGGCGCAGGGTGGCCTCGTCCATGGCGAGGCGCTTCTTGTCGAGCTCCTCCCTGCGGGCCTTGAGGGAGGCCTGCTCCTGGTCGAGCTGGGCCTGGCTGCGCTCGAACTTGGCCTTGAGGCGGGCCTTGGCCGTCTGCCCCTCCTCCACCTCGTTCAAGGCGCGCTGGAGGTCGACGTAGCCGATCTTCACCTCGGCGGCCTGGGCGGCGATCGGCATCAGGATCGCGGCGACCACCGCGAGCGGCAGGATCCTTCCCATCTTCAACCTCGTTCCTTTGCGAAGGCGACGTACCGTAGCATCGCCGGCAATGCGGTCAAGCAGGCAAGCGGCAGGCGGCCGAGCGCCGGGCCCGCCCGCCGCGCGCCACAACCCGCGGGTCGCCGGAACCATTCATCCCCGCGCCCCCGGGCATCAGAAGCTGTTCCCGATGGTGAACTCGAAGAGGATCCGCTGGTCCTCCGGCCTGGGGGTGAGCGGGATGCCCCACTCGAACCGCAAGGGGCCGATCGGTGAGAACCAGCGAAAGCCGAAGCCCACCGAGTGGAACATGCCCAGGAAGAGGTCCTGCTCGTCGTATTCGAAGAAGTTCTCAGTGGCGGCGAAGGCGTTGCCGAGGTCGTAGAAGAGGACGCCGCGGATCCCCACCTTCTCGAAGATGGGGAACTCGAGCTCGTTGTTGAAGACGAGCTGCTTGTTGCCGCCGACCAGGTACGGGAAGGTCGATGACTGGGGGTCGTTCCCGTTGATCCCCACCGGCAGGGTCGGCGACAGGGTCCGGAGCTGGTAGCCGCGGACGGAGTTGATGCCGCCCACGAAGTAGAGCTCGGAGATGGGAACGTTCTCGCCGCGGATGTAGCCGATGGTCCCCTGGGTCTTGAAGACGAGCCGGTACGGGAGCTGGAAGTACCACCGGGAGACGCCGGTGTATCGGGTGTAGAGGAAGTCGGAGCCGAGCCACCGCGGTGCCTCCTCGATCGAGCCGGACTGGTAGAAGCCGCGGGACGGGAAGAGCCGGTTGTTGCGGGCGTCCCAGGCGAGGGTGAGGCGGGCCGACGAGGTGAGGCCGTCCTTGAACCGGCCGAAGAGGCGGACGCCACCGATCTGGTAGCCGCCGGTGGTGACCTCCACGTCCTCCAGGGTGTAGGTGAGGAAGAGCCGGAGCTCGTCCGTCTTCACGAAGGGGAGCGGGTGGCCGAAGGTGATGTCGCCGCCGTTCGCCTTGCGGACGAAGCCGCCGTAGTCCACATCGGTGCGGTAGAGGTCGAACGCCGCCGTCCAGTTGGTGTCCAGGAAGTAGGGCTCCACGAACTGGAGCTGGTAGAGCTGCCGGATGCTCGAGATCTGCGCCGACAGCGACGCGGACTGCCCCCAGCCGAAGAAGTTGCTCTGGGAGATCTGGGCGGTGGCGATGAAGTTCTCCACCGAGGAGAAGCCGGCGCCCACCTGGAAGGTGCCGGTGGGCTTCTCCTTCACCTCGACGGTGCCGATGATCAGCTCGTCCGACGATCCCTTCCGGGTGGAGATCTCCACCATGCCCGTGCGCGGATCCGGCTCGAAGAAGCCGAGGGCGGTGACCCGCGCCTTGGAGCGTTCGAGGTCGGTGCCGTTGAAGTACTCGCCCTCGTAGATGCGCAGCTCCCGCCGGATCACCCCGTCGCGGGTCTTGTCGTTGCCGACGATCTCGATGCGCTCCCAGCGCACCTTCTTGCCCTTTTCGATCTCGAAGACCAGGTCGACCGTGTGCTCCTCGGGGTGCACCGTGGTGAGCGGCACCACGTTCACGTAGGCGTAGGCCTCCGCCTGGTAGAGGTTCGTGATCGCCTGAATGTCGGCCTGCAGCTTGCTGCGGGAGAAGATCTCGCCGGACTCCACGCTCATCAGCCGGGCGAGATCCTCCTTGGTGGTGAGGATGTCGCCGGCGAAGTCGATGGTGCCGATGGAATACTGCTCGCCCTCCTCCACCGGGATGGTGATGAAGATCGACCGCTTGTCCGGGGTGAGCGCCACCACCGGCTTGCCGAACCTCACGTTGATGTAGCCGTTGTCGTAGTAGACGCCCTGGGCCACCTGGATGTCGCGCTGGAATATCTCCTCGCGGTAGGTGCCCGCGCCGGTGAGGAAGGAGAGGAAGTCGCCCTCCTTCGTGAACATGGGCTCCTTCAGGTCGTCCGAGGAGATCTTCTCGTTCCCCAGGAACTCGATCGACTCCACCATCACCTTGGAGTTCTCGGAGACGGTGAAGATCACGTCGACCTGGTTGTCCGGCTGCTCCTCGAGCCGGTAGGAGACGGAGGCGAGGAAAAAGCCCTTCTCGACGTACTGCTCGTTGATCTTGGCGGCGTTGCGCTTCACCGCCGCCCGGTCGAGGACCTGGTACGGCCGCACGTCCAGCTTCTCGCGCAGATCCTCCGTGGAGATCTCGTCGTTCCCCTCGATGCGCACCTCACGGATGGCGGGGCGCTCCTCCACCTTCACGGTGAGGATCACGCCCGCCGGCGAGGGCTCGGCGCCGATCTGCACGTCGGAGAAGAAGCCGAGGGCGAAGATCCGGCGGATGTCCTCCCGGATCCGGCGGGGCTCGAGGGGGTCGCCCACCTTGGTCGTCATCGCCGCCCGGATGGCGTCCGGCTCCGCCCGGCGGGCCCCCTCCACCCGGATCTCCGCCACCCGATCCGACGGGGTCTCGGCAGCCCCCGGCCCCGGAGCGGGCGGATCCTGGGCGTGGGCCGCCGGAGAGGCGAACAGGAGGGCCAGGATGCCCAGTGCGGTTGCGCGAGCCAGCATGGAGGACAAGAAAAACCGGCGGACCATAGGACGCTGCGGCGTGGTGATACAAGGGAATTGATGGCCGTGGGACGCTCGCGCGCCGACTCGGGATCGTGGCGATGTCGCTCTGGGATTATCTGTTGCGCAGGACGTCATCCGGTAGTCCGCGCGTGCCCCCGCTCCTCTCGCGGATCGAGGCCCGGCTGCCGCCCGACGGCGGACCGGGGCTGCTCCCCGCCGAGGATCCGGAGGCGGCCGCCGAGGAGCGGCGGCTGGGGGAGCGCTTCGCCGCCGAGCTGCACCTCATCGGCCGCCGGGAGGATCGCTTCCTCGCCACCGCGCGCCGGCTGGCCGCGATCGCCTCCGCGGCGCGGCGCCGGGATCCGGAGGAGCTGCACGAGGCGGTGGAGGGCGTCGCGCCCTGGGAGCTGCCCGACCTGCTGGAGGCGCTGTCCCGGCGCGGCGACGTCTCGCATCCGCTTCTCGCCGAGACCGGCAGGCGCCTCGCCGCGCGGGCGTCCGATCCCGCCACCCTCGCCGCCGCGATCGCCTGCGTCTCGCTCGATCTGCGGGAGGAGGACGTGCCGCTCGTCATCACCGCGGGGCGCTCCCCCGCCCTCGCGGGGGTGTGCGCGCAGGCGCTGGAGCGGCTCCCGAAAGGCCGGGTGGAGGGGGCACTCCTCGATCTGGCGGAGGCGACGACGGGCCTTTCCCGATCGATGGCGTTGGAGCGGCTGGCGCTTCGGCACCTCGAGGATCCCGCCGGCTTTCGCGACCTCGCGCTCCGTGCGCTCGAGTTGGCGGCGTCGGTCGAGGATCCGCTGGAACGCGCCTGGGCGGCGGTGCCGCTCCTGGAGGCGGCCCGCGCCGACGAGCGCCTCCTCGAGGTGTCCCCCGCCCTCGCCGGGCCGGCGGTGGCCTGCCTGGAGGCGGTGTCGCGGGGCGGATGGAACGGCGGACCCGGCCCCGGGCTCGCCAGGCTCCCGGTCGCGTCGCGGACGGCGCTCGCCGTCCTCGAGTCCGCCGCCCTCCCCAAGACCTTGCGGCGCCGCGCCGCCGCCGCCGTGCTCGACGCCAGGCCCATGCCCACCGGTCCGGTGCGGGTGGCGGCGGAGAGGCTGGCCGGCGGCCAGACGTGAAGGGTCGCCGGCCGGAACCGCCCGTTCCACGCGCCCCCGGGAGCAGCCGCCTCGAAACCCCGGATCAGCGTTTCGAAGAGTCGACGAGTGCCTGGAGAATCCGTTCGTCCGCTCCCGACCACGACTCGCTCGGCCGCCAATAGGACGACGCACGATCGGTCATGGCGAGCACGACCGACACGGCCATGGCGGCCTCGCCTTGGAGGGATCGGAGAAACGCCCTGCTGCAGCGGAGCGGCTCCCACCGGTTCCATGCGATCTCCACCGGGAACCACTCCGTGCACAAGTCGACCAGCAGCGGGATTTGCCGGAGATCGACGGCACAGGCGGCCGCGCGGGGGAACCAGCACAGGAGATCGTCGGCCAACTCGTGAGGGAGCCGCGACCAGTCACCGCCGAGGATCGCGAGGGCGTTCCGCGCCAGCGCGGCCAGCTTCTCCGGGGATTCCCGGATGAGGAATCGAATCTGCTCGTCTTCCATGCGGGAGACGAACCGGGCATACGCAGGGAAGTCGCCGGGGTGCGAGACGGAAGCGCTGGTGGAGTCGAGGAGCGCAAGGGGATCGCCCTCTGAGGCCCGCTTCAGCGTCTCCAACGTCCCGTCTGGCAGGACGCAGTCGGACTCGGGCTCCACCCGGCGGAGGAGCCGCAGCACCGCTCTCATGTCCTGCGGCCGATCCTCCGGCTCGGACTCGGTCGTCTCCCGCACGAAGACCCGCCAGGGCCCGGGCGGGATCAGCGGGATCCCGGAGACCGGCCAGGTGCCGGTGACCGCCCATGCGGCCACGCGCCCCAGGCTGTAGACGTCGCTCTTGCGGCTGGGGCGCCTCCCCGCCCGTACTTCGGGAGACTCGAACCCCCCCGTGTCGAACGGCACCGTCATCGTCCCCAGGGAGAGCGGCGGCCCCGGCTTGCGCGCCCGTCCCCACTTGGCGACGACCCAGTGCCTCTCGTCCCCTTCTCCCCGCATCGAGAAGATGCATCGCGGTGTGACCTCGCGGTGCACGAACCCCTCGTCATGACCGAACGCGAGGCCTCGAGCCGCCTGCTCGATGGCGCGCTTGATCCCTGCCGCGGAGAGCGCCGGCCTGAGATCCTCCAGGCTCCCTTGCGCGAAGGGCATCACGCTCCACTCGAACTTGTCGTCCCAGTCCAACAGCTCGATGACGTGCGGATGACGAAGGTAGCGAAGGAGCTCGATCTCACGCTTGAGGCGACGCCTCGCTTCCTCGAACGGATGGCTTTGCTTGAAGGCGACGAACCGCCCGTCCGACACTCGATTGGCCCCGTAGACCTCGGCGTGGGTGCCGGTGGCCCGGGGACACGGTTCGAGTCGATAGTCACGCTTCTGTCCCACTGGTGTCGCTCCGGGTGTCGAGGCGGCTTCCAGCCCCAGCGTGCGTTGGCGAGCGCCAAGGGTCAAGCGATGCGGCCGTCGCGCATCTCGAGGCAGCGCGGCAGGTCGCGGGCGAGCGCCTCGTTGTGCGTGACGACGAGGCAGCTGATGCCAAGCTCGCGGTTGAGTTCGAGCAGGAGATCGTGGATGAAGGCGGCGGTGCCGGCGTCGAGGTTTCCGGTGGGTTCGTCGGCGAGGAGGAGGCGTGGCCTCGGCGCGAGGGCACGGGCCAGGGCCACACGCTGCTGCTCACCACCGGAGAGTTCGGCGGGCTTGTGGTCGAGGCGGTGGCCGAGGCCGACACGCACGAGGATGGCGCGGGCGCTCTCGGCCGCCACGGTCCGGGGCACGCGCCGCACGAGGAGCGGCATCATCGCGTTCTCGAGGGCGGAGAACTCGGGCAGCAGGTAGTGCGACTGGAAGACGAAGCCCACGGTGGCGTTGCGGAAGTCCGCCAGCGCCAGCTCGTCCTTGGCGAAGAGATCCTCGCCCTCGAAGAGAACGGTGCCGGAGGTCGGCTCGTCCAGGGTGCCGAGCACGTGGAGCAAGGTGCTCTTGCCGGCGCCGGACTTTCCCACCAACGCGACCACCTCGCCCTCGTCCATGGTGAAGTCGACTCCCTTGAGGACATGGACGAGCCCCTTGGTCTCGTGGACGTAGTCCTTCTCGATGCCGCGGGCCTCGATGAGGGGCATCTTCTCAGTCATTGCGCAGCCCCTCCACCGGCGACAGCCGCGACGCGTAGAGGGCCGGGAAGATCGTGGCGAGGTACGCGAGCACCAGCGCCGCCACCCCCACCAGCGCGAACTGCACCGCGTCGATGCGCACCGGCAGCCGGGGGATGTAATAGACCTCCGGATCGAGCGGGATCGGGAAGATGGAGATCGCGCCGCAGAGGAGCAGGCCCAGGGCCAGGCCCAGCACGGTGCCGATGCCGCCGATGGCCACTCCCTCCGCCACGAAGATCTTCATCACCGAGGCGTCGCGGGCGCCCATGGACTTGAGGATGGAGATCTCCTTGCCCTTCTCGAGCACGAGCATCACCAGGGTCGAGAGGATGTTGAAGCAGGCGACCAACACGATGAACGCGAGGATCACCGCCATCACGATCTTCTCCAGCTTGAGCGCCGAGAAGAGGTTGCGGTTCATCTCCCCCCAGTCCTTGACGCGGTAGGGGTAGCCCTCGAGATTTCCGAGCACCTGCCGCGAGACGCGGCGCGCGTCGTCGATGTCGTTCACCTTGAGCTCGAGCCCGGTGACGCTCCTGCCCAGCTTGAAGAACGACTGCGCGCGATCGAGGGAGATGTAGACGAACTTGGAGTCGTACTCGTACATCCCCGTGTAGAACACGCCCGCCAGGCGAAACTGCATGCTCTTGGGCTGAGGCCCCATGGGCCCGAGTTCACCGGCGATGGGCGACACCACGGTGATGGGGTCGCCCACGAAGACCTTGAGCTGCCGCGCCATCTCGCGACCGATGACGATGCCAGGGAGCTGGTTCGTCTCCTCGGGGCCCTCGACCGCGGACGCACCCGCCCTGGCGAGCCTGTCGAGCTCCGCCTGTACATCTCCGAGGCCGCCCTCGTCTCCGACCCCGTGGAGGCCCCCGCGGCCCCCGCCCGGCATGGGGATCTCCTCCGGCCGTTCGAGGTACTCGAGCTTGCCCTCCTGGATCTCCCTGGGCAGCTCGGTCACCTGCCCCACCGTCTTCGGATCGATGCCCTTGACGAGCGCGCCGGCCAGGCTGGTGTCGGTGGTGACCATCACCTCGTTGAGGACGAAGGGCGTCACCCCCACGACCCCGGGTGTCTCGCGGCTGGTCTGCGCGGCCTTCTCCCACTCGTCGAAGGAGCCGTACTTGAGGACGACGGCGTGGGCGTTCGTGCCGAGGATCTTCTGCTTCAGGTCGAGCTCGAAGCCGCTCATCACCGACAGCACCACGCAGAGCGCCATCACGCCCACCGCTACGCCGCCGATGGAGAGCACGGTCATGATCAGCGTGGGCGAGCGCCGCTGCCGGCGCAGGAGGAGGTAGAGGACGACGACGCCCGGGACGATCCCGAGGGTGAGGAGCGACAGGCCCCACAAGAGCTTGCCCGACAGGCGCAGGTGGCTGCGCGCCACGAAGAGCTCGTAACCGAAGGAAAAGTCGAGGGAGCGGCCGGCGCCCACCATGTAGCCGGCGGTGGCGGCGAGGCTGGCGGCGAGCAGGCCCGCCAGGCCGTGCACGAGCGGCGCGAACCAGAGGCCGCCCTCCGGCATGAGCGAGTACACCTCCGCGCCAGCCGGGAAGCCGCTCGCCAGCAGCCCGTATCCGGCGCCGATGGCGACCACGGCGCCGATGGCGAGCTCCCAGAAGCCCACGCGCCTGGAGAGGAACGCGGTGCTCCAGCCGGCGGCGGCCGCCACCAGCACGCCCGTCACCGCGGCCAGGACCTCCGCGAGGTCCATGCGAACGCCGAGCTGGTTGGCGAAGGCCAGGCGGGAGACCCCGAAGGCCGCCAGCGCGGCCACCTGCAGGCCGACCGAGGCGATCAGGGGCACCACCGCGATCCGCGGCATGGAGGCGGTACGCCGCAACACCCTCGCCGCAGCCAAGGGGGCGGGGCCCGATCGGATGTCCTGGGCGTCTGGGGTCGGCTGCAAGTGCACTCCTTCCGGTCGAGATCCGTCCGGGTGAACGGCCGAAGCGCGGGGGATCGTCCCGCTGCGGCCCCGGAGGCCGTCAGCGGGGCCTGAGCAGCGGGAAGAGGATCACGTCACGGATCGACGCGGAGTCGGTCAGCAGCATGGCCAACCGGTCGATCCCCATTCCCAACCCTGCCGTGGGCGGCATACCGTGCTCGAGCGCCACGATGTAGTCGGCGTCGAAGTCCATGGTCTCCTCCGCGCCACGGTTCTTCGCCTCCACCTGGCGCTCGAAGATCTCCTGCTGCGCCAGGGGGTCGTTCAACTCGGAGAAGGCGTTCACGATTTCGCGACCGGCGCAGTAGAGCTCGAATCGGTCGGCTACCCGTGGATCCCGGTCGTTGCGGCGCGCGAGGGGGCTGACCTCCGCGGGGAACTTCGTGACGAAGGTGGGGTGTACGATCGCGTGCTCGCAGTGCTCCTCGAACAGCGCGCCCACCAACTCGCCGATCCCCATGAGATCGATGGCCGCTCGCTCGACGTCGGTGCCGCGGAAGTCCTTCAGGAGTACGGCGCGGAGCTTGTCCGGATCCTCCAGATCCGACTGGGCGAGCTGGCCCCCGGTCGCCTCGAGGACGGCGTCCGCCATGTCGATCCGCTTCCACCCCGGCCCGAAATCGATCTCGTGCCCCTGGTAGGTGACCCGGGTGGTGCCGCAGACGGCCTGGGCGGCGCCGGCGATCATCTCCTCGGTCATCTCCATCAGGTTCTCGTACGTGGCGTGCGCGAGGTAGAACTCGAGCATGGTGAACTCGGGGTTGTGCCGGGTGGAGAGCCCCTCGTTGCGGAAGTTTCGGTTGATCTCGTAGACCCGCTCGAACCCGCCGACCACCAGCCGCTTCAGGTAGAGTTCCGGCGCGATCCGCAGGTAGAGGTCGATGTCGAGTGCGTTGTGGTGGGTCTCGAAGGGCCGCGCCGCGGCGCCGGAGACCAGCGGGTGGAGCATGGGCGTCTCCACCTCGAGGAAGCCGCGATCGTCGAGGTAGCGCCGGATGTAACGGACGAGTTCGGTGCGCTTGCGAAACTTCTCGCGGACCTGGAGATCCGTGGCCAGGTCGAGGTAGCGCTGCCGGTACCGCGTCTCCACGTCGTCGAGGCCGTGCCACTTCTCGGGTAGCGGGCGCAGCGCCTTGGTGAGGAGGGTCCACTCCTCGGCGACGACGGTCAGCTCGCCGGTCTTGGTGCGGATCGCCCTGCCGCTCGCCGCTGCCCAGTCGCCGAGGTCGACGAGCTTCAGGAGATCGTAGGCCTCGCCCAAGCGATCCTTGCGGAGCTGCACCTGAACGTCGCCGGTACGGTCCCGCAGGACGAGGAAGGCCATCTTCCCGAAGCTCCGGACCATCATGACGCGGCCGGCGATCGACCACGAGATCTCGTCCTTCTCGATCTCCTCGGTGGGCTGGTCGCCGTAGCGGGCCTTGATCGAGGCGGCGGTATCCGAGACCTCGCGCCCGTTTCCCCACGGGTTGATGCCCAACTCGCGCAGCTTCTCGGCCTTCTCCAAGCGCAAGGCGCGCTGCGCCTCCAGCGAAGACGATCCTGTGGGTGTCTCCTGCTCCGACACGGACTGCTCCCGGCGCTTCCCAACCCGGACCGCACGGCGATCGACGGGACGCGCATCTCACAAGGGCGCGCACACTACGTGCCGACATCCGGACCGTCAAGGCGGCCCTCGAGGCGGCGAAGAGCGCCCTGGAGCCGGCCGTGAGCCGTTGATTGGCGAAGGCTCCCGGCCCCCCATCGCCAAGGCCGGGACCGCCCGGCGCAGCCGCGCGGAGCACCGCCGCAGCGACGGCTTCACGACCGGCTAGATGCCGCCCGAAGCTGGTTCACCGCCGAGTCGCCGGCATGACGCCGCTCGGAGGTGCGTCAACCACCTGACACCTATCCGCGAGAATCCGACTTTTTCCCACCCGGGACCGGGAGTTCGCCTCGGATCGACGGCCGGCCGTCGACTCGGCCGCCCGGTCGCCTCGTCGGCATGTCCCCTGCATCCCGGGGCAATCGTTGGATTTCGTTCACTCGATTTCGCGAGCACCCATGCGTCTTCTGATCGTCGATGACAGCAAAGCCATGCGCAGCATCGTGATGCGCGCCTTGCGACAGGCCGGGTACGAGGGGCACACGTTCGAGGAGGCCTCGAACGGAGCCGAGGCGCTGGAGCTGATCCGCCGTTCGCCGCCGGATCTCGTCCTCTCGGACTGGAACATGCCCGAGATGAACGGGCCGGCGCTCCTCGAGGCGATCCGCCAGGAGGGACTCCAGGTCCGGTTCGGCTTCATCACGTCGGAAAGCACCGCCGAGATTCGGGAGCAGGCGCTCGCAGGAGGGGCTTCCTTTCTCCTCACCAAGCCCTTCACGCCGGACTCGCTCCGCTCGGCCCTCGCGGGAGCGTTCTGATGTCGACGGAACGGATCGGCCTGGATCGCTTGCTCGAAACCGCGGTCGCCTCGCTCCAGAACGTCGCGGCGAGCGCGCTCTCGAAGGAGGTGAGCGCCGTCGAGCGGCGGCCCGCCCGCTTGCCCCGCGACATGCCCGGCGCCTACGTCCCGCTCCTCGCCAAGGGAGACAACCTCCAGGTCGGAATCGCCTCCAGCCTAGACGGATGCTGCTCGATCGCCCGCTCGCTGCTGATGATGGGCCCCGACGAGGACCTCTCCGCGAGCGACGTCGCAGACGCCGTCGGAGAATTCATCAACATCCTCGCCGGTGAACTCAAGACGCGGATCGCGAAGGACCTCTCTCCGATCACCCTCGGCCTCCCGTTGTTCCTGAACGGCGCGATCGAGCCGACCGAAGCGCTGGACTTCGCCATCGCGGACCTTCGAATCGGCGAGACCGCCGCTTCACTCCTCATCGTTCACCAGAAATAGCAGCCCTGAAAATCCCGATGTCCATCGCCATCCCGGATCCAGTCTTCCTGTCCTCCAACCTCGAGAACCTGCTCGGGCGAACCGTCCTCTTGAAGCGCGGCGCGCCCTTCCGGCCGGCGCCGGGCGACGCGATCACCGTAGCTTCGTATTCGTTCGAGAGCGGAAAACGCGCGGCACTCTGGGTCTGTGAGTTCGGCGCCGCCTGCAGCCTCGCCGCGGCGCTGTCCATGGTTCCCGCGGGCATCGCGAGCGAAGCGGCCAAGAACCGCTCCATGGATCAGGGCCTCCGCGACAACCTCTCGGAGGTCATGAACGTCTGCTCGGCCCTCATCGGCGGCCCGGGCCTGCGGTTGATCTACGACTCGCTCATCCTCCCCCCCGAGCCCGTCCCTCCCGAGATCCGGACGATCCTGCTCAAGCCTGTCTCCCGCCTGGATCTCGAAGTCACCGTCTCAGGGTACCAACCGGGCCGAATCGCCCTCCTCGCCTGCTAACCGTCCGGAGCCCTTCCCTTGGTCAACGAGCGCCTCTCGGCCTGGATCGAAGAGCTGGCTTTCGCGTCTTTGCTCGCGGAGGCCTCCGACGCAACGACGGTCCGGCTCGTCGTGAGCCTGCTGGAGACGATGCCCGTCGAACCTGGTCACCACGCCCTGGGGAGCGCTCGTTCCCTGGCGCAGGAGGCCTCGTCCTTGCTGAGGGAGGCCCTGGCGCACGGAGGCGACCGGCAGGGCAACTGCTTCGTGGAAGCGTCGAGGAAGATCGATCGCCTCCTCGGCATCCTCAGGGGTTCCGACGATCGGCCGCAGGCGGTCCCTTCGGCCGGAAACCCGGCTTCCACTCCTTTCGTCTCCAAGGCGCCCGCCGAGGGCGCGCTCCGCTCGGCGCAGCCCATGGTCTGCGATCAGGAGACGCTCGAGCTCCTGGGAGATTTCATTCAGGAGACGTCCGAGTCGCTCGCCCACGCCGACGACATCCTCGTCACCGCCGAGCGCTCCGGGATGAGCCTTGAGGGCGTGAACGCGCTCTTCCGGGTCTTCCACACGATCAAGGGCGTCGCTGGCTTCCTCGATCTCCCCGCGATCGCGTCCCTCGCTCACGCGACGGAGACCCTCCTGAATCGAGCGCGCGAGGGGGGGGCTCCGCTGGCCGAGCAGAGCCTGGACCTCGTCTTCGAGGCCACGGCCGCGATGCGAAGCCTCCTCGACGACGTCCGGAAGGCGGTCGAATCCGGGACCGCTCCCTCCGAGCAGCCCTCACAGGCCCGGCTGATCCAGGCGATGGACGCTCACGTGGAGCGAGCGGCTCAGGGGACCGAGCCCCCTGAGATCTCGCCCCCCGCCGAGCCGGGGCCGCAGGACACCGGCGAGGGTCGCGGGATCGAGGCCAACGGGGCGCAGGGCCTCGCATCCCTGGATCCTTCGGGTTCGAGTGGGCTCGTCCTCCCGGACGAGCATCCCCTCGACTCGCCTGCGGTCGCCGGTGCATCTCCGGTCGAGGCGTCGAAGGACACTGCGGGCGCCGACCGGGTCGAACGCCAGCAGGCGTTCCAGATGATCCCCGTGCCGCTCCCGGCCGCACCACGCAAGTCCGTCGCGCCCGCAGGTCCCGCTTCCGGCAGCGCCCCCGTCCACGCGCCGGCCGAGCAGGCGGTGCCCGCGGACCGAGGTGCCGCCTTCACCGCCGCGTCCGACGCTTCTCCCGCGACGGCGGCAGCGCCGGGCCCTCCCGCGCCACCTCCTCCGACGTCGGGAGCGGGGGGAGGCCCGGGCGGAGGCGCACCCGCGGCGATGGGGCGCCTCCGAGAGACGCTGAAGGTGGATGTCGAGCGAGTGGACCGCATGGTGGAGATGATCGGCGAGCTGATCATCGTCGAGTCGATGGTGGTCCACGCTCCCGAGGTGCAGGCGATCGATTCGGTTCGCCTGCGCAACTACCTCAGTCAGCTCAGCAAGATCAGCCGCGACCTCCAGGACAGCGCGATGCGCATGCGCATGGTGCCGGTTCAAGGCACCTTCCGCAAGATGCAGCGGATGGTACGGGAGTTGTCGAGACAGACCGGCAAGCAGGTGGTCCTCGACACCTCGGGCGAGAGCACGGAGATGGATCGAAGCATGGTGGAGCGGATCGAGGATCCGCTCGTCCACATGATCCGCAACTCCATCGATCACGGCATCGAACCGGCCGAGGAGCGGCGTGCGGCCGGGAAGCCGGTTCAGGGCACGATCCGGCTGTCGGCCTACTACGAGGGCGGTAGCGTCGTGATCGAGATGGCGGACGACGGCCGAGGCCTGCAGCGCGACGCCATCCTTCGCAAGGCGCGGTCGCAGGGGATCGTGGGGGACAACGACACGCTCTCGGATCAGGAAGTCTACAACCTGATCTTCGCCCCCGGATTCTCCACCTCTCCCATCGTCACGGACATCTCCGGTCGCGGCGTCGGGATGGACGTCGTGAAGCGTACGATCGAGGCCGCGCGCGGACGAGTGATGCCCGCATCGAGCCCGGGGAAGGGCACCACCATCAAGATGGTGCTCCCGCTGACCACGGCGATCATCGACGGGATGCTCGTCGCTTGCGGGACCGAGCAGTACGTCGTGCCGAGCCTCTCGATCATCGAGTCCCTCAAGCCGAGCGCGGGGATGCTCTCGTCGTTCGCCGGGCGCCAGGAGCTGATCAACGTCCGGGGCGAGATCATGCCGCTCATGCGCCTCGGCACCCTGTTCTCGATCGACGATGCTCAGACCGATCCGACCAAGGCGCTGGTGGTCGTCGTCGAGAGCATGGGCCGCAAGCGCGGCCTGCTCGTCGACGACGTGATCACGCAACAGCAGGTCGTCATCAAGCCGCTTGGCAACGGCAACGGCAACGGCCACGCCGAGCTGTACTCGGGCGCGGCGATCATGTCCGACGGGCGCGTCGGGCTCATCCTCAACGTCGACCGAATCTGCGCCAACACCGTCCCCTCCACGACCGACTGGGGTCGAACGCCGATGGAGATCCGATGAGAGCCGAAGCCCCTTCCCAGACCGCCTCCCCCCCGAACGAGCGCTCGGTCGCCGGAAAGTTCATGACCTTCAAGCTCGCGGAGGAGGCCTACGGCGTCGAGATCCTGAAGGTCCGCGAGCTCATCGGCCTGATGGAGATCACGCGCATCCCGAACGCTCCGCACTACGTCCGCGGCGCGATCAACCTGCGGGGCCGAGTGATCCCGGTCATCGACCTCCGCCTCAAGTTCGGAATGTCCGTCACCGAGAGCACGGATCAGACGGTCATCATCGTCGTGCAGCTCAGCGCTTCGGACGGAGCCCTCACCATGGGGATCCTCGTGGACGAGGTGCTGGAGGTCTTGAACATCGAAGCAGACCAAGTCGAACCGCCGCCGACCTTCGGCACCGACTCCAAGGACGTCCCCTTTCTCCTGGGCGTGGGGAAATCCGAGAAGCGCGTGATCTTCCTCCTGGACATCGACCGGGTGCTCGCGATGGCCCCCGACGCCGCCCGCTCGAACTGATCTGAAAATCGCTGCACAAGCAGTCGGAGCCTGCACATGAACTTCCTGAACTCCATCCGCAGCCGCTTGTTCGCGCTCATCCTGCTCGCCTGCATCGCGATCTCGTTCGTGGGCTACTCGGGGTGGTCCGCGATCCGGCAGGTGAATTCGTTCCTGGGCGAGTCGACCCAGCGAATCGTCCCGCGCCTCGGAGCGCTGGGCACGATGAACGAGGCTCTGGCCACGATCCTGTTCCAGACTCGCGCCGCCATCCTCTACCTCGCCCACGACGAACCCGACAAGGTGAGGCGGAGCCGCGAGGGCCGGGACGCGACCATGGTGAGGCTCCAAGAGGCCGCGAAGACCTACGAGTCGATGATCAATACGGAGGAAGGGCGAAAGTACTTCGCGGAGGTGGCCGCCTTGTTGCCCCAATGGATCGCCAACAACAAGGAAATCTGGGACGCCATAGACGCGCACGACGCGGACGAGGCCTTCCGGCGGCTGGAAGCGAACATCGCGAACTCGCAACGATTCGTCACGCTCGTGGACGACCTGACCCAGGTGAACTTCCAGGTCGCGGAGAAGCTCGACGCGACCTCGCGCGCGGAGGTGTCGGCGGTCAACACGTCCACCGTGGTGACGATCGTGCTGGCCCTCGTCATCCTGTCGCTCATCGGCTTGATCCTCGCCAACTCGATCACCCGGCCCCTCGGCCTCCTGTCGAGCGTCGCCGGCGCGATGGCTGTGGGAGATCTCACCCGAAACGTGGAGTACCGGGCGAAGAACGAGCTGGGCGTCCTCGCCGAGTCGTTCAGGCAGATGATGGGCTTCGTGTCCGCGTCGGCGGACGCCGCCGAGGCCCTGAGCGCCGGCAGGTTCGACTTCAAGCTCGATCCCAGGTCCCCCCGCGACGTCCTCTCCCTCAACTTCATCAAGGCCCGCGACGCGCTCGTCTCGGTGATCGAGGACATCAAGATGCTCATCGCCGCCATACAGGACGGGCAGCTCGACCAACGCGGCGATCCCTCGAAGTATGCGGGGGGATACGCCCAGCTCGTCTCGCTGATGAACGAGCTGATGGCCGTGGTCTCCGAGCCGATCGAGGAGACGGAGAAGGCGCTCGGGAGGCTGGCGGATCGGGACCTCACCTACCGGATGCTGAACGAGTACCGGGGCAAGTTCGACGCAATCAAGGCCTCGTACAACGAGGCGGCGGAGAACCTGCACGATTCCCTGAGCCAGGTTGCGCTCGCCTCCGAACAGGTGGCGTCCGCGGCGAACGAGATCGCCTCGAGCAGCCAGGCAGTGGCGAGCGGCGCGTCGCAGCAGGCCAGCTCGCTGGAGGAGACCTCGGCGAGCATCGAAGAGATGGCGCAGATGGGCAAGCAGAGCGCCGAGAACGCCAACCAGGCGAACGGCCTCGCCCAAGGCGCGCGGGACGCCTCCATGAGCGGGATGGAGGCCATGGAGAAGATGACCGCGGCGATGGGCCAGATCCGCACGGCCGCCGAGGGAACCGCCGCGATCATCCGGGACATCAACGAGATCGCGTTTCAGACGAACCTCCTCGCCCTGAACGCGGCCGTCGAGGCGGCCCGAGCCGGCGAGGCCGGCCGAGGCTTCGCGGTGGTCGCCGAGGAGGTCCGCAACCTGGCGCTGCGCTCCAAGGAAGCGGCGATGCGGACCGAGTCGCTGATCAACGAGTCGGTCGCGCTCGCGGCCGACGGAGAGAAGATCTCGCACGAGGTGAAGACGAGCCTCGAGGAGAGCGTCTCGGCCGTGTCGAAGGTCACCGACATCGTGGGCGAGATCGCGGCGGCCAACCAGGAACAGGCCCGGGGCATCGCCCAGATCAACGCCGCGGTCTCTCAGATGGACCAGCTCACCCAGCAGAACGCGGCGAGCTCCGAGGAGTCGGCGAGCGCAGCGGAGGAACTCACCGCCCAGTCCCAGGAGCTCGCGTCCATGGTCGGCCGGTTCCAGCTCCGCGGCGGCAACCGCGGCGCCGCGGCAGGCGCGCCCCGTCCCGCTGCGAGCGCTCCGCGACTGCTGCCCGTTGCCGCAAAGGCGCCCAGCCCTCCAGCGCAGGCGGCCTCACGAAAGGCGCGCAACCCCGATGGGCACACGCCCCGCCCGCCTGTCGAAGGGAGCACCGCGATGAAGCTGGACGCCGAGGCCCTCCTGCCCCTCGACGATCCCGACTTCCGGGATTTCTGAGCCGATGACGCCGGCGATGTTCGCGACCTTTCGGCGACTCATCTACGAGCACGCCGGGATCGACCTCCGGGAGGGGAAGGAATCCCTCCTGGAGGCTCGGGTCGCCAAACGGGTCCGAGCGCTCGGCCTCCCCGACGAGGCCTCCTACCTCCACTACCTGGAGGTCGATCCCTCGGGCGAGGAGATCGTCCAGTTCCTGGACGTCGTCTCCACGAACTTCACCTCGTTCTTCCGCGAGCCCGAACACTTCCAGGAGATCGCCTCCCGGGCGGCTTCCTGGCGTGCCCAGGGGCAGCGGCGCTTTCGCTTCTGGTCGGCTGCTTCATCCAGCGGCGAGGAGCCATACTCGCTCGCGATGGTCCTTTCGGACGTCTTCGCGAACTGCTCGGTCGATTGGCGGATCCTGGCGACCGACATCTCGACCCGAGTCCTCGCTCAGGCCCGTACGGCGTGCTACACGGCCGAGCAGGTCAAGACCATCCCGAGGGATCCTGCGGCCAAGTGCCTGGAGGCCACCGGTGAGGAGTCTCCCGCAGGGCCCATCTACCGGATCCTCGAGCCGGTTCGACAGCGCGTCTCCTTCAAACGCCTCAACCTCGCCCATCCTCCCTTCCCCATGAGAGGGCCCCTCGATGCGGTCTTCTGTCGCAACGTGATGATCTATTTCTCGAACGAGGTCCGCTCGCGGCTCGTCCGGGAGATCGAGCGATTGCTGCGCCCGGACGGCTTGCTCTTCATCGGTCACTCCGAGAGCCTAACCGGACTCGAGACCGGGCTCGAGATGGTCCGCCCCTCCGTCTATCGGAAACCGGCGTGATCATTCGCGATTCCAAGACGAGGGTGGGCCCTTGGGCCTGATCACCGTAAATATCTCCGATTTCGCGGTGTCTGCGAATCCCGACGATGTCCTCGTGACCTACGCGTTGGGATCCTGCATCGCCGTCATCGTGCACGATCCCACGAGGCTGGTGGGAGGCATGATCCATTACATGCTCCCCTCCTCCGCGGTATCTCCCGAGAAGGCGGCGACCAAGCCGGCGATGTTCGCAGACACCGGCGTCCCTCTCCTCTTCGAGACGATGTACGGGTACGGGTGTCAAAAGCGAGATCTGGTTGTGAAGGTGGCGGGCGGGAGCAAACTCTACGACGACAATGGTACATTTGACATCGGCAAGCGGAACTACGTCATCCTGCGCAAGATGCTCTGGAGGGTCGGGGTGATGATCGCCGCGGAGGAGGTGGGCGGATCCATCTCGAGGACCGCGCGGCTCTGGGTCGGCACGGGGAGGACCACCCTCCGCACCGGCGCAGACGAGTATGAATTGTGATCCCTTTCTAACGAGCGAGGACTCATGAGCCACTCAATCCTGATCGTCGATGATTCCCCGATCATGCGAAAGATGATCAAGCGCGCGCTCGAGGTCGCCGGGGTTGAGGTGGACCAGGTCTTCGAGGCCGGAGACGGCCACGAAGCCCTTCGGCTCCTCGAGTGCACGCCTGTGTCGTTGGTGCTCGCAGACATCAACATGCCGACCATGAATGGCGAGGAGATGATCTCGGCCATGTCCCGCTCCGCCGCCCTGTCGGCGATCCCGGTGGTCGTCATCTCCTCCGAGCGGAGCCCCGAGCGAATGGACCGCCTCCGCATGCTGGGCGTCAAGGGGCAGCTGCCCAAGCCATTCACCCCCGAGGACGTTCATGCTCTATTCTCGGAGATCGTTCCGAGCGCGGGAGGACGGAATGCCACCTGACGAGTTGCGGAGTCGGCTCGGGGCGATCGCCTGCCGGGTCCTGGAGGACACGGCTTTCGTGTTCGCGGAGCCCTCGGCGAGCACCGTCAGGCATGACTGGATGGAGGTCGCCCTCCCCTTGCACGGGTTGGAGGGAGGCAGCCTCGCGCTCGGTGCGAGCCGGGGGTTCGCGGTCCAACTGGCCGCGAACATGCTCGGCGTGGAGCCGGATGATCCTGAGAGTGAATCGAGCGCGTCCGAGGCGCTGAGCGAACTCCTCAACATCTTCGCCGGCGTGGTCGCACACGAGATACTTGGAGCATCGCCGATGGTACGCATCGGGATCCCGGCGCCTCTGCTGGAAGCGCCCTCGACCACCGGAGACGAGATCGAGGTGATGCTCGCGACCGACGAGGGCGAAGCGATCGGCGTCAGGCTCGCGGGGATTTCCGCTGTGAGAACCGCCGGATGATCCGCGTCCTCGTCGTAGACGATTCTGCCGTCGTCCGGCAGCTCTGCCAGCAAGTGCTCTCGAAGGATCCCGACATCCAGGTCGTGGGCACGGCCCCGGATCCCTACGTCGCCCGCGATCTGATCCTCGAGCTGAACCCAGAAGTGATGACGCTGGACGTCGAGATGCCGAGGATGGACGGCATCAGCTTCCTGCGCCGGGTCATGCGCTTCAGGCCGATCCCTACGATCGTGCTCTCGTCCCTCACGCCGAAGGGCGGCGATCTCGCCATGGACGCCCTCGACGCCGGTGCGGTCGACGTCCTCTGCAAGCCGGGGGCCTCCTACACGCTGGGCGAGATGGCGAGCGAGCTCGTCGCGTCGGTCAAGCGGGCCGCGACGGCGGAGTTCCGGCGTCCCGTCGCCCACGCCAACGCGCCTCTCCCGGCCGCGCAGCGGCCGCTCGCGCGGATGACGAACCAGATCCTCGCGATCGGAGCCTCGACGGGCGGCACGGTCGCCATCGAGAAGATCCTTCGGGCCATGCCAGCGAACGGACCGGCGACCGTCATCGCGCAGCACATGCCCCCCGCGTTCACGGCCCAGTTCGCGAACCGGCTCAACGCGATCTCCAAGATGGAGGTGAGGGAGGCGACCCACGAGGAGTGGCTCTCTCCGGGCGTCGCGCTGGTGGCGCCGGGCGGCAAGCACCTGGTCCTCCGCAGGTCGGGCGCACGCTACCTCGTCCACGTCAAGGACGGTCCCCTCGTCGGCGGGTATCGGCCTTCGGTGGATGTCCTGCTCCGATCCGTGGCGCTGGCGGCCGGGCGCAACGCAGTCGGCGTCGTCCTCACCGGAATGGGCGCCGACGGCGCCCGCGGTCTCTTGGAGATGCGCAGCGCCGGCGCCGCCACGATCGCGCAGGACGAGGCGACGAGCGTCGTCTACGGCATGCCGAAGGTGGCCTTCGAGACCGGGGCCGCCGAGCTCGTGTTGCCAATCGATCAAATCACCCCCCGGATCCTCAAGATCATCGAAGCGCGGGACATGCAACATAACTGAATTCATTTCTCGTCCATCTTTCGGAGATGGACGTCGCTCCCGCCCCTCGGCACCGTTCCCCCCCTGCGCCAGCCCTCTCGGACGACGTGCGGAAGTGTAGGAAACTGTTTGATCCTTGACAGGCCGGTGTCCGGTTTCGCAAAGTGGAGAGTGCTCAACAGGCTCACCACGTCACGGCTTACCGCCGCGCTCGCTCCGGAGAACTCACATGGCGATACCGGCAACCGTCTTCGACGATTCGTCTGGCGTCAGGCTCATCCATGCTCCCGGCTCGCCGTTGGAAGCCACCATCCAGGCCTGCCGCCGGATCGCCCTCTCCGACGCCACCGTCCTGCTCTCCGGCGAGACCGGGACCGGCAAGGAGGTCTTCGCCAGGCTGATTCATGAAACGGGTCCGCGCGCGACAGGCCCTCTGGTTCCCGTGAACTGCGGGGCGATCCCTGAGGCCCTGCTCGAGAGCGAGCTGTTCGGGTATGTAAGAGGCGCCTTCACGGGTGCTGTCGGGAGCCGAAAAGGGCGTGTGGCGCTCGCAGACGGGGGAACCCTCTTCCTGGACGAGATCGGCGAGTTGCCTCTCTCACTTCAGGTGAAGCTCCTCAGGCTGCTCCAAGAGCGAACGTTCGAGCCCGTCGGCAGCGCCGAGTCGGTCACCTCGGATTTTCGCCTCCTCGCCGCGACGAACCGTGACCTGCGGGCCGAGGTGGAGGCCGGCCGCTTCCGCGCCGATCTCTACTACCGCCTGCTCGTCTGCCCGATCGAGATCCCGCCGCTTCGGGACCGCCGCGGCGACGTGATCCCGATGTTCCTCCACTTCTGGAAGAGCCGCGGGGAGACGCGACCCGTCGAGCCGGAGGTGCTTCAGTGCCTCGAAGCGTTCGATTGGCCTGGCAACGTCCGGGAGCTCGAAAACCTCGTCGAGCGCATCGCGGTCTGCGTCGACGCTCCCGTCATCCGTGTCTCCGACCTGCCTTATCCGTACCGGCGGGACGAGTTCACGAGCAGACCCGCTCGCACGGCGGTGACGGTGAGCATGCCCACCTCACCCGGCCCGCCCGCGCCATCGACTCCTACCTGCTCCCCTGCGGCCCCGTCCCGCGCTCCCTCCGTCGAGCCGGAGTTCCGGTCGGCGCTCTCCGCCGAGTTGCCGCTCGATCTGCCAGCACTGCTCCGCGATCTCGAGTTCCGATTCATCGACCGGGCCCTCGAAGCGACCGAAGGGAACCGGAAGGAGGCGGCAGCCCTCCTCGGGCTTCGGCGTACCACGCTCGTCGAGAAGCTCAGGCGCCGTTCATCGAATCCCCTGGATCGCGAGGCGTAGCGTGCGAAGGCTCCTTGCCTGCGGATTTGCACTCTGTCTTCTGGGGGCGCGCACGGCGGCGGCGCAGTCGCCTTCCGACATCCGTGTGCTGTCCACCCGATCACTCGAGAGAATCCCCCTGCCTGGCATCTTCACGATCTCGGTGGAGGCTCCGGCGCTGGAGGCAGCGGTCGAAATCCATACTCGATCGCCCGGGACGATCGCCGCGTACTTGCGACAGCACCCCAGCTCCCTGTGTCCCCAGGTCGAGGAGTCTCGCGGCGCCGTCCGCCTCAACTGCACCGTCTCCCGCATCGACGCGGAGGTCGATCGCGAAGCAGGCAGGACGGTCCTGACCATTCGTGAGCTGCGCGGCCTTCCATACGGTGCGGGCAGCAGCGCCCCCCCTCTCACGTTCTGGAACCCGACCGAGGCGGGCCTTGGTTCCCCTTGTCCGGGTACGACCGCCCTCGCCAGGGGAGAGTGCCTTCTCGCCGAGGGGAAGTGGGCCGCCGCCCGCAAGGAGTTCGAGGCCGCCGGACTTCCCGCAGCGGCCGTGCGGCTCGGCGATCTGGCGGCCCGCGACAGAGACATCGACCGCGCCATCGGCTGGTACCGCGCCGCCGGGTCGAAGGGCCCGTTCGGCCAGATCGCCCAGGCACGTATCTGCGAGTACCTGGGGACGTGCTTCGGCACCCGCGAGGCGACGGCGCTCTTCGACGTCCACGGCCTCCCCGCGCCGCTTCGAAGGGATCTCGTCCTGCGCGCCGCGCGGATCGAAGCCTTCGTCGGGAGCCCGGTCGAGGCCGCACGTTTCCTCCTCGCGCACATGCGCACCGAAGGTGGCGAGTCGCTATGCGCCGAGGCGCCGGACCTCTGCCAGCAGATTGCCCTCGCGTCGCTTCGCGCCGCGCGCACCTCGGGGGGAGCCCTGATCGCGTTCGAATTCTTCCGCGCCATCATGCCGACACCCACCAGCGCCCTCGGCTACCGACTCGCGAGCGCGGCCGCGGATCTGGCGGCGGACATGGGAGCGCCGGTCTACGCCGCCAACGTCTTGGCGGCAGCGACCGGCGCCGTCCCGAAGCGAGACCTCGATCACCACCTCCTTCAAACCGCGGATCTCTACCTGCGCGGCGGCGACGAGACCCGGGCGTCTGCAATCCTCGACTTCGCGCGGTTTCGCTTGGATCCCCAGCGTTTTTCGTCGAAGCCATGGAAGGACTTGGTCGCGCGCCTCTCCTCGCCACGAGCGCAGGAGGCGATCGGGACGGCGGTCGAGGCCGACCTCGTGGAGCGGACCCTCGCTGTCGATCAACTCACCGAAGCCGAACTCGTCCTCGTGCAGGCCCGCGAGATCACCGCGGCCGCGCCACACTGATTGGACGTCGGATTTTTGGCGCAACGGTGCGGATCGGGACTTGCAGCGCATTTGCCCCGGAGGGTCCTCATGCGGTTTCTCGACACCACGATCGCAAACCTTAAGAGCGCGCTCGATCTTCGGCTCTTCCGCCAGAACCTCCTGGCCGGGAACGTCGCCAACGCCGACACCCCGGGCTATCGCCCCGTCGATGTCGACTTCGATGAGGCCATGGCGAGCGCCGTCGCCACCGCGCGGATCCGGTCCCCGGGCGGGGGGCTCCCCCTCTCAGCGCGCGCCGAGTCTTTCATCATCCCCGCTGCCGAGACGACTCCCGACCTCGACGGCAACGCCGTCGATTTGGACCGCTCCCTCGTCGCGTTGTCAGAGAACGCGCTGCATTACGGCGCCTCCGCTCGCGCGACCTCGAAGAAGCTCGCGATCCTCCGGTACGTAGCATCCGATGGCACCACAAGTTGAGTAACAGCCCTGGAGTCGAGATGGACTTTTTCTCTGCCCTCAAAGTCAGTGCCTCCGGCCTCTCGGCCCAACGCACGCGCGTCAACCTGGCGACGTCCAACCTCGCCAACGCCGAGACGACGCGGTCGCCGGGCGGCGGCCCCTACAAGCGACTGGATCCAGTGTTCGAGGCAGTTCTGCTGGACGAGGCTGGATCGGCCCAGGGGGTACGGATCTCGGAGATCGTCTCGGATCCCGAGACGGGGAAGAAGGTGTACAGCCCGGGCCATCCGGACGCCGACGAGAACGGTTTCGTGATCTTTCCCAACGTCGAACCGATCCACGAGGTGGTCAATCTTCTCTCCGCGTCCAGGAGTTTCGAGGCGAACGCCTCCGCCGTGGAGACGTTGAAGGGCATGGCTCAGCGAGCCCTGGAAATCATGAGGTAGGAATGAGTTCGACTCCCACGCTGGGCCCGGTTCGGCCTCTCGAGTTGCACTCCCTCGAGGTGCCGTCCATTTCCGCCGGCGAGCACGTCGATGGGGCCTCCTTCTCCGACGCACTTCGCGCTGCGCTCCGCGCGGTCGAAGCTCATCAACTCACGGCCGACACCGAAGCGACGAAGCTCGCCCTCGGGGGAGGAAATCTCCACGAGACGTCGATCGCGCTCGAACAAGCAGACATCGCGATTCGGCTCGCGACGAAGGTCAGGAACAAGGTCGTCGACTGCTATCACGAAATCATGAGGATGCAGCTCTAATTCGTGCGCATGGAGACACTCCTCAAACAGCTTCGCGAGTTGCCGAGCAGGCTCCTCGCCCTTCCGACCTTCGCTCGACGGAGCCTCTTCGGCGGGGTCGCCGCCCTCTTGGTCCTCGCCGTTGGGATCACCTGGATCCTGCGGTCGGGCGATGGGTACCAGTACGCGTTCACCAACCTCTCCGCGGACGACGGGTCGGAGGCGGCGGGACACCTCTCGGCGGTCGGAATCCCTTTCCGGCTCGAAGCGAACGGCACCGCGCTGGCCGTCCCCTCGGAGCACCTCCATGAGGCTCGCCTGCTGCTGGCCTCGGCAGGGCTCCCGAAGGGTGGCGGCGTCGGGTTCGAGCTCTTCGATCGCGGGGATATCGGAGTCTCCGAGTTCACCCAGCGCGTGAACTTGCGGCGAGCGATCGAGGGAGAGCTGGCCCGGACGATCGGGAGCCTCGCCGAGGTCCGATCCGCCAGAGTCCACGTCACGCTGGAGGACAAGGGGCTGTATCGCGACAACGACCGGGCCGCGGCCGCATCCGTGGTGCTCAACCTGCATCCCGGGCGAGTGCTCGGCGATCGCGAGCTCGCAGGGATCCGCCACCTCGTCGCCGCCGCCGTCCCCGGGCTCCGCGCGGAGGGCGTGACCATCGTCGACGGCAAGGGAAGCGTCCTCGGCCCTGGCGACTCGTACGGCTCAGCCTTCGCTGCCGTCCAGAGAGACATCGAGCGTGACCTCGAGCGGCGAATCATCAGCATCCTCGAGCCAGCGGTGGGTCCCGGCGCGGCGGTCGCGCGGGTCACGGCGACGTTGGAGACCACCGAGTCCAGCACGAGCAGCGAGATCTACGATCCGGACCGAGCGGCGGTGAGGACCGAGCGGCGCATGAGCCAGTCGCAGGAGTCGGATCGTTCTCTCGCCGCCGGAGTCGCCGGCGCGGCCGCGAACCAG
>DATMSB010000091.1:0-24040 GCA_035565615.1 Vulgatibacter sp. | reverse complement strand
GCGAGCGGCTCGCCCGCTTCGGCGACCGCTTCGTCGCGGTGCAGGGAAACTTTCGCGACGCCCGCGCGATCCTCGACGAGCTGGGCGTCGATCGGGTGGACGGCGCCCTGGTGGATCTGGGCGTCTCCAGCCCGCAGCTCGATCGACCGGAGCGGGGCTTCTCCTTCCGCGCCGCGGGCCCCCTCGACATGCGGATGGGCGAGGACGCCCCCACCCTCGCCGAATGGCTCGCGCAGGTGGACGAGCGCGAGCTCAGGCGCGCGATCTCGACCTTCGGCGAGGAGCGCTGGGCCGGGCCGATCGCGAAGGCGATCAAGCGGGAGCTCCCCAGGATCCACGACACGGCGCAGCTCGCCGAGGTGGTGGCGGGCGCGATCCCGCGGGGCGCCTGGCCCAAGGGGATCCACCCCGCGACCCGGACCTTCCAGGCGCTGCGCATCGCGGTGAACGACGAGCTGGGGAGCCTGCGCGACTGGCTGGACGCCATCCCCGCGATCCTCGCCCCGGGCGGCGTGGCCGCGGCGATCTCCTTCCACTCCCTCGAGGATCGCATGGTGAAGCGGGCCTTCGCGGCGCTCGCGCACCCGTGTCGGTGCCCGCCGGGGATGCCCGTCTGCGGCTGCGGCGCCGCCGAGTGGAGCCTCGCCACGCGCAGGTCGATCGTCGCCGCAGAGGAAGAGGTGAAGGAGAACCCGCGGGCCCGCAGCGCCCGCCTCCGGGCGGTGAGGCGGCTGTGAGGGGATCGGCCGTCTCGTCGCTGCCCCCCGCGCGGCGGCAGCGCCTCCGCGGCGCCGTCGGGACCAGGGGCCTCGCCGGCTCCGTGGCGATCTTCGCGGCGCTCTTCGCGCTGGCGGCCTTCCACGCGTGGACGCGAATCGAGGGGACGCTCGCCGGCTACGAGCTCTCCCGCGCCCAGGTGGAGCACGCCGAGCTGCTCCGAGAGCAGCAGGCCCTGCGCCTGGAGCTCGCCACGCGCAAGGGCGCCAGGCGGATCGAGGCGGACGCCCGGCGCAGGCTGGGCATGACGGAGCCGGCGCCGGAGCGGATCTACGTGATCGAGGAGGCGCCGTGAGCACGCGCTCTCCCCTCGAGCGGCGCGTGCTGGGGAGCTGGGACGGCGCGTCCTGGGTGCGGGTGCGGGCCACCATCCTCGGGGTCCTCCTGGGGATCGGCCTCGCCGTCGTCCTGGGGCGCGCCATCCACCTGCAGGTGGTGCAGCAGGATCGGCTCCGCACCCTCGCCCGCGACCAGTACCTGCGCACGGTGGAGCTCGCGCCCCACCGCGGGGAAATCCTCGACCGGGCGGGCGGCACCCTCGCGTCGTCGGTGGAGGTGGAGTCGATCTTCCTCGACCCGGGCCTGTTGCCGAAGGAGCCCGAGGCGCGGCACGCCGAGGTGGAGCGCATCGGCCTCGCGGCAGGGCTCTCCCGCGAGCGGATCCGCGCCCTCTCCTCCCGGGCGGCGCAGGCCGGGAGGCGCTTCGCCTGGGTGCGGCGCAAGGTCAGCGCCACCACGGCGGCGAAGGTGCGCGCCCTGGGCAGCCAGGGCGTCGGCTTCGTGAAGGAGGCGAGGCGCTTCTACCCGCAGAAGGAGCTCGCTTCACAGGTCCTCGGCTTCGTCGGGGCGGACGGCCACGGGCTCGAAGGCCTCGAGCGCAGCCTCGACGAGGAGCTCCGCGGGCAGAGCGCGCGGGTCGCGGGCCTGCGCGACGCGAAGGGGAACGCGCTGTTCGCGGAGACCTCGGTCCCGCTGGCCGAGCGCACCGGCGCGAGCGTCACCCTCACCCTCGATCGCACCATCCAGTACGCCGCGGAGAAGGCCCTCGCCAAGGCGGTGGAGCAGGCGGCGGCCTCGTCGGGCTCCGCGGTGGTGCTCGACGTGGACACCGGCGAGGTGCTGGCGCTGGCGTCGGTCCCGACCTTCAACCCCAACCTCGTACCGGGGAGGGACGAGCGGCGCGCGGTGCGCAACCGGGCGGTCACCGACGCCTTCGAGCCCGGCTCCTCGATGAAGGTCTTCCTCCTCGCCGGCGCCCTCGAGCACGGGAAGATCCGCAAGGATCAGGCCTTCGACTGCGAGAACGGCAGGTGGAGGATCGGCCGGCACGTGATCCACGACAGCCACCCGTACAAGATGCTGCGCCCGCCCGACATCCTCCGGGTCTCGTCGAACGTCTGCTCCGGAAAGGTCGCGCAGGCCATGGGCGCGGAGGTGGTGGCGAAGGCCTACCGGGATTTCGGCTTCGGCGCCCGCACCGGGATCGAGCTGCCGGCGGAGTCGCCCGGCCTGGTGGGGAAGATCCAGGGAGAGATCGGCCTCGTCACCGCGTCGTTCGGCCAGGGGCCGGTGATGGCGTCGACGCTGCAGATCGCGGCGGGGATCGCGGCCGTCGCGAACGGAGGGACGCTGATGCGGCCCTGGATCGTGCGCTCCGTGGTGGAGCCGGACGGGACGGCGCTGCACCAGGGCGGGCCGCACGCGGTGCGGCGGGTGATCTCGGAGGCGACGGCGCGGGAGATCGGCCGCTGGATGGAGCGGGTGGTCGCCGACGACGGCACCGCCCGCAAGGCAGCGATCGACGGCTACCGGGTGGCGGGGAAGACGGGCACCGCGCAGAAGGTGGATCCCGCCACCGGACGCTACGGCAAGGGCCGGCTCGCGTCCTTCGCCGGCTTCGTTCCAGCGGACGCGCCGAAGCTCTCGATCGTGGTGATGATCGACGAGCCCTCGGTCGGCAGCGTCTACGGCGGGCAGATCGCGGCCCCGGCCTTCAAGGAGATCGCGGAGGGCGCGCTCGCCGCCCTGGGCATCGCGCCTTCGCAGCCGATCGTCGCGAAGGAGAAGGCGGGCCCGTCGAAGACCGCCTCCGCGCCGGCGAAGCGGCAGGAGGCGCCGGCACCCGAGGCGGTGGAGGGGTGGGTGGCGGAGGCGACCGGCGACGGCGACGATCGCGTGGCGGTCCCCGACGTGCGCGGGCTCTTCGCGAGGGCGGCGCTGCGGCGGCTGTCGGAGTCGGCGCTCGTGCCCGGCATCGAGGGCAGCGGGAAGGTGGTGGGGCAGGTGCCGCCGGCGGGATCGATCGTGGAGCGAGGGAGCCGGGTGACGCTCTCGCTGGCGCCGCCGTGATCGCCAGCCGGCGGGCGGGCCGAGGACGCCTGGAAGATTGAGCGGTTTCGTGTAGAAAAAGGGACACGCATGCGCCTTTCGCAGGTCATCGCCGACGCCGGCTGCCGCGGGTTCCGCGGCGCCGGAGACCCCGAGATCGGGTCGATCACCGCCGACTCCCGGCAGGTCCGCCCGGGATCCCTCTTCGTCTGCGTCGCCGGCGGGAGGAGCGACGGCCACGACTTCGTGGACGCCGCGCTGGCAGGCGGCGCCGCGGCGGTGATCGCGGGCCGGGAGCTGCCCTGGGACTCGGCCGTTCCGCTGGTGCTCACCTCGAATACGCGCCGCGCGCTGGCGATCGCGGCGGGGAACCTCTTCGGCCGCCCGGACGAGCGGATCGCCCTCGCCGGGGTGACCGGCACGAACGGCAAGACCACCGTGAGCTTCCTGCTCGCCTCGATCCTGGAGGGGGCGGGGGTGCGCTGCGGCCTGATCGGCACGATTGGCGTCCGCTCCGGCGGCGCGGGCGCGGAGGCCCTGGCTCCGGCCACCCACACCACCCCGGACGCGGTCTCCCTCGCGAGCACCCTCTCCCGGATGGCGGACGACGGCGCCCGGTTCGCCGCGCTCGAGGTCTCGTCGCACGCCCTGGACCAGGAGCGCGTGGCGGGCCTGCGCTTTCGCGCCGCCGCCTTCACCAACCTCACCCGCGATCACCTCGACTACCACGGCGACATGGACCGCTACTTCGCGGCCAAGGCCCGGCTGTTCCGGGAGCGGCTCCACCCGGGCGCGATCTCGGTGGTGAACCACGACGATCCCCATGGCCGCGAGCTCGCGGGCCTGCTCTCGACGAAGGTGTGGCGCTTCTCGGCGACCGATCCCGCCTGCGAGGTCTCGGCGTCGAAGGTGGTGCTCGGGCACGACGGCATCCGCGCCGAGGTGCGGACGCCGGCGGGATCGTTCCCGCTGCGCTCGGCACTCATCGGCGCCCACAACCTGCAGAACCTCCTCGGCGCGGCGGGGCTCGCGCTGGCGCTGGGGCGCTCGATCGACGAGGTCGCGAGCGGCCTCGAGGCGGCCGCGGGCGCGCCGGGCCGCCTCGAGCGGGTGGGGCCCCGCGCGTTCGTGGACTACGCCCACACCCCCGACGCCCTGGATCGGGTCGGCGCCTGCCTGCGCGAGGTGGCGCCCGCGCGGCTGGTGGTGGTCTTCGGCTGCGGCGGCGATCGCGACGCGGGCAAGCGGCCGCTGATGGGGGAGGCGGCGGGCCGCCTCGCCGACCTCGCCGTCGTCACCAGCGACAACCCGCGATCGGAGGATCCGGCGGCGATCGCGGCGGCGATCGAGCCGGGCCTCGCCGCCGCCGGGCTCGAGCGCCTGGACCGCGAGCGCGCCCTGGCCGGCGCCGGCGGATACGTCGTGGAGCTGGATCGCCGCGCCGCCATCGATCTCGCCGTCGCCGCCCTCGGGCCGGACGACCTCCTCCTCGTGGCCGGCAAGGGACACGAGACCACCCAGACCTTCGCGGATCGCGTCGTGCACTTCGACGATCGCGAAGAGGTCCGCCGCGCGCTCGAGGGGCGGTAGACGATGCCCGAAGGGAACCGCGCGATCTTCTGCCTCGCCGACGTCGCCGTCGGCGCCGGCGGCCTCGCCTCGGGGTCGAAGACCCTGCCGATCACCGGCGTCTGCACCGACAGCCGCAGCGTGGAGCCGGGCAACGTCTTCGTCGCCCTTCGGGGCGACAACTTCGACGGTCACGACTACGTGGGCGCCGCCGCGACGGCGGGCGCGGTCGCCGCGGTGGTGCGCCGGGGCTTCGATCGGCGCGGCCTCCCCGAGGCGTTCGGCCTGGTCGAGGTGGACGATCCCCTCCGCGCCCTGGGGGCGCTCGCGCGCGTGCACCGGCGGCGCTTCCCGTCGCTGAAGCTCGGCGCGATCACCGGCAGCAACGGCAAGACCACCACCAAGGAGCTCACCCACGCGGCGCTCACCGCGGCGCTCGGCAAGACGCTGAAGACCGAGGGCAACCTCAACAACGAGATCGGCCTGCCGCTCACGCTCCTCGGGCTGGATCCCTCCCACCGCGCCGCCGCGATCGAGATGGGCATGAACCAGGCCGGGGAGATCGCGCGGCTCACCGCGATCGCCGAGCCGGCCGCGGGGCTGGTGACCTGTGTACAGCCCGTTCACATGGAGGGCCTCGGCTCGGTGGAGGCGATCGCCAGGGCGAAGGGCGAGCTCTTCCGCGGCCTCCCCGCCGGCGGGATCGCCGTGGTGAACCTGGACGATCCGCTGGTGGTCGAGGAGGCCCGGGCGTCCGGCCGCGAGACCATCGGATTCGGGGCGGCCGAGGGCGCCGACGTCCGGCTCCTGCGAATCGTCTCCCACGATCGGCGCGGGCTCGCCTTCGAGCTGGCGCTGGAGGGCGAGGCGGCGTTCGTCCGCATCCCCCTCGTGGGCCGGCACAACGCTCGGAACGCCTGCGCCGCCGTCGCGCTGGGCTTGGCGCTGGGCGGGGAGCCGGACCGCCTCCTCGAGGGCCTCGCGGCGGCGCGCGGCTTCTCGCGGCGCCTCGAGCTCAAGGAGGCACCGGGGGGCGTCACCGTCCTCGACGACTGCTACAACGGGAACCCCGCCTCCGCAGTGGCGGCGCTGCGCACGGCCCGCGAGCTGGCCGGAGAGGGCAGGGTGATCGCCGTCCTCGGCGACCTGCGGGAGCTGGGCGACCTCGAGGTGGCCGGGCACCGGGAGGTCGGCGCCGCCGCCGCGGCCTGCGCGGTGGCGGGCCTCGTCGCCTTCGGCCCGCGCTCCCACGAGACCGCCGCGGCGGCGATCGAGGGCGGCCTCGCCGAAGGGGCGGTGCTCCGCACCGAGGATCCGGCAGAGGCCCTCGCCTGGCTGCGCGCGGCGCTGCGGGGGGGAGACCTCGTCGTCGCCAAGGCGAGCCGCGGCACGCGCTTGGAGAGAATCGTCGACCCGCTCGTGGGCGGGGAGGAAGCCTGATGCTGTACCACCTGCTCTTCCCGCTCGCGCACAAGTTCGCGGCGTTCAACGTCCTGCGCTATCCGAGCTTCCGGATCATCGCCGCCGGGATCTGCAGCCTCGTGTTGGGGATGTGGCTGGGCCCCTGGTTCATCCGCGAGCTGAAGAACCGCCAGTACGGCGCGTCGAACGTCCGCGAGGACACGCCCGAGCAGCACCAGCGCAAGAGCGGGACGCCCACCATGGGCGGCGGCCTCATCCTCTTCTGCCTCTCCGTCTCGACGCTCCTCTTCGCCGATCTGAAGAACCGCTACGTGTGGATGGTCCTTGTGATCACCCTGGGCTACGGCCTGGTCGGCTTCCTCGACGACTACCTCAAGCTCTCCAAGCGCAACTCGAAGGGCCTCCCCGGGCGGTCGAAGATGGTGGGCCTCACCGCGGTCTTCCTCGTCGCCTTCCTCGGCTTCGGCCTCGACTGGAGCACCGGCGCGCTCCTCTTCGACACCCGCCTCGGCTTCCCCTTCGTGTCCACCAAGGCGTTCCAGCCCGACATCGGCTGGTTCTACCTCCCCTTCGCCTGGGTCGTGATCGTCGGCACCTCCAACGCGGTGAACATCACCGACGGCCTGGACGGCCTCGCCATCGGCCCCACCATCGTCAGCGCGCTCACCTTCCTGATCCTCGCCTACGTGGCGGGCACCGTGATCGCCGGCTTCAACCTCGCCGACTATCTCTACATCCCGCACATCGCCGGGGGCGAGGAGCTGGCGGTCTTCTGCGCGGCGACGGTCGGCGCCGGCATCGCGTTCCTCTGGTTCAACTCGTACCCCGCCAGCGTCTTCATGGGCGACATCGGCGCGCTCTCGCTCGGCGGCGCGCTCGGCACCCTCGCCGTGCTCACCAAGAACGAGTTCGCCAGCGTCATCCTCCACGGCGTCTTCTTCGTGGAGATCGTCTCGGTGATGATCCAGGTGGCGTCCTTCAAGAGCCGGGGCAAGCGCGTCTTCCGCATGGCGCCCATCCACCACCACTTCGAGCTGGCCGGCTCGGCGGAGCCGAAGATCATCGTCCGCTTCTGGATCGTCTCGATCCTCCTCGCCCTCGTCACCCTCATCAGCCTCAAGCTGAGGTAGCCCCTTGGAACTCTCCGGCAGGAAGGTCTTGGTGGTGGGGCTGGCGCGGTCGGGCGTGGCGGCGGCCCGGCTCCTCTGCCGCGAGGGCGCGCAGGTCACCGCCACCGACCTGCGGCCGGCGTCCGCGCTCGCCGGCGCCGTGGGCGAGCTGCTGCCGCTGGGGGTGCGCTTCGAGCTGGGCGGCCACGACGAGGCGGCGTTCCTCGCCGCGGACCTCGTCGTCGTCTCGCCCGGCGTGCCGCTCGCCGGCGCAGAACTCGTCGCCGCGAGGCGCGCGGGCGTTCCCATCCTTGGGGAGGCCGAGCTCGCCGCGCGCTTCGTCCGCGAGCCGGTGGTGGCGATCACCGGCACCAACGGCAAGAGCACCACCACCGCCCTGGTCGGACACCTGCTCGAGGCGGCGGGGAATCGGGTCTTCGTCGGCGGCAACCTGGGCACGCCCTTCTGCGAGCGGGTGCTGACGGGCGGCGCGCTGGACTTCTCCGTGGTGGAGCTTTCGAGCTTCCAGCTCGAGGCGGTGGAGACCCTGCGCCCCCACGTGGCGGTGCTCACCAACCTCACGCCCGATCACCTCGACCGGTACCCCGACGCCCGGGCGTACTACGAGGCCAAGCGGGCGATCTTCCGGGCGCAGGAGGCGGGCGACTTCGCCGTGCTGAACGGAGGGGATCCCGAGGCGGTCGCGCTGCACGCCGGCGCGCGGTCGACGGCGTTCCGCTTCGGCGACGGCGCGGTGTCCGGGTTCGTCGGCGCGCGGTACGACGGGGCGGCGCTGCTCGTCGCCGGCCTGCCGGGCATGGGAGACCGGGTGGAGGTCTACGAGGACCTCGGCAAGGCACTTCGCGGGCGGCACAACCGCGAGAACGCGATGGCGGCCATCGTCGCCGCGCGTCTCTGCGGCGTGGAGGCCGAGGCGATCCGCGCGTCGCTCCCCGCCTTCGCCGGCCTTCCGCACCGGCTCGAGCTCGTTCGCGTCCGCGGCGGCGTGGAGTGGCTGAACGACTCCAAGGCCACCAACGTCGACTCCGCCGCCGTGGCGCTCGCCGCGCTGCGGGGGCCGGTGTTCTGGATCGCGGGCGGCCTCGGGAAGGGCGCGCCCTACGCGCCGCTTCGGCCCCTGCTGGAGGGCCGGGTCAAGGCCATCCTCACCATCGGCAGCGACGCCGACGCCATCGCCGCGCAGCTCGGCGACCTCTCGCCCGCCGTCCCCTGCGGCACCCTCGAGGAGGCGGTGCGCGTCGCCGCGCGGGAGGCGAAGGCCGGCGACGCCGTGCTGCTCTCGCCGGCGTGCGCGTCCTTCGACCAGTTCGAGAGCTACGCGCACCGCGGCGAGGCGTTCCGGGCGCTGGTGGAGGCGCTCGGCGAACCGGAGGCGCAGGCGTGAGCGCGCCGTCCGTCGCCCATCGCGTCGCCGGCGCGTCCGCCGAGGAGAAGGCCCCCGCCTACGATCGCCTGCTGCTCTGGGCCGTCCTCGGCCTCACCGCGATCGGACTTACCATGGTCTACTCCGCCTCCGCGGTGAAGGCGGCCCAGGGCCTCGGCGACTCGCTGTACTTCGCGAAGCGCCAGGTCGCCGCCGCCGCGGTCGGCCTCGCCGGGATGACCCTGGCGATGAAGCTGGGCTACAAGCGGCTCGAGCCCCTCGCGTACCCGATCCTCCTCGCCGCGCTGGTCCTCCTGGTGCTCGTGCTCATCCCCGGCATCGGGACCGTCGCCGGAGGCGCCAGGCGCTGGATCCGCTTCCCGCTGATCAGCTTCCAGCCGTCCGAGCTCGCCAAGATCGCGCTGGTGATCTACCTGGCGCGATCGCTCGCCCGAAAGCGCGAGAAGGTGCGGGACTTCTCCATCGGCTTCGTCCCCCACACCCTCGTCGCCGGCCTCTTCACCCTCCTCGTGCTCGCGCAGCCGGACTTCGGCACCTCGGTGACGCTGGGGGCGCTGCTCTTCGTGATGCTCTTCGCCGCGGGGGCGAAGGTGTCCTGGCTGGTCGGCTCGGTGCTCCTGGCGATCCCCGTGGGGTGGCAGCTCATCGCGGGCAAGGAGTACCGGATGAAGCGGGTCCTGGCGTTCCTCGACCCGTGGAAGTACCGCCAGGACATCGGCTACCAGGTCACCGAGTCGCTCATCAGCGTGGGATCCGGCGGCCTCTTCGGCCTCGGCCTGGGCGCGGGGAAGCAGAAGCTCTACTACCTGCCCGAGGCCCACACCGACTTCATCATCGCGGTGGTGGGGGAGGAGCTGGGGCTGGCGGGGATCGTCGTGGTCCTCGCGCTCTTCGGCGTGGTCCTGTGGCGGGGCATGCGGGCGGCGTTCAACGCGCCCGACGCCTTCGGCGCCTACCTCGCCCTGGGCCTGACCTGCCTCCTCGGGCTCCAGGCCATCGGGAACATGCTCGTCGCGATGGGCATGCTCCCCACCAAGGGGCTCGCGCTCCCCTTCCTCTCGTACGGCGGGACCTCGCTCGTGCTATCCCTGTCTGCGGCGGGCGTGCTGCTCGCCATCTCGAGCGGCACCGGAGGCTTCCTGCGCCCCCACAGGACGGTTCGAAGATGAAGATGGTCATCGCGGGCGGCGGCACCGGCGGGCACCTCTTCCCCGGCATCGCCCTGGCCGAGGAGGTGGTGACGCGCCACCCGGCGAACGAGGTCCTCTTCGTGGGGACGGCGCGAGGCCTCGAGGCCAGGGTGGTGCCGCAGCAGGGGTTCCCCGTCGAGCTCGTCGAGGTGACCGGGGTGAAGGGCAAGGGCCTCCTCGGCCTCGTCCGCGCGATGTGGATGCTGCCCCGGGCGATAGCGCGCTGCATGTCCATCCTGCGGGAGTCGCGCGCCGACATCGTCGTGGGCGTGGGCGGCTACGCGAGCTTCCCGATGGTCGTCGCCGCGTTCCTGCGGGGGACGCCCACCGCCATCCAGGAGCAGAACGCGCTCCCGGGCCTCACCAATCGCCTGCTGGGGCGCATCGCCGACGCGGTCTTCGTCGCCTTCGACGAGGCGGCGAGCTTCTTCCCGGTGCGCAAGGTCCAGAACGTCGGCAACCCGATCCGCAAGGCGCTCATGGAGAACTTCCTGCGGCCCCAGGAGCGACACGACCGCTTCCGCATCCTCGTCTTCGGGGGCTCGCAGGGGGCCCGCGCCATCAACGCCGCCGCCGTCGAAGCGGCTCGGTCGTTGGCACCGCTGCGCGACCGGCTCCGCATCCTCCACCAGACCGGCGCCGCCGACCGGGAGGCGACGCAGGCCGCCTACGACGAGGCCGGCATCGAGGCCGAGGTCGTCGAGTTCATCGACGACATGTCGCACGCCTACGCGCGCAGCGACCTCGTCATCTGCCGCGCCGGCGCCACCACGCTGGCCGAGCTCACCGTCTGCAAGAAGGCCGCGGTGCTCATCCCCTTCCCGTACGCCGCCGACAACCACCAGGAGGTCAACGCGCGATCCCTCGTCGACCAGGGGGCGGCGCTGATGATCCTCCAGCGGGACCTCAGCGGAGAGCGGCTCGCCGACGAGGTCCGCGCCCTCGTCGACGACCCGGAGCGCTTGCGGAGGATGGAGAAGGCGGCCGGCCGCCTCGGTCGCCCCGAGGCCGCCAAGGAGATCGCCGACGTCTGCGTCAGCCTCGTCTACAAGGGTCGGGAGCAAGGGGCGGGCTGAGCCCGCGCGGCTTGACCCCGGCGCCCGCCGGGGCGCAGATGGAGCCAACATGTTCCGTGGCAAGCGGCCCACCATCCACTTCGTCGGCATCGGCGGCATCGGCATGAGCGGCATCGCCGAGGTCCTGCTCAACCTCGGCTATCCCGTCACCGGCTCCGACCTGCGCGCGAGCGACTCCACCCGACGCCTCGTCGATCTGGGGGCCGCGGTGGCGGAGGGCCACCACGCCGACAACGTCGGCCGCGCGGACGTCGTCGTCATCTCGTCCGCCGTCCGCCCGACCAACCCGGAGGTGGTCGAGGCGCGGCGGCGCGGCGTGCCCGTCATCCCCCGGGCGGAGATGCTCGCCGAGCTCATGCGCCTCAAGGTCGGCATCGCGGTGGCGGGCTCCCACGGCAAGACCACCACCACCTCGATGATCGCCCACGTGCTGGCGGCGGGCGGCCTCGACCCCACCGCGGTCGTGGGCGGCAAGCTCAACAACCTGGGCTCGAACGCCAAGCTCGGCAAGGGCGAGTACATGGTCGTGGAGGCCGACGAGTCCGACGGGAGCTTCCTGCTCTTCTCGCCCGCCGTCGCCGTCGTCACCAACGTCGATCGGGAGCACCTCGACCACTACGGCGACTTCCAGGCGCTCCAGGGAGCGTTCGTCGACTTCGTCAACAAGGTCCCGTTCTACGGCGTCGCCGTCATGTGCCTCGACCACCCGGTGGTTCAGGCCATGCTGCCGCGCATCGATCGCCGCTTCGTCACCTACGGGTTCTCTTCCCAGGCCGACTATCGCGCAGACGCACCCGTCGGAGGTCCCTTCGAGACGAGGTTCCAGGCGTGGCGCCGCGGCGAACCGCTCGGCGAGTTCCGCCTGCCCATGATCGGCAGGCACAACGTGCTCAACGCCCTCGCGGCCATCGCCGTGGCCGACGACGTGGGTCTGGCCATGGACGAGGTGCGGGCGGCCTTCGATTCGTTCGCGGGCGTCCAGCGCCGCTTCACCCTGCGCGGCGAAGCGGCGGGCGTCACCGTCGTCGACGACTACGGCCACCACCCCGCGGAGGTCAAGGCCACCCTCGACGGCGCGCGCCTCGCCTTCCCCGACCGACGCATCGTCGTCGCCTTCCAGCCCCACCGCTACAGCCGCACCCGCGACCTGCTCGACGACTTCGCCACGTCCTTCAACTGCGCCGACCGCCTCCTCGTCACCGACGTCTACGCCGCGAGCGAAGACGCCATCCCGGGCGTCACCGGCGAGGCCATCGCCGAAGCGGTGCGCGCCTGCGGCCACCGCGACGTCCAGCACGCCCCCCGCGCCGACCTCGCCGCCCGCCTCCGCGCCGCCGTTTCCCCCGGCGACCTCGTCATCACCCTGGGCGCCGGCGACATCAGCCAGGTCAGCCACGAACTCCTCGCCCTCCTCGCCCGCTGACCGCGTCGCCCCAATCGCGCATCACCGCCCGCCGTGTGCAAACGTGCCCGGGAAGGCGACCCGAGGCATGGCGATCGTCCGACCCCGCAACCCATCGCGCGAACGGGGACATGTGCGCAATCAAGTCCACCGAATTCTCGAGCGATGGAGCAGCAAGGAGAGGTGGGCGCGTGATACGAGAGAGTTGCTTTGGCCTACCTGGATGAACTGCGGCGCCATTTCCGCGGCGAGCTGAAGACGAACGAGCCCCTGGCGGTGCGCACGAGCGTCCGCGCCGGAGGGGCCGCCGATCTTTTCGCGCGGCCCGTCGACGCCGAGGACCTCCGCGTCCTGCTCGCCTCTTGTGCGGCGGCCGGGCTACCGGTGTCGGTCCTCGGAGGGGGCGCCAACACCATCGTCGCCGACGACGGGGTGGAGGGCCTCGTGGTCAAGCTGCCCGTCTTCTCTGCGGAGAGCGCCCTCGACGCCGAAGGCGGCACCTTCGTCCTCGGCGCAGGCGCGCCCATCGCCAAGGTCGCGCAGATCATGAAGCAGCACGGCCTGGCCGGCGCCGAATTCCTCGCCGGCATCCCGGGTACGCTCGGCGGTGCCGTGGCGATGAACGCGGGTACGAAGAACGGCGAGACGGTGCGCGTGGTCGAGGCGCTCGAGGTCGCCTCGGCCGACGAGGTGCGTTGGGTCGCCCGAGACGAGCTCGAGTGGCGGTACCGGGCGTGTCGGCTCCCCGCGGGAGGCGTCGTCACCCGCGTGCGGATCCGGCTCCATCGGCCCGACGCGGCAGGCCTCGCCAAGTCGCGCATGGTGATGGAAGCCGATCTGGCGTATCGCAAGTCGACGCAGCCCCTCCACCTCCCCAACTCGGGGAGCGTCTTCACCAACCCTCCAGGCGATCACGCAGGTCGCCTCATCGAAGCGGCCGGCCTCAAGGGCCGCCGCGCCGGCAACGCGCAGATCTCCGAGCAGCACGCCAACTGGATCGTCAACCACGGGGGTGCCCGAGCCTCCGACGTCCGCGCGCTGATCGAGCTCGCCCGCGCCGAGGTCGCCGCTCGCTTCGGCGTCACCCTCACCCCCGAGGTAAAGCTGCTGGGCCGCTGGCCGCCTCCCGCGTGACGCCGCACGCCGCACGCCGCACGGGGACAAGTGCTCAATCAAGATGGGGCGCCGCCGACCCACTGAAGAGCCATTCGCGACTTGATTGAGCACATGCCCTCCCTCGATCGTCCCCCTCGCCGTCGCACGTGTCGCAAGGCGCCCCGACGAGCCCTCGCCCATGCACCCGTCGGAAAGAGTGTCGGGGGTGGTTGCTACACTCGGACGCGACGAATGGGAAGGTCTCATGGCGCGGCGAAGAGCAGGGAAAGGGCAGGGAACGCTGCCTCTTCGGACATGGGGCGGGCGGTGCAAGGGAGCCGGGCGAAAGCCGGAGGGCGCCCGGGCCGGTGTCTCGCATCGGACCCGCGAGCGGCTGACCGGGCGCCATCCGATTCACGTGACGATGCGCGTGCGGCGCGAGGTCTGGAACCTGCGATCACGGAGGGCATACCGTGTGATCGAGCGCGCCTTGTCCCGCGGGGCGGAGCGCTTCGGCATGCGCCTCACCCACCACTCTGTGCAGGGGAACCACCTGCACCTCATCGTGGAGGCGAAGGACGCGAGGGCTCTCTCGCGCGGCATGCAGGGCCTGTCGATCCGCGTCGCGCAGGGGATGAACCGCCTGATGAAGTGAAAGGGAAAGGTGCTGGAAGACCGCTACCACGCCCACGTGCTTCGCACCCGCCGCGAAGTCCGCAACGCGGTCCGGTACGTCCTCGAAAACGCGCGGGTCCACGCCCGGCGCCTCGGAAAGACGACCTCCGCAGCCGCGGATCGCTTCGCCTCGGGTCCCGGTCTCCCCGGCTGGCTCGGCGTGCCACCGCACACGTGGCTCTTGCGTTTCGCCTGGGCCGTCGGTCCGGGTGTCGGTTCGGGTGGCGTTGGTGCGTCTTCACGGAGACCCGGACAACCGAGGAGGGCAGGGGGCCCATGAGAATCGAAAAACGAGAGCATCTGGGCGCGCTGCCGGAGGTGCGTGACGCTCTTCGCCTGGCGACGCGTCGACGACCAACCACGCTCCTGGTCGATGGGGTTGCAGTCGAGTTCGTCCCGATGGACGCCGCCCCAGGCCCGGCTGCGTTCGAGGCCCCCAGAGAGACGATCGGTTCGTGGCCACCCCCGCTTCGTCGTAGAGAAGGACCGCCGACAGCCTTCGATGCGTAAGTCATCGCCGACTGGAGCGCGAACCGGACGCCGAACCGACGTCGCACGTCCGGCCTGTGCCTTCTGCGCCTTGCCGGGCGCCCTTCCGGCTGTCTTCCCGGCTGCCTTGCGCGCCGGAGCCTTCGCTCGCTTCGCGGCGTCGATCGACGTGCGCCCACTCGACCATGGCGCTCGAGTCGTCCAGCAGGTGATCGGGGACGGTCCAATAGGACATCGACCGGGTCTGCCCCGCCTAGTCATGGTAGGTGAAAGGCCTCCCACCTGCGTCTTCGAAGCGCCTGCGGTTCACGTCGCCGTCCACATAGATGCCATGCGCGCCGAACATGGCGCGGGCGGAGGCGGCGCCAAGCCTCTCCACCAGGTCGAGTACGTGGGTGACGAAGTGGTCGTTTCGGGCCATCGCGAGAAACCTCTGGAACCTCAGCGGCCGCAACGAGTCCGTTTCCCCCTGAGCGCCATCTGGCAGGCGGTTGATTGAGCAGATGTCCCCCTCCTGCGGCGCGGGGAGGGCGCGGCGGTGAGGGGGAGGCGGGGTGGGGGGTAAAATGGGGTCAGGAGGCGTGGATGCGGCGAGCGGTGGGCAGGTCGATTTGGACGGGGAGGCGGAGCGAGGCGCTGGTTGAGGTGGAGGTGCCCGGGGTGGGGCGGTTGGGGGGGGGCCGGCGCCCAGCCGGAAGGTGTGGGTGGAGCCCGAGCACCAGGGAGAGCTTCGGGCGTTCATCGACCTCGTGCTGCGGCGGGGCCGGTTGTTCATCGCAGTGACGCTCGGGGGGTCGGTGGTGATGATCGCGGTCTCGGCGATGACGCCGGTCTGGCCCTGGGCGATGTTCTGCCCGTTCTCGACGCCGGAGACGGTGGCGATGATCGGCATCCGGCGATCGGTGGTGATCGCGCGGGCGGCGGGGATCTTCCTGGTCGGCATTGCGATCGGGGTGGCCGTCCTTTCGGGCTAGCGCGGCCCTCCTCCGCCCGACGAGGGCGCCGTTCCGCGGACGCCCGATCAATCCACAGGGGGAAAACTGGCTGCGACGACGATCGAAATCGATCGTGATCGGGTGCGCAACCGGAGGACGACCGATCGCGCGGTGCGACAGCGGCGCAGGCAGGCGAGGTTTCGCCGCGTCTGGGCGATCGCGTGGAGGTCGGCGGCCGTCGCCCTGATGATCGCCGCGATCGGTCTCGGGGGCCGCGAGGCGTTCCGGTTCGCGACGACGAGCCCGATGCTCGCGATCGACGAGATCACGGTGATCGGGAACGTGCGCACGAGTGACCGGGCGATCCGCCGGGCGCTCGGCTTCACGACGGGGGACAACCTCCTCCTCGCCGCCACCGGGGAAGCCGAAGAACGACTGCGCGACCTGCCGTGGATCGCGGCGGCAACGGTGTCGCGAAGTTTCCCACAGGGCATCGAGGTGGTGGTGCTTGAGAGGGAGGCCACCGCTCTCGTAGACCTGGGACATCTCTACCTCGTCGATCGCGAGGGCGAGGTCTTCAAGCGGGTGATGCCCGGCGATCCGATGGATCTCCCGGTGATCACCGGTCTCTCTCGAGACGAGTGGACGGAGCGGCCGATTGAGGCGCGGGCGAAGCTGGGCGAGGTGCTGGATGCGCTCGGGATCTACGGCGAGAGCGAGATCGCGAGGAGCCTCCCCATCGCGGAGCTCCACTTCGACGAGACGGAGGGCCTCACCCTCTACCTCGGTGACCGGGGCCTCGCGGCGAAGCTGGGCAGCGGCGATCTCGAGAGGAAGTTCGAACGCCTGGCGCTCGTGGTCGGTTGGGCCGAGCGACGGGGAGAGGAGCTGGAGCTGGTGCGCCTGGACAACCGCACCCGGCCCGGCTGGATTGCGGCGCGCCTGTCGGGCGATCTCGGCCCGACGAAGTTGAGCCTTCGCTCCCCGAACGACGGGAGATCGAAGGGCGGGTAGAGGCCCACGCGTAGGGGCCTGCAGGTGGACGAGCGGTGCGGCGGGCCGAGAGGCTTCTACGCCGAAGAGACGCCGCGGGTGTTCCTTCCGGAGACGGAAGGGGCGGAAAGGAAGTCCGGCTCATGGCCAAGAAGGGCGAGCTCATCGTCGGGCTCGACATCGGCACCACGAAGATCTGCGCGATCGTCGGGGAGGTCACCGACGACGGCATCGACATCATCGGCATCGGCAGCCACCCGTCGAAGGGCCTTCGCAAGGGCGTCGTCGTCAACATCGAGGCGACGGTCGCCTCGATCCGGCGCGCGATCGAGGAAGCGGAGCTGATGGCCGGGTGCGAGATCAACACGGTCTACACCGGGATCGCCGGCGGCCACGTCAAGGGCTTCAACTCGCAGGGGATCGTCGCGGTCAAGGACAAGGAGGTCCGCGAGGCGGACATCCAGCGGGTGATCGACGCCGCGAAGGCGGTGGCCATCCCCCTCGACCGCGAGGTGATCCACGTGCTCCCGCAGGAGTACGTGATCGACGAGCAGGGCGGGATCAAGGACCCCCTCGGCATGGCCGGGGTCCGCCTCGAGGCGAAGGTGCACATCGTCACCGGCGCGGTCTCCTCGGCGCAGAACATCATCAAGTGCGCCGCCAAGACGGGCCTGAACGTCGCGGACATCGTGCTGCAGCCCCTCGCCTCGGCGGAGGCGGTCCTCGGGGAGGACGAGAAGGAACTCGGCGTCTGCCTGGTCGACATCGGCGGCGGGACCACGGACATCGCCATCTTCGCCGGCGGCGCGATCGCCCACACCGGCGTCATCGCTCTCGGCGGCAACAACCTCACCAGCGACATCGCCATCGGCCTGCGCACCCCCGCCCACGAGGCGGAGCGGATCAAGCAGAAGGCCGGCTGCTGCATGCCCTCGATGATCGGCGACGACGAGACCATCGAGGTGCCCAGCGTCGGCGGCCGCCAGCCGCGGGTGCTCTCCCGCAAGATCCTCACCGAGATCCTCGAGCCACGGGTGGAGGAGATCTTCCAGCTCGTGCAGCGCGAGATCCAGCGGTGCGGCTTCGAGGATCTGCTCGCGTCGGGCGTCGTGATCACCGGCGGCACCACCCTGCTCCCCGGCATGCCGGAGCTGGCGGAGGAGGTGCTGGGCCTGCCCACCCGCCGCGGCTATCCCCGCGGGATCGGCGGCCTGGTCGACGTGGTGAAGAGCCCGATGTACGCCACCGGAGTGGGCCTGGTGCTCTACGGCGCCAAGCACCTCGACCTGCGCAACTTCAAGATCCGCGACGAAGGGGGCACCTACAAGAAGGTCAGCAAGCGCATGAAGGAGTGGTTCGCAGAGATCTTCTGAGCTCGTTCGCGATGCGGACGCGAGGTTCGAAACATGATCGAATTTGAAGGCCAGACGGTGGTCCCAGGGGCGAAGATCAAGGTGATCGGCGTCGGCGGAGGAGGCGGAAACGCGGTCAACAGCATGATCGCGTCGGGCCTCTGCGGCGTCGACTTCATCGTCGCCAACACGGACAGCCAGGCGCTCGCGGCGAGCCGCGCGCCGTTCAAGTTTCAGCTCGGGCCGCAGCTCACCCGCGGACTCGGCGCCGGCGCCAACCCGGAGATCGGCAGGGCCGCCGCCCTCGAGGATCGCGACGAGCTCGCCGAGCTCCTCGAGGGCGCCGACATGATCTTCGTGACCTGCGGCATGGGAGGCGGCACCGGCACCGGCGCCACGCCGATCATCGCCGAGGTGTCCCGCGAGCTCGGCGCGCTCACCGTGGGCGTGGTCACCAAGCCGTTCGGCTTCGAAGGCAACCGGCGCGCCCGGCAGGCCGCCGAGGGCATCGAGGCCCTCCGCCACGCGGTGGACACGCTCATCACCATCCCCAACCAGCGGCTGATGTCGGTATCCGACAAGCGCACGCCGCTGCTGGAGTCCTTCCGCCGGGCCGACGAGGTGCTCCTCAACGCGGTGCAGGGGATCGTCGAGCTCATCCAGAACCACGGCTACGTGAACGTCGACTTCGCCGACGCCCGCGCCGTGATGGCGGATCGGGGCATGGCCCTGATGGGCACCGGCCGGGGCCACGGGCAGGATCGGTGCAGCGACGCGATGCACGCCGCCGTCTCTTCTCCGCTGCTCGAGGACGTCTCCATCGAGGGCGCGACCGGCATGCTGATCAACATCACCGGTCCCGACGACCTGTCGCTGACCGAGGTGGACGAGGCCCTCTCGCTGGTGCGCGAGTCCGCCCACGAGGACGCCAACATCATCTTCGGCTCGGTGGTCGATTCGAAGATGGAGGACGAGGTCAAGATCACGATCATCGCCACCGGCTTCGACGGCACGGGCGCAGGCGCGTCCCAGACGGCGAGCGCCCAGCGGCTCGCGCCCCCGCCCGCGCCCAGGGAGGAGCTGGCGCTGGTGGCGGTCGCCGGCCGGGGCAAGGCCTCCGGCACCGCCGCGGTGAACCGGAGCAATTATTCCCAGGTTCTTCGCGAGGTTGGCGCCGAGGTCGACGACGAGCTCGACATCCCGACCTTCCTCCGCCGGGGCGTGGTGGGGCAGAGCTGACCCACCTCGCGCGGGGGACTGGACGGTAGTCGACAGCGCTGCCCGGCGCGCCTTGACGATTTCGTCGCGGGCGGGCTACGGTGTTCCTGCTTCACACAAACCCACGGTTCACCGTGGCGCAGGGGTCGGGGGGATCTGAAAGGGATACCCCGGGCGTAAAACGGGCGCACGAAAGCGCGCCCATAGGAAAAAAGGAAGCACCGATGGCGCTGGGTACTGTCAAGTGGTTCAACGATGCGAAGGGGTTCGGCTTCATCTCCCAGGATGGGGGCGAAGACGTCTTCGTTCACTTCTCCGCGATTGCGATGGATGGCTTCAAGACGCTGGCCGAGGGTGAAGCCGTCGAATTCGACGTGACCCGCGGCCCGAAGGGGCTGCAGGCAGCGAACGTCCGCCGTCCCGGCTGACCAAGAGAGCCTTCTCTCCCAAAACGCGGAGGTCCGAGGGTATACCTCGGACCTCCTGTCGTTTAAGAGGGCGCAAGATGTTCGAAAAGATCCTGATCGCCAACCGGGGGGAGATCGCCCGCCGCATCGCGGACGCGGTGCGCCCCATGGGCGTGCGCACCGTGGCCGTCTACAGCGACGCCGACGCCGACGCGCCCCACGTCAAGGCCGCCGACGAGGCGATCGCCCTGGGCGGCATGGCGGCCAGGGACAGCTACCTCGACGCCGGGAAGATCCTCGAGGCCGCCCGATCGTCCGGCGCCCAGGCGATCCACCCCGGCTACGGGTTCCTCGCCGAGAACCCCTCGTTCGCCCGGGCGGTGCACGAGGCCGGCCTGGTCTTCATCGGACCTCCCCCCGAGGCGATGGAGCGGATGAAGGACAAGGCCGAGGCGAGGCGCCTGGTCTCGGCGGCCGGCGTGCCGGTCGTGCCCGGCACCGACGACACCGTCGAATCCATCGAGGACGCGAAGGCCGTCGCCGCCTCCATCGGCTACCCCGTGCTGGTGAAGGCCGCCGGCGGCGGGGGCGGGATCGGCATGACCCGCGCCGACGACGAGGCGGCCCTCGAGAAGGCGCTGCGCACCTCGCGCGACCGGGCGAAGTCCGCGTTCGGCAGCGACGCGGTCTACATCGAACGCTGCATCGAGACGCCCCGCCACGTGGAGGTGCAGGTCCTGGGCGACGGCCACGGCAACCTGGTCCACCTCTTCGAGCGGGAGTGCTCGATCCAGCGGCGGCACCAGAAGGTGCTGGAGGAGGCGCCGTCGCCGCTCCACTGGGAGGGGAAGGGCGAGCTCCTCGAGCGGATGTACGACGCGGCCCTGCGGGCGGCCCGGGAGTTCGGTTACTCCAACGCCGGGACGGTGGAGTTCCTGGTCGACGGCGATCGCTTCTACTTCATGGAGATGAACGCGCGGCTCCAGGTGGAGCATCCGGTCACGGAGCTGACCACCGGCGTGGAGCTGATCCCCTGGCAGCTCCGGATCGCCGCGGGCGAGCCGCTCACCCTCGCGCAGGAGGCGATCTCCCGCAGCGGCGCGGCCATCGAGATGCGCGTCTACGCGGAGGATCCCATCCGCTTCTTCCCGGCGCCGGGGCGCATCGTGGAGTGGGTCCCTCCCGCCGGCGAGGGCGTCCGCCTCGACGCAGGATACGAGGCCGGCCAGACGGTGACGCCGTACTACGATCCGCTCCTCGCCAAGCTGATCGCGTTCGGACCGACCCGCGAGATCGCGATCGATCGCGCCCTCGAGGCCGTGCGGTCGTTCCGGATCGAGGGCGACAAGCTGAAGACGAACCTCGCGCTCCACGAGCGGATCCTGCAGGATGCTGCGTTCAGGGCCGGAGCGCTGGACACGCGCTTCCTGGAGAAGCACGCCCGCCCCTGAGGAACCCAACACCAGAGGATAGAACATGGCAGTCGACGTACCCGCCCACATCACCGGCACCGTCTGGAAGATCGAGAAGAAGAAGGGGGACGCCGTCTCCGAGGGCGACGTCCTGGTGATCCTCGAGTCGATGAAGATGGAGATGCCGCTGGAGGCCCCGGAGAACGGCGTCGTGCAGGAGATCCGCTGCGCCGAGGGGCAGTCCGTCCAGGAGGGCGACGTCCTCTTCGTCCTCGGCGGCTAGCGGCGAGATGGCCCGCCTGCGCATCGACGATCCGGAGGCATGCGTCCGGATCCTCGCCATCGAGAACGAGGCGAAGCGCAACGCCGTCGATCCGGCGCTGCTGGAGGCGATCCGCGCCGCGGCGGACGACGCTGCCGGGCAGGGCGTCCGCTGCCTCGTCCTCACCGGCAGCGGGACGCAGGCCTTCTGCGCCGGCTACGATCTCAACGTGCTGCAGGCGAGGCGGACGACCGAGGAGCAACTTCCCGACGACGTCCTGCAGGCGGCTTGCCGCGCCCTCGAGCGGGCCGCGCCGCCGGTGATCGCCGCGGTGAACGGCCACGCCTACGGCGCCGGCGCCGAGCTCGCCGCCGCCTGCGACCTGCGGGTGGCGGCCGAGAACGCGAGGCTCGCCGTCCCGCCCGCGAAGCTCGGGATCGTGTACGCGCCGGCTGGGCTGCAGCGCTTCGTCGAGCTGGTGGGCGTCTCCTGGACGAGGCGGCTCTTCTACACGGGCGACGTGATCGGCGCCGAGAAGGCCTGCGAGATCGGCCTCGTCGACGAGGTCGTGCCGGAGGGCGAGGCGCTGCCCAAGGCCCTGGAGCTCGCCGCGCGGATCGCGCGGAACGCGCCGCTGGCGGTGCAGGGAATGAAGCGCATCCTTTCACTCATGCGCAGGCGCGACCTCCCGGCAGCCGCGATCGCGGAGGTGGAGGCCCTCCGCCGCGCGTCGTTCGCGTCGGAGGACGCGGTGGAGGGGATCGCCGCCGTGCTCGAGCGGCGGACGCCCCGCTTCACCGGGCGATAGCAACCACGAGGGGGAGGAGTGGGGCGCCTCGGCGGCGCGTGCACCGAGGCGCGACGCGAGCTCGGTGCGTCGTCGGCAGAGACGAAGCGCCGTGCAACGATGGCGGCGCCCTGCGGCGCGGACCCGACGGGCGCTTAGGCCTTCGGCGTGCCGGCGACGAGGCGCAGCAGCATCGCCCCGATCCGCAGGGTGTCGCCGGGCCGCAGGACGGCGCCGTCACCGGGCTCGCCGTTGACCGACAGGGCGAGCGACGGATCCGCCCGGGTGATCCGGTAGGTCCCGTCGCCGACCGCGTCGATCCGGCAGTGCCGCTCGGCGATGGAGCGATGGTCGAGGACGATCTCCGCGCCGGCGCCCCTGCCGATCCAAGCGGACGAAGCCGGAAGCGGCACCGAGGTGCCGGCGAGCTCGGTGGTGAGGACGACGAGGCGCGCCGCCTCCTTGGAGGTGGTGGCCGACGGCCGGTGCTGCCGCGGTGCCGGCGCGACGGGCTGCAGCACGGGGGATGGCCGGGGCTCGGCGGATGCCATCGGGGCGGCGAGAGCCGTGACCGGCCGCAGCACGGGCGCGGGCTGCGGCGCATCGGCCGCCGGCGCGGCAACAGGGGCCGCGGCGGACGGCGATACCGGGGCGTCCCGAGGCCCGTCGGACGCGGGCGCCCCGGTCGCGCCGGGGGTCGCGGGGACGAGCCCGCGGGCCTGGAGCGCACGGAAGGCGGCGACCGGGAAGGGGGGGATCGGCGCGGGCGCTCGCCCCTTCGTCGCCTCGGCGCCGGGGGCCACCCGCGCGATCACGGGGACCGAGTCGGGCGCCGCGACGGTCGAAACCACCGGCTGCCTCGCCGCAGGCTCGGGGCTCTCCGGCACCCCGCGAGGCTGGGTCGGCTCGACCACCGCCCCCTCTAGGTCGGGGTCGTCTCCCGACGAGGTGGTGGTCGAGATGCCGTCCACCGAGATGGAGTAGTCGCCGACCCGGATCCGGTCCCCCGGGGCCACCTGGTGTCTCCCGAAGACCGGCGCCCCGTTCACCTGCAAGCCGTTCGAACTCTGCAGATCTTCGATGACCAACGAGTCGCCGAAGCGCAGGAGCCGGCAGTGACGCCGGGAGACGTTCCGCTCGTGGAGGCGGATGTGGTTCGAGTCGTGGCGCCCGATGGTGATCTCCTCGCGCTCCACCGGAACGACCACCCGTCTGCCCGAATCGTCTTCGATGATCAGCCGCAAGATCCGGCCTCCACCACCCCCGAATCTCGATGTACGGACGGATGCTATCATGCCTCGAAAACGAGGACCAAATCGCGACCGAGCAAGACCTGAGCGTCCCGAGCACCATCACCATCCGCGGCCCGGCGGGTGAAGAGATCCTGGACCTCGAGGAGTTCGAGGACCGGATCGAGAGAGGCGAGATCCAGCCCCACACGGAGGTCCTCTTCCCGCCGCTCACGGGGGGGGAGTGGGTCCGCGCGGCGGAGCTCGACGCCTTCCGCGACAAGTACGAGCCGCGGGCCCTCTACTTCAGCCGCGCCTTCCGCCTCGGCCGCTTCCCCTACGTGACCCTCGTCCTCACCGCGATCAACCTGGTCGTCTTTCTGCTGGCGCGCCGCGGAGGCCCGATCGACACCGGCACGCTCCTCGACTGGGGCGCCAAGGCGGGGCCGCTGCTCCACGACCTCGGGGAGACCTGGAGGCTCCTCGCGGCCAACTTCGTCCACCGCGACTGGGCCCACATCGGCTTCAACCTCTTCGTGCTCTTCCACTTCGGCGCGGCGGTCGAGAACGCCTACCGCACGCTGGACTACGTGATCATCCTCCTCGCGTCGGCGCTGGGCACCACCCTGCTCAGCTACGCGATGACCGACGCGGTCTCCGCCGGTGCGTCGGGGATCGGCTACGGCACGCTGGGCGCCGCCGTGGTCTTCGGGGTGAAGTACCGGCGGATCCTCCCCGCGCGATACCGCAGCGTCCTGGGCGGCGCCGTCTTGCCCACGGTGCTGATCTTCCTGTACATCGGGTGGGTGTCGACGGGGGTGGACAACTGGGGCCACGTGGGCGGCCTCGCCGCGGGCTCGGCGGCGACGATGGCCTTTCGCCCCCGCCTCCTCGGCGATCCCCCGGTG
>DATMSB010000090.1:0-18135 GCA_035565615.1 Vulgatibacter sp. | reverse complement strand
GCGCTTCCATACGCTGTTGACGGACGCCACGTTGCTTCACCGCTTGGTTGGACCCTAGACAAGCCCAATCCTGCGGGATTCACGTGGCGTCCGCTACGATCTCCCTTCCTGGCCGACCCACGAAAGCATCAGGAGAGCCGTTTTTTTGACCGATTGCACGAACGCCTAGGGTCAAGAGGGCCTGAGGCTGCGGCGCCGGGAGTCTGTCGCTGCTCTGCCTGGGGTACGTTTCTCCTCGCCAGACCGAACATCGACATCAACCTAGTTCTCTCGCAGAACCGACTTGATGCCGCTTGGTTCTGTATGGCGAATGGGCGAGAGGTGAGGCGTGGAGGGCACGGTAGGGAAAAGGTGCCCGGGCGACCGCAATTGTTAGAGGCGGGAGGACGCGTTTGGTGGTTGGGACAAGGAAGGAGAGTGGGTAGGCGCTGACTGAGTTCGCGGGTTTGAACCGTTAATAACCCTCGGATGCTGGTTTGCTCGAGTCAAACGGACCTCGCCTTTTCCTTCCGAGGCAGCTCGTGCTCCACTTTGAACTCGGCAGAAGAGGAAGGTGTTCGAAGACGCGGGAGATGTCGAACCAATCTCCCTCGAACCTGATTCTCTCTTTGCTCTTGGCCGAACCGCGAGCATCAGGGAGCCATCGTCTGCCTTCAGGCGGTGATGCGCCTTCCGATGCTCCGTAACCGATCGGTGAACGGCGTCTTGTAGGCAGACGCCGGCCATGGCCTAGGCGGAGGTGGCTGCAGGATCGGCGTCGGAGGGCGGCGCGGCGTCGCGCAGCCGCTTCCATTGGGGCGGAAGGAGCTCCCGGATTCTCGAGTTCGGGTGGGTCTTCACCCGGATCAAGACGTCGGCGAGGTACTCCTCCGGATTGATGCCGTTCGCCTCGCAGGTAGCGACGAGGGAGTAGAGGCCGGCCAGGTTCTCGCCCGCGGTGTCGTGCCCGACGAAGAGGAAGTTCTTCCGACCGAGCGCGGCGACGCGCAGTGCGCCCTCCGCGGCGTTGTTGTCCAGGGGGAGTCGCGCATCGTCGAGGAACCGGGTGAGCGCTTCCCACTGGCCGAGGGCGTACCGGATCGCGATGCCGAGCGGCCCTTTCGGCAGGTGCTGTGGCTGCTGCTCTTTGAGCCACGCGTGCAGCTTGTCGGTGATCGCCCTGCTTCGCTCCCCGCGGAGCTGGCGGTGCGCGGCTGTACGAAGGACCCCTTTCGCGCGCGCGTCCGCTTCGACCCGGTACAGCTCGATGATCAGGTCGAGCGCCTCCTGCGCGACGGGGCTCTGCGTGCGCGCGTCGAAGAACTTCCGGCGGGCGTGCGCCCAGCATCCCACCCGATCGCGGCCCTCGGGTGTGGTGACGACGTGGTACCCGGTGTACGCGTCGACGATCAGAGCGCCCTTGGTCCCACCGAGGATCTGCTTGGGCGTTGACCCGCTGCGCGACGGGCTGAAGCAGAAGGCGATCAGTGGGTCGTCGAGCACCGAGAGGAAGGTCCAGAGGAATGCGGTTCGCGTCTTCCCGGGCGCCTGCACGCGCTGGGTGGTCTCGTCCGCGTGGACGACGTCCTGCGCGGCGATCTCCTCGAGGAGGAGCCGGAAGAGCGGCTGCAGCTCGCCGGCGGCGCGGTGGAAGAGATCGACGAGAGTGCTGCGAGCGATCGTGATCCCGGCGCGCTCCAGGGCTTTCGCAAGGCGGTGGAGCGGGATCGAGTCGGCGCACTTGGCGGTGATGAGGTGGGCGATGAGGCCCGGCCCGTAGCCGCCCTTCTCGATCACCTTCACCGGCCCCGGTGCGGTGACGACGTAGTCGCCGCATCGGCAGGCCAGAATCTCCTGCACGTGCACCTGCCGCTCGAACCTCGGCGGGATGTACTCGTAGATCACCGACTGCTTCCCGTCGCCGAGTGGACGGAGATCTTCGCCGCCGCACTTGGGGCAACAGCGCTCGGCCTCGGGGACCTTGTGCGGGATCTCGCGCGTCGGCAGCTCCTTGCGTTCGTCGGCACGCTTGCGCCGCTTCTCCTGGGTAGCGGCGGGGTCGACGCCGGACGAGCCGCTCGCGCGCAGCTCCTTGGCGATCGGCGGCATCTTCTCGGAGCGCTTCCCGAACACGTGGCGCTGCAGGGCTTCGACCTGCGCTTGCACGTGGAGGAGCCGATCCTCGAGCTCCTTGGCGTAGTCACGCCATTCGCACTGGTGGTCGGTCGAGGACGAAGGCGCCATCGATGAGGTTGGATCAAATCCGCGCCCCTTTGTCGATCCCCTCGTGCGCCTTCTTCTGTGGGGCCCACCGCTTCGGCTGCCGAACCCGGCAGTAATCGATCCCGTCGAGCAGCATCGCGAGCTGTGTCGCGTCGAGCGTGACATGCCTGGCGTCCGGCGCGATCGACGGCAGCCGGAACCGGCCCTGCTCGAGCCGCTTGTAGTACAAGACGAAGCCGCCGTTGCCCCACGTGAGGATCTTCACCCGGTCGCCGCGCCGGCTCACGAAAACGAACAGGTGGCCGGAGAAGACGTCCTCGCCCCACTGGTTCTGCACGATCGCCGAGAGGCCATCGATGCTGTTGCGCATGTCGGTCGGCGACGACGCGAGGAAGATCCGGACGGCCGGCGTGAGCTGGAGCACGTCCTCACGCCACGGCGCTAACGAGCTCGGCGAGGTACCGAGGATCCGTGCCGGCCGGGAACCGGACGACGATCCGCTCGCCGATCGCCAGCTCGAGCAAGGCCCCCGTCCCCGCGCCGGAAGGCGCGGGCGAGGCTACCACATGAACCGGGACCAGGCGGGGTGCGGCGGGCGCTGCTTCCTCGACCGGGCGCGCCCTGTAGATCCACGACCGCAGCGTCGACACCGCGATCCCACGCCGCTCGGCGAACGCCTGCTGCGTCATCCCGCTACGCTCGAACTCCTCGATGATCCTCGACTGCTCAACCTTCGCGATCCGTCCCATCCGTGCCTCCAGGTGAGTGACGCGCGCACGATCGCCGGTGGCGCAGAACTCAGGAAGGCGTCGTTCGCCGGACGGTTACGATGCTCCAGACCCCGAGGCCCGCTGCGCCGACCCCCGCGCCCACGCCGGCGAAGAGGGCGGCGGTCGCGCCCCAGCGCTTCCACCGCGGCGTCGGGGGGACGCTGCCGGTGGGGCCCACGCCCCTCGCCACAGGCTCGAAGAGGTTGTTCTGTCCCTTCGCCACAGGCATCGGGCGCATCTGCAGGCGGGCGCCCCACCGCCCGAGGAGGGCGTTCCCGACCCACGGCGCGTTGTGCTGCAGCCAGAGGATCAGGCTGCCCTGCAGGAACACCGGCACCAGCGCCGGGTTTGGTTTGCGCGCGCAGCGGAGCACCGCCTTGCCGATGATCCGCGGATGGTAGGTCGGCGGGATCGGCATCGGCGCCATCCCCAGCTTGGTGGGGGCGTGGTCGAACATCGGCGTCGCCACCGACGGCACGAAAACGTTGGACAGGTCGATCCCCGAACCCGTGAGCTCCGTCTGCAGACTCTGGGCCCAGCCCCACAGCGCGTGCTTGGCAGACGCGTACGCGGAGAGGAGCGGCGCGCCGCCGCGCGAGAGCATGGAGAGGACGTTGATGATGTGGCCGCTGCCTTGAGCCCGGAAGTGTGGGAGCACCGCCCGGGCGAAGCGGAAGTACCCGAAGCAGGTCACATCGAAGACGCGGGTGATCTCCTCCCACTCGAGCTGCTCGAAGGGCGCGTACACCTGCACCCCGGCGTCGTTCACAAGGATGTCAATCCGCCCGTAGTGCGAGAGACAGCGAGACACGACGTTCTCCACGTCGCGCTGCACGCTCACGTCACCCGGGACCACGAGGCATTCGGCGCCCTGCCGCTCGAGCTCCGCGCGCAGGAGCTCGAGGGCCTCCTTGCGGCGCGCGGTGACGCATAGCTTGACGCCCGCCTTGGCCAGGTACCGGGCGCACTCCCAGCCGACCCCGCTCGATGCGCCGGTGACGATCGCGACCTTGCCGCGCAGGCTCCTTGCCATCTCCCCTCCCCCGCCTCGCCGCCGACGCCGCGGCGCCTCGGGGAAAGGATGGACGTGGAGAGCGCTCGCTGCCGCCGTGCGACCCGAGACAGGGCGCACCCCGCGACGCCGCCGGCCGCAAGGGAGCGCCCGGCCGATCGGACGGCCTTCGGCTCGACGCCATCGAGGCGTTTTGCGAGCCTCCTCGAGCCTCGGACCTCGCCCTCCGGCCGATCAGAGCTTCGGCTCCACGCCGCGGACGAGACGCCCGATGTTCGCGCGATGCCGCGCGAAGATCACCGACACCATGGCCAGGACGCTCCACGCAAAGGCGCCCGGCGCGGTGACGAACGAGAGCCCAGCGGTCGCCGCAGCCGCGCACAGGCTCCCCAGCGAGCTCAGCCGGGTTCCGAGGTAGACCGCCGCGTAGACGATCGCGCCAGCGAGGGCCGCGAGCGGCGCGATCGCGAAGGAGACGCCCAGCGCGGTGGCCACGCCCTTTCCCCCGCGAAAACCGAGCCACGGCGGGAAGCAGTGGCCGGCGAAGGCCGCGAGGCCCACGCTCGCCACGCTCCACGCCTCGTCCGGACCGAGGAGGCGGGCGGCCAGCAGCGTGGGGCCGAGCCCCTTGCCCGCGTCGAGGGCGAGGACGACCAGCGCCGCACCCTTCCCGGCCGCCCGCGCGACGTTGGTCGCGCCGATGTTCCCCGAGCCGATCCGCCGCACGTCGGTCCGCGCCCACGCCTTCGCGATCACCAGCCCGAAGGGGATGGAGCCGAGGAGGTAGGCGCCGATGGCGAGGAGGACGGGCATCGGATCAGGGAGGGGGCGTGCCGGCCGCAAGTGTGAAGACGACGAGATACGTCCAGTTCAGGAGGAGCGCGAGGGGGACGCCGAAGCGGCGCAGCCAACCCCAGCGGATGCGCACGAGGGGAAGGCGGAGGTGACGCGGGAACGCCCTGGCCAGGGCGACCCAGCAGGCGAGGATGGCGCAGGAGGCGAAGAACGCCGCCCCCAGCGGCGAGACCGAGAGCGCGCCCCCGAGGTCGAAGGTCGCCGCGCGCACGAAGGCGCGGGTGAAGCCGCAGGTGGCGCACGGAAGCCCCGTGAGGTGGAGGAAGGGGCAGCGCGGCACGAGGGCGAGGAGGGCCGGCGCGCCCGCGAGCATCCGGGCGCCGGCGACGGCGGCGGCGGCGGCGAGGGCGAGCCCGTCCCACGACGTCGGCTCGCGCCGGGGGCGAACCCATTCGATGGATGCGGCTCCCACGCTCCCCCCTATACCGCGCGGGGCCGCCCGGCGGTACGGGCGCCATCCCATGTCCACGCCGCGGGTGGCCGCATGCGCGCGCCCCGGGCCTCGCAGGCTCTTCGACCGCGAGCCGACCCCGACCGCGGTTGCTGGAGGATCGACCCGTGCGCAGCCTTGCCGGGCGTCGCCTGCCCGCCCGTCCACCATCGCCTCGGGCCGGGCCGCCGAAAGGAGCCATCGATGCGGGGGACCCTCAGCCAGCCTCCGGTGGCCGCCCTCGCCGCCTGCCTCGTCGCAGCGCCGGCGGCCCTCGGCGCGTGCTCGCCCGGCGCGCCGTCCACCGCCCACGCCCAGGAGCAGAGATCCGCCGAGGCCGGCGCGCCTCCGTCCCTTGCGCCGCTGGTCGAGAAGGTGCGCCCGTCGGTGGTCGGCGTCACCACGATCCTCAAGGGGAGGGGGAACATGCCGCCCGAGATCGAGGAGTACTGGCGGCGCTTCTTCGGCAGGAACGCTCCCCAGCCGCGAGAGCGGGAGCGCGTGGGGATCGGCTCCGGGGTGATCATCGACGAGGCGGGGATCGTCCTCACCAACAACCACGTCGTCTCCGGCGCCGAGCGGGTGACCGTGCGCACCTCCGACGATCGGGACCACCAGGCGGAGGTGGTGGGGACCGATCCCGAGACCGACATGGCGGTCCTCCGGATCACCACGCGAGGGACGAGGTTCCAGGCCGCCACCCTGGGGAACTCCGACTCGATCCGGGTGGGTGACTACGTCATGGCGATCGGCAACCCCTTCGGCCTGGAGCTCACCGTCACCAGCGGGATCGTCTCGGCGAAGGCGCGGGTGATCGGGGCCACGCCCTTCGACGACTTCCTGCAGACGGACGCCGCGATCAACCCGGGCAACTCCGGCGGTCCCCTCTTCGACCTCTCCGGAAAGGTGGTGGGGATCAACACCGCCATCGTGGCCAGCGGACAGGGCATCGGCTTCGCGGTGCCGATCGATCTGGTGCGCTCCCTCCTGCCGCAGCTCGAGAAGACCGGGCGCGTGGTCCGCGGCTTCCTGGGCGTCGGCGTGCAGGATCTCACCCCGGAGCTCGCGAAGGCCCTCGGCATCCGGCAGCAGGAGGGCGCGCTGGTGGCACAGGTGGAGCCGAACGGCCCCGGGGCGAAGGCGGGGCTGGAGCCGGGCGACGCGGTGGTGACCCTGAACGGCAATCCGGTGAAGGGTGCGTCGGAGCTCTCCCGGGAGGTGGCGCAGTCCAGGCCCGGCGACACGGTGACCCTGGGGATCCTGCGAGACGGGAGGCAGCAGGAGGTGAAGGTGACGCTGGGCGAGCGGCCTTCGTCGGGACGCTCGGAGCGGCCGGCGCAGGAGCAGGGGGAGGGAGAGGAGGGTCCCGTCGGGCTCACCATCCAGCCGGTTCCGGATCAGGTCCGGCAGCAGCTCGGGATCGACGGCGGCGCCATGGTCTCGGGGGTGGAGCCCAGCTCCCGCGCGGACGAGGCGGGCCTCCAGCCCGGCGACGTGATCGTCGAGGCGAACCGGAAGCCGGTGAAGCAGCCCAAGGACCTGGTGGCGATCGCGAAGGACGCGGGCGAGGCGCCGCTGGCGCTGCGGGTGCGCCGAGGCGACGCGGCGGTGTACGTGGTGATCCCGGAACCCTGACGCCCGGCCGCGAGAGACGGCGGCTCTCCCCGGGGCCGCCCGGAGCCCCGCCGCCACGAAGCACGCCGCCACGAAGCCCGGCGACGACGAAGCCCGGCGACGACGAAGCCCGGCGACGACGAGGCCCGGCGACGACGAGGCCCGCAGGCCAATGCGGGCCGGGTCCGGCAGGCGGGTCACGGGCCGAAGTTCCGGGCCGGCTGCTCAGCCCGCGGCGCGTAGGACGTCCAGGATCGCGCGGCCATACAGGCGCACGCGCTTTTCCCCGAGCCAGGGAACCCGTGCGAGCTCGTCCAGATCCTCGGGGGGCTTCGCCGCGAGCCGCTCGGACACCGCCGTGGGCAGGACCACCGAGGGCACCACGCCCCGCGCCTTGGCCGCCTCGGCTCGCCAGGCCTTGAGCTTCTCCTCCCGGGACCGCCGCAGGGGATCCCGCCGGGGCGGCGCGGGCGGCGCAGGCAGTTCCCCGCGCTCGGCGCGGGCGCGGAGCCTGGCGATCTCGGCGAGCAGTTCGACCCCGGCCGCGCGGGTGAACGATCCCTTCACTCCCGGGATGCGCGCCAGCTCCTTCGTGGTGGCCGGTCGGCGCAGGGCGATCTCCCCCACCGCCGCGTTCGCGAGCACCCGCCCCACCGGCTGATCGCGGGCCGCCGCCTCCCGGTTGCGCAGGCGATCGGCGGCGTCCGCGATCGCCAGACCCAGCGCGTCCCTGGCGGCCTGCGGGATCTTGGGCCGCGGCAGGGCCTCGGGCTCGGCGCACTCCTCGGCGATCCGATCGAACTCGAGCTGGACCTCCTCGAGGATGTCCAGCTCGCGCGCCTCCTCCTCGAGCTGCTCGGCGAGGGGGAGCAGGTAGCGCACGTCGTCGGCCACGTAGGAGCGCAGCTCGTCCGGAACGGGCCTTCGGCCGAAGTCCGCGGTCTGGTGCTCCTTGGAGAGCTTCACGCCGAAGCGGGACTCCACCAGATCGCCCAGGCCGATCCGGGGCAGGCCCAGGAGCATGGCCGCTCGCTGGGTGTCGAAGAGGTTGCGGATGCGCAGGCCCACGCCGGCGAGAACGCGCAGGTCGCCCTGGGCGTCGTGGAAGACCTTGCGGCGGGACGCCTCGAGGAAGGCGGGGGCCAGCGCCGCGGCGTCCACGCCTTCGGCGAGGGTGTCGACGATCCAGATGTCGTCCGCCGTGGCGAGCTGCACGAAGCACAGCCTGCCTCGGTAGGCGTGCATGGAGTTCGTCTCGAGGTCGACGGCGATGGCGTCCGCCGCCTCGAGGTCCGCCGTCAGGGCGCCGAGCGCGGCGCCGTCGGCGACCTCGTGCTCGCGATGGAGGACCCGCTCGCCGTTCGTCACGAGCCCTTGAGCATCCCCTCGAGCTCCCCGCGTTCGTGGAGGTCCCGGAGGATGTCGCAGCCGCCGACGAACTTACCGTCGATGAAGATCTGCGGGATGGTCGGCCAGTTGGAGTAGTCCTTGATGCCCTGGCGGATCTCGGGATCCTCGAGGACGTTCACCGAGGCGACGTCGGTGGCGCCGGCCTCCCGCAGGGTCTGGACCGCCGACGCCGAGAAGCCGCACATCGGCATCAGGGGCGACCCCTTCATGAAGAGGACCACCCGATGCCCGTGGACCAGCTCGTCGATCCGCTTCTTCAACTCCTCGTTCACTTGCCGCCTCCTGCCCGCTTGGCCCATTGCTCGGGCGTCCAGGTGTCGACTGCGAGCGCGTGGAGCACGCCCGAGTCCAGGTCGGCCCGCAGCGGCGCGTAGACCATCTGGTGCTGCTCCACCAGGGACTTGCCCGCGAACGCCTCCGAGACGACCGTGGCGCGGAAGTGATCGCCCGTGCCGGTGGTATCCACGACTTCGACGGTCGATCCGGGGATGGCCTCCGCGATCTTCCGCTCCAGGTGCTTGGGGTCGAGCATGGGCCCTCTCATAGCGTCGCCGGGGCGGCGCGGCAACGTCGTTGGGGCCGTCGGCTGCGGGAGGGCGCCCCCGTGCAGGCGCCCGCACGGCGGGGATCGGCCCCGGAAGGTCCCGGAATCCGCCCGAAAAGCCGGCGCCGGCCGCGGCATAAGGGGGGCCCGGGACAGGTTTCGGGATGGACGAGCTTGGAGACTGATACCGGAGTGTGTTAGGTAGCGCCGCCCTCGGGTGGCCTACTCGACAGACCCCTCGATGCAGAACCGATCCACCCGACACAGGCTGTAGGGGCGTTCCTGCGAGCCTGCAAGACGACGGAAGGAAAGAAGACCGTGGCCTCTGTGAAGATCGACAAGATCCGCAACATTGGGATCTCCGCCCACATCGACTCGGGCAAGACGACCCTCTCCGAGCGCATCCTCTTCTATACGGGGAAAGTGCATGCCATCCACGACGTCCGTGGCAAGGACGGCGTCGGCGCGAAGATGGACCACATGGATCTCGAGCGGGAGAAGGGCATCACCATCCAGTCTGCCGCGACCTACTGCGAGTGGAAGGGGCACAACATCAACCTGATCGACACCCCGGGCCACGTGGACTTCACCATCGAGGTGGAGCGGGCCCTGCGCGTGCTCGACGGCGCGGTCCTCGTGCTCTGCTCCGTGGCGGGCGTGCAGTCGCAGTCCATCACGGTCGATCGGCAGATGAAGCGGTACCACGTGCCCCGCCTCGCGTTCGTCAACAAGATGGACCGGGCCGGCGCCAACCCCTTCCGCGTCATCGACCAGCTCAAGGAGAAGCTGAACCACAACGCCGTGGCGATGACCGTGCCCATCGGCGCCGAGGATCGCTTCCAGGGCGTGGTGGAGCTCATCGGCCAGCGCGCCTACTACTTCGACGGCGACAACGGCGAGAAGGTCCGCGAGGAGGACGTGCCCGCCGATCTGGCCGACCTCGTCGCCGAGCGCCGCACCATGCTGATCGAGGCCCTGGCCGACGTCGACGACGCCATCGCGGAGAAGTACCTCGCCGACGAGACGCCGACGGAGGACGAGCTGCGGGCCGCGGTGCGCCGCGCGACACTGGCCCTGAAGATGACCCCCGTGTTCATGGGCTCCGCCTACAAGAACAAGGGCGTCCAGGTCCTCCTCGACGGCGTGATCTCCTACCTCCCGAACCCGACGGAGATCACCAACGAGGCCCACGATCAGTCGAACAACGAGGAGAAGGTCGTGCTGGATGACGATCCCTCCAAGCCGTTCGTCGGCCTCGCGTTCAAGCTCGAGGACGGCCGCTACGGTCAGCTCACCTACATGCGCGTCTACCAGGGAACCGTGCGCAAGGGCGACACCATCTACAACATGTCGTCCGGCGAGAAGAAGGTGAAGGTGCCGCGCCTGGTGCGCATGCACTCGGAGGAGATGCACGACATCGAGAGCGCGTCCGCGGGCGACATCGTGGCGCTCTTCGGCATCGAGTGCGCCTCCGGCGACACGTTCACCGACGGCACCGTGAAGTACACGATGACCTCGATGCACGTGCCGGATCCGGTGATCAAGCTGGCCATCGCGCCCAAGGACAAGTCGAACACCGCGAACTTCTCCAAGGCCCTCAACCGGTTCAACAAGGAGGACCCGACCTTCCGCGTGACCCGCGACGAGGAGTCCGCGCAGACGATCATCGCCGGCATGGGTGAGCTCCACCTCGACATCTACGTGGAGCGCATGAAGCGCGAGTACGGCTGCGAGGTCATCGTCGGCAAGCCGCAGGTGGCCTACCGCGAGGCGATCTCCCAGCGGGCCGAGTTCAACTACACCCACAAGAAGCAGACGGGTGGCTCGGGCCAGTTCGCGAGGGTCATCGGCTACATGGAGCCCCTGCCGCCGGACGCGGTGCAGCACTACGAGTTCGTGGACGAGATCGTCGGCGGCGCCATCCCCCGCGAGTTCATCCCGGCCTGCGACAAGGGCTTCCAGGAGGCCATCGCCAAGGGCTCGCTCATCGGCTTCCCGGTGGTGGGCACCCGCGTGGTGATCAACGACGGCGCCTTCCACGCCGTCGACTCCTCGGAGATGGCGTTCAAGACCGCCGCCATCCAGGCCTTCCGCGAGGGCTACGCCAAGGCGACGCCCCAGGTGCTGGAGCCCATCATGAAGGTCGAGGTCCAGACGCCCGAGGAGTTCCAGGGCTCGGTGATCGGCGGCCTCAACCAGCGCCGCGGCGTCATCAACGGCACGACCACCAACGAGGGCTTCACCACCATCGAGTGCGAGGTGCCGCTCTCCGAGATGTTCGGCTACTCCACCGACCTCCGCTCCGCCACCCAGGGCAAGGCGGAGTTCACCATGGAGTTCTCCCGCTACGCGCCGGTCCCGCGCATGGAGCAGGAGAAGCTGGTGGCGCAGTACAAGGAGAAGAAGGCCGCCGAGCAGAAGTAGCCCGGTGCGAGTCGGAGCCGCCCCGCCCCGAGCGGGCGCGAGTTCCCCGGCCTTCTCCCGAAGCTCTCGGGGGTCGGGATCCCGCACGGATCCCGACCCCCCTTTTCGTTTCCCCCCCGGCGCCTTCGTGTGAGAGGGGGGAGTTCGCAGTTCATCGAGAAAGGAGACCTCAATGGCCAGCATTCAGGTCACCGGCGTCACCAAGGCGTTCGGCTCCAAGAAGCTCTTCGAGGACGTGAACGTCTCGTTCTCCGAGGGGCGGCGGTACGGCCTCACCGGTCCCAACGGTGCCGGCAAGTCGACGTTCATGAAGATCCTCGCCGGCTTCATCGAGCCGGACACCGGGACGGTGTCCCGCCCCAAGCGCACCCAGGTCCTCGAGCAGGACCAGTTCGCCTACGAGGACGTGCGGGTGCTCGACGTGGTCCTGATGGGCAACGAGCCCCTGTGGAGGGCCATGCAGGAGAAGGAGAAGCTCCTCGCCCTCGAGAACATCGGCGAAGCGGAGGGGCTGCGCCTCGGCGAGCTCGAGATGGTGATCGCCGAGGAGGATGGCTACACGGCCGAGGCCGACGCGGGCGATCTGCTCACCGGCCTGGGGATCCCCGTCGAGGATCACACCAAGCTGATGAAGGAGGTGCAGGGCGGCTACAAGCTCCGCGTGCTCCTCGCCAAGGCCATCTTCGGCAAGCCCGACGCGCTGCTCCTCGACGAGCCCACCAACAACCTGGACCTCGACTCGATCCGCTGGCTCGAGCGGTTCATGGAGGGCTACCAGGGGGTGCTGATCACCATCTCCCACGACCGGCATTTCCTGAACGCCGTCTGCACCCACATCGCGGACATCGACTACAACACGATCATCGTCTACCCCGGCGGGTACGACGAGATGGTGATGGCCAAGAGCCAGGTGCGGTCGCGGGTCGAGGCCGAGAACGCCGAGAAGCAGAAGAAGATCGCCCAGCTCCAGGAGTTCATCGCCCGCTTCTCTGCCGGCACCCGCGCCTCCCAGGTGCAGAGCCGCAAGAAGCAGATCGAGAAGCTGCAGCTCTCCGATCTGAAGCGGTCCAACATCGAGCGGCCCTTCATCAAGCTCGAGCAGAAGCGCCCCTCGGGCAGGCAGACCCTCACCGTCGAGGGCCTCACCAAGCGCTGGCCGGATCGACTGGTCTGCGACGGCTTCGAGTCGCTGGTCCTGCGCGGCGAGAAGGTCGCCATCATCGGCCGCAACGGTGTCGGCAAGACGACGCTCTGCAAGATGCTGGTGGGCGAGGTGGAGCCGGACGCCGGCAAGATCGTGTGGGGGCACGAGGCCTCCGTGGGCTACCTGGCCCAGGACCACCGGGAGTCGATCCCCAACGACACCACGGTGGCGGCGTACCTCCACTCCTTCGATCCCAAGGCGACCAACGAGGAGATCCGCGGCCTGCTGGGGCGCATGCTCTTCAAGGGCGACGAGGGCCTCAAGCCCACCCACGCGCTCTCCGGCGGCGAGGCGGTGCGCCTCATCTTCTCGCGGCTGATGCTCACCAAGGACAACGTCCTCGTCCTCGACGAGCCCACCAACCACCTCGACCTCGAGTCGATCGTGGCGCTGGGCGACGCCCTGGAGCGCTACGAGGGCACCTGCTTCGTGGTCTCCCACGACCGCGAGCTCATCAGCGGCTTCGCCACGCGCATCTGGGCCTTCACGGACGAGGGCCTGGTCGACTTCAAGGGGACCTACGACGAGTTCCTGGAGAAGATGGGCGAGCCCGATCCCGCCCGGCGCAGGTAGCGCGCCCTGCCCTCTCGTGGCCTCTCGGGAAGCCCGCCGTGGAAGCCAGGGAGATCGCGCGGCGGGAGGAGCGGAGGCAGGCGGCGGCGGTGGCGGAGCTCGTGGCAGAGGCGGAGCCCATCGCCGGCGGCGTGATGTGCTTCGGCGGCGCCGGCTCCTGGTCGAACTCCGTGGCCCTCGGACTCGACGGGCCCGTGGTGGCGGAGGAGTTCGATCGGCTCGTCTCCTTCTACCGGGACCGCGGTTCGAGATCTCCCCCTTTGCCCACGACTCCCTCTTGGACGGCCTCGCCGATCGAGGCTTCGCCCTGCGCGAGTTCGAGACCGTGCTCGCCCGGGAGGTCGGTGCGGGCGAGTTGCTCCGCCCCGACCCCTGGCCGCAGGGGCTGGAGATCGTGGAGGTCGATCCGGCCGACGACGCGCAGGTGCGGACCTTCATCGAGGTGTCGACCTCGGGGTTTCGCCCCGAGGGCCAGGCCCTCGACGCCGCGAACGAAGCGATCGCGCGGCGGATCGTGGAGTACCCGCGCAGCCGCTCGTTCCTGGCGCTGGTAGGCGGCGTACCCGCGGGCGGAGGAGGCCTCGAGATCGGCAGGGACGTCGCCTCCCTGTTCGGCACTTCCGTCCTCCCGCGCTACCGGCGCCGCGGGATCCAGCGCGCGCTCATCCTGCGGCGCCTCGAGCGCTGTCGGGAGGAGGGCCTCGACCTCGCGGTGATCCGCTCGAAGCCGGGGGCGGCCACCGACCGGAACGCCATGCGGCTCGGCTTCGCCCTGGCCTACACCCGGGTGGTGCTCGCCCTCGCATCCCGAGGACGCGACCGCGATCAGTTGCAGTCGACGAGCTTGACGTCGTAGGTGATCGTCTCCTTCGCCGGGCGGGTGATGGTGATGCGATAGGACTCGCCCGCCCGGACGGCGGGCGGCTGCCAGGCGATCGCGTCGGGGATCCGGAAGCCGGTGTTGGGGATCCAGGACTCGATCGCGACTTCGTCGAGGAAGGGCAGGCGCTGCATCTTCACCTCGGCGCCCGCGATCCCGTCTGCCGGATGGAAGGACCACGCGATGGGATCGTGCGAATCGGTCACCATGTCGATCGGCGCCGGTCCCGGCTGCGGGTAGGCGGTCCACGGCACGTCGGTCGGGTTGGAGCCGTCGAAGACGCCGACGCAGGTGGCCCTGCCGGCGAAGCCGAGCCCCACCTTGCCTAGATAGAACCCCAGGAGCCAGCGGCGGTGGCCCTGGCTGGGAACGCCGCCGTCGCCCATGAGCCCGTCGATGGCGTTGCCCGGCGTGCGGTAGCCCAGCGCGAGGTTGCTCGAGTTGGCGCCGTCGTACGCGGCCTCCGACCAGCACTGCCAGGACTTCGGAGGCGTGTGGGAGAGCGCGTTGTTCGCGTTCATCACCACGGCGCAGGCCTGGTCCTGGTGCCGCTGCGCGGGGTCCTCGGTCACGGGCGGGAGCCCGGCGAGCTCGCGGAACATGTTGATCCGCCGGAGCGTGTCCTCGACCGCCACGTCGCTGAAGATGCCGGGGTCGCAAGGATCGTCCCCTGCGATCCAGGGGACCTTCTCGTTTTCGACGTGTCCCTCCCGCCAGATCCGGCAGACCTCGGCGACGGTCCGCTCGCCGACGCCGCCCGAGCCGCCGGATCCTCCCTCGCCCCCGGACCCGCCAGACCCGCCAGAGCCGCCGTCGCCGCCTGCTCCGCCCGCGCCCGCTTCGCCTCCGGCGCCGCCCGCGCCGTCGGAGGATCCGGAGGTGCCGCAGCCGGCTGCGAGGGAGAGGACGAGGAGGAGGGGGATCAGGGGGAGCGTTCGCATGGCGCAGCATCCTACCCGCAAAACCGCCCTCAGTCGCGCTCAGTCGTGCGCGGCGAGCGGCTCCCGCGCCGCCCCGCCCGAACGGGCCTCGTCCTTCGGGAAGCGGAGCCCCACCAGGAAGGCCAGGATCGCGAGGACCGCGATCGCCCAGAAGCTGAAGCGCAGCGCGCCCGCCAACGCCGTCGACAGGGTGTGCAGGAGCTCGGCTCCCAGGGACGCGCCGTGATCCGCGCCGAGGAGCTTGCCGGCCGAGCCCGGGGGGATGGAGGGATCGGCCGCCAGGGAGGCGGCGAGGATGCCCCCCAGCGCCCCCACGGCCACCGCGCCGCCGATGGTGCGGAAGAACATGGTGCTCGCCGTGGCGACACCCCGCTGCTCCCAGTCCACGCTGGTCTGCACCGCGAGGATGAGCGCGGTGTTGGCGAAGCCCATGCCGGCGCCGAAGCCGAACATGAGGACCTGGATCAGCCACATGCCGGTGTCCGGCCCGACGAGGATTGCCACGCCGATCGCGGAGGCCGCCGTGAGGCCGAGGCCGGCGCGGATGAGCGGCTGGAAGCCGAGCCTGGGCACGAGCCTGCCGCCGATGGTGCTGAAAATCGGCCACCCGATCACCATGGGGGTGATCGCCTCCCCGGCGTCGGTGGCGCTGCCGCCGAGCACCGACTGCACGAAGAGCGGCACGTAGGTCGCGGTCGCGAGCATGGCGCCGCCGATCAGGGTGCCGGCGACGCTCGCCAGCGAGATCGACGGGCTCGCGAAGAGCCCCAGGGGCAGCACCGGATCCCGGGCGCGCCGCTCCGCCCACAGGAAGGCGGGGAGGGTCGCCGCCACGCCGAGGAGCGGCCAGGCACCCAGCGTGCCCCCGCTCGAGCCCGCGAGGAGGAAGAGCACGCACGCCGCGAGCAGCCCGGCGCCCACGACGTCGAGCGACGGCCGCGCCTTCGCCACGTCCTCGTGGAGGAAGAGCGACAGCATGCCGATCGCCACCAGGCCGAAGGGCACGTTGAGGAAGAAGATCCAGTGCCACGAGAGCCAGTGGACGATCCAGCCGCCGAGCAGGGGGCCCACCAGCCCCGCGAAGCCCCACACCGCCCCGGTGAACCCCTGCACCCGCGCGCGCTCCTCGAGCGAGTACATGTCGCCGATCACGGTGATCACCACGGGCTGCATGGCGCCGGCACCGATCCCCTTGAGCGCCCGGAAGAGCACGAGCTGCAGCATCGTCTGCGACAGGCCGCAGGCGGCGGACCCCAGCACGAAGACCGAAGTCCCGAAGAGCAGGACGGGCTTGCGGCCGAAGAGGTCGGCGAGCTTCCCGAAGATCGGCACGGTGACGGTGGAGGCGACGAGGTAGGCGGTAACGACCCACGCGTAGAGCTCGATGCCGCCCAAATCGCCCACCACCGTGGGCATCGCCGTGGACACCACCGTCATCTCCACCGCCGCCATGAAGAGGACGAGGAGGAGCGCGGAGAGGGTGAGCGGGCGGTTGGTCTTCTTTTCGGAGCGGTTCAATCGGGCCTCGGCGGCGAGTGGGCACCCGGCGCGCCCCGAAGGCGCCGGCCGGAGGACCCGCCCGGCGAAAGCGACGCATATAGCGGCATCCCAGCCCCGCCGCCACCGGGTCGACCGTCCCCCGGGGCGCTCCGGGGCCATGCTCCTGCCTCGCCGGCCGGGTGCATAGGATCCGTCAGGTGCGCGAAGATCCCACCATCTTCGATGACCTGGACGAGATCCGGCTCCTGGCCGAGGCGGGCTTCCTCACCCAGGCTCGCCTGCTGGTCCGGGAGCGGATGTCGCAGGTCCGCGACGACCCCGAGCTCCTGGGCCTGAAGGCGCAGCTCGACCACCGCGCCGGCGCCATCAGCGACGCGGTCGACGGGTGGAGGCGGCTGCACGAGCTCTCGCCCCACAGCCACGCGGCCCTGTGGCGGATCGCCACCCTGCGGCACGAGGGGGCGGATCGGGGCACCGACCTGCCGCTCCTGCGCCGGGCCGTGAAGCTGGCGGCCGAGCCGCCGCACGATCGGGCGATCGCGGCGTGCGTCGAAGGGGAGGCGCTCGCCCTCTCGGCGGGCGACGTCGAGCAGGCCAAGCTCCTCTTCCTGCTCGAGGCGATGGTCCACGAGATGGCGGGGCGCCTCGCCCACGCCACCCGCGCCCTGGAGCGCCTCGGCGCCGACCGGAGGTTCGCCCACGACGTCGATCGCCTCGCCCTACTCGCCCGGATCGAGGAGCGCAAGGGCGACGGCGGCTCGCTGCGCGCCGCCGCGCGGGTGCTCTCGTTCCTCGCGTCCACCGGCAAGCTCTCCGCCCATCCGCGCCTTGTCGCGGTCCTCCGCGCCATCGGCGACGACGGGGGCGCGACGCGGGCGGAGCGCGACTTCGAGGAGGCGTTCGAGCGCAGGATGCAGTGGCTCGACCCGCAGGCGCGCGTCGCCGCGGCGGCGCGGCGCTTCGTCCCCCCGGAGCGGCTCGCGGCGCTGGAGCTTCCGTCGCCGGAGGAGGCGGCGGACGGGCTGCAGCGGGGGATCGCGCTCCTGGCGGAGCGGAGGACCGACGAGGCGCTCGACCTCCTCCCCGAGGACGCCCACCCCTGGCGGGCCTGCGCCCTGCTCGAGGCGGGGTCGCCGGATGCGGCCCTCGAGGCGGCCACGAGGGCCGTCCTGGAAGCGGGGAGGCCCGACGAACCCCTAGCGCGGCTCCTCGCCGCCTGCATCCGCGCCTCGGCGAACGCCACCTGCCGGCGGGCCCGCAACGTCCCGGAGCAGGCACTGCGCCTCTCGCTCGACTCGCTCCGCTGCGCTGCGTCCGCGGCGCCACCCGGCGCCGATGCGCTGCGCTGCCTCGCGGTTCTGGAGGCGCACGCCGGGCGCGACGACGTGGCCTCGCACCTGCGTGAGCGCGCCGACGCCCTCCACGAGCGGCCGTGGCCGCCGCCGGGCGTGGTCCGCGCCGCCGCAGTCCTCGCGCTGAACGGGAAGGCGAAGGGGCTGGTCCACGACGTCATCGCGAGGCGCCTCCCGACGGACGGGGTTCGAGGGGGCCGGCTGCTGGACCACGAGATCCACGGGGAGCTCGGCGAGGGTGTTCGGGAGCAGATCCGGCGCACGTTCGCGGCGGTGCGCGAGTCGCTCTGCGCCCGCTTCCCGGAGCGCGTCGCCGAGTTCGACTCCTGGTGCTACGGCCTCCACCTCACCAAGGAGGACGAGCCTTCGGGCGGGCCGTCGCTCGGCCTCCCGGTCGCCGCGGCCTTCGCCTCCTGCCTGCTCA
>DATMSB010000089.1:0-3237 GCA_035565615.1 Vulgatibacter sp. | reverse complement strand
GTACGACGATCGCCCGCCGGCCCCTCCGGTCGAGACGGTGAAGGTGGAGAAGGAGGGCAGCGGCTGCCAGTCCGCGTCGGGTGACGCGGGGCTGCTGGCTCTGGGCTTCGCCCTGGGCGCGGCCGCGCTGATCCGCCGCCGCCGCTAGGGCCTCGGCAGGGCTCCAGGGATGCTCGCCGGCGAGCCGACGCCGCGAGCCGAGAGAGCCTCTCCCGCACCGACGGGAGAGGTCTCCCCATGGGCGCGTGGCCCGCGATCAGGGCCGCCGCCGGCCGTCTGACGGCCCGAGACATCGGTTCGTAGCCCTTAGGGGGCCGACTCCACAGTCGGCCCCCTTTTTTCATTCCATGGGCCCGGCTGCCGGTCGTGGGTGGACTTCAAACATCTTGTCGTCGTACTATTTGGTTTCCAATGGATTGTGCGGATGATGCCTCTCGGGAGGGGCGTTGGATCGCGCCTCCTTCATTGTGTTTCGCGTCTTTACCCTTTGTCGGACATCGCATGTTCCCCTAGCGAGAAGGACGGTCTCATGAAGGTCAGTCGTCTGAAGTTCGAAGTGGAGTCCACCTGGCTCGGAGCGCTCGCGGTCCTGGGCGTGCTGGCGATCACACCGTCGACGGCCTCGGCGCAGATGTACAAGGCGACGCAGGAGCCGTTCACCTACGTGCCGATGCCGCTCCCCGACGGCGGCCCCGTGGTGCACACGGAGATCCAGGGGATGGGGTACTCGACCGGTACGGCGCGGGGCGAGCTGTCCCTCGTCTACCCGGGGACGCTCCCGTTCCCCGTCAGGTTCTACGGGGAGACCTACGATCAGATCAACATCCTGGGCATGGGCGTGGTCACCTTCGGCGACACCTTCACCGAGATCTCGCGAAACACCAGCCCCGTCCTCTCGGACACGGGGCAGCACCCCATCCCCACCGCCTCCGGCTCCTACCACAACCTGGTCGCGGTTTGGTGGGACCTCGTCATCTGCAACAACAGCCCCGGCGGCCCGCTGAACACGCAAGTGGTGGGCACGGCGCCCAACCGCTCCCTGGTGATCCAGTGGACCAACTGCCGGCGGTGGGTGGACAACGGCTCGTTCAACGCACAGCTCTGGCTGCACGAGAGCAGCAGCGACATCGAGGTCCGCTACGGTGCGGCGACCGGGACGTGGAGCGCGATGATGGGGGTCGAGAACTTCGACGGGACCGACGGGACCAGGGGGCTCTCCGCCTCCGGGACGGAGTGCAGCCCGTGTACTGTCACGGACTTCCCGACGGATACCCGGATCATCTATTCGGCGGACCCGCAGATCGAGATCGACTCGCTGTCGGTCACGCCGCAGCCCGTCAACATCGGCTACGACGTCTCGATCGAGGCGGTCGCCACGAACACCGGCGGTCAGTCCGCGAACGACAGCGCGATGCGCTTCTGGATCGGGCCGAGCCCCTTGATCTCCCTGGCCGCCGAGCTGGGGACGGTCTCCGGGGTCACCGTGCCCGGCGGCGGAAGCGCCAGCTTTGCGACCACCTTCGACACGACGGAGCTGGAGCCCGGCACCTATTACGTCATCGCGGAGTTCGATCCCTACGGCGCGATCGCGCCGCTCACCGAGCCCCGGATCGTGCACACGGCCGGTCCGATCGTGGTGAAGGAGCCGACGGCGGCGCTTCGGGTCCTCGGGGGCACGGTGAGCGCGCCGGGGTGGGTGGAGTCGGGCGCCACCTTCGACGTGTCGTGGAACATGGACAACAACGACCTCCTCGAGGCGGTCGGCGCGCAGTTCGCGGTGATGCTCTCCGCGGACACCGTCATCGACGAGGACGACTACACCCTGTCGATCGGGAACTTCTCCCTCGCCTCCGGCGACTCTCTCTCGATCACCCGTACGGTGACCCTCCCGGCCGCCATCCCCGACGGACAGTACTACGTGGGCGTGTGGCTCGATCCGTACGGCGAGATCCCCCACGCGGATCGCTCGGGCAACCGGCGGGCGTCGATCACCCCGACGACGGTGGGGCTGGCGCTCGAGGTCGTGACGTCGGAGCTCCCCGGCGGCCGGGTGGGTGAGGCGTACGCGGCGGACCTCTTGGCGACGGGCGGCGACGGCGACTACACGTGGACCCTGGTGGCAGGAACGCTTCCTTCGGGCCTGTCCGTCGTCAAGGCGGGCGCGGACGGCCGGATCGTGGGCACCCCCGAGAGCGCCGGTGTGTACACCTTCACGCTGCAGGTGGACTCGGACCGGTTCACGGAGACGGCGAGCTACACGTTGGAGATCCTGCCGGCGCTGGTCCCGCTGGAGGTGGTGACGGGCGGCGTGCTGCCTTCCTCCACGGTGGGCAGCGTGTACTCGGTGCTCCTCGAGGCCCGGGGCGGAAATCCGCCCTACGCCTGGTCGGTGGACAGCGGGGAGCTCCCCGCCGGGCTGACGCTCTCGGAGTCGGGGCGCTTCGGGGGCACGCCCACGGAGCAGGGGAGCTTCCCGATCTTCCTGAAGGTGAGCGACACCACCACCAGCGTCACCGCGCTGTTCACCCTGGAGATCGGCGTGGCACCGCTCGTCTGCGCGGACGTGACGAACCACGCGCCGGTGATGGCCGGAGAGGCGATCCACCCGATCACCCTGGTGTCGCTGGGGGGCGTGCCCCAGCACACCTGGAGCAGCGTCGACGGCGCCGTCCCGGGCCTGGAGGTCTCCGCCGCCGGGCAGATCACCGGCACGCCGACGACCGCCGGCAGCTACGACTGGACGGTGGAGGTGAAGGACGGCCTGGCCTCGACGAAGCGCTGCCACGTGCACCTGGAGGTGACGGAGCAGCCGAAGGAGGTGGAGCTGAAGATCTCCACGACCACGCTTCCCCGGGCGCAAGTGGCGGAGACCCTCGAGGTGACGCTCGAGGCCGTGGACTACACGGGCGTGGTGACGTGGAGCCTGGGGGCCGACGGCGCGCTGCCGACGGGCCTCTTCCTGACGCCGGCGGGGCGGATCGAGGGCGCGCCCTCGGTCCCGGCCCTGAACGGCGAGGCCACGCGGAGCTTCAGCTTCGAGGTGGTGGCGGTGGACTCGGCGCAGAAGGAGGCGCGGGCGACCCTGGAGCTGGAGCTGTACGACGATCGCCCGCCGGCCCCTCCGGTCGAGACGGTGAAGGTGGAGAAGGAGGGCAGCGGCTGCCAGTCCGCGTCGGGTGACGCGGGGCTGCTGGCTCTGGGCTTCGCCCTGGGCGCGGCCGCGCTGATCCGCCGCCG
>DATMSB010000088.1:0-16663 GCA_035565615.1 Vulgatibacter sp. | reverse complement strand
CCGGCCCGGCGAAGAGGGGGACGCCGGTGCCGTTCTTCGCCTCCGCCAGGAGGTAGGCGCGCTCGTCGAGGCGGGGAGACGCGGTTCGCGTGAGCTTCGCCTCCAGGGCGAAGACGCCCAGGGGGCTCCTGCGGGCCTCGCCGGTGCTGGGCACCGACGCTTTCCCGGTGGCGGTCACGGTGGTGGCGACCACGCTCTCGTCGAAGCGGGCGGGCGGCGGTGCGGACTCCACATCGATCGCATCGTCGTACTCGTAGACCTCGCTCGTGGTCACCTTCGACTGCGCCGCCCCCCGCCTGCCCGCGTAGGCGACGGGAGGGCGGGCCTTGCGCAGGTAGAGCGGCTCCAGCTCCACGAGGTGGATGCGCTGCTCGGGCCTCGCGGTGGAGACGGCGAGGGTCACGCCCTGCCAGTCCTCGCCGGTGCGCTGCTCCACCACCGCCTGCAGCCCGAGCTCCACCTTTCCCGTGGCCGAATCCAGCCGGGCGTCCCAGGCCGGGCGCCACGACGCGTCGGGGACGCGGTAGACCAGCTCGAAGGCGAGGGATCCCTCCCGCGCCACCGCGAGGTCGATCGCCACCCGTTTGCCGGCCATCGCGCCGGTCGCCCGCAAGCGGTTCACCTCGGCGCGGGCGGCGTCGATCTTCGGCGCCAGCTCGCGGCGATCCGCCTCGACCCGGCGCACCCGCTGCTGGATCGCCGCGTACTCCTTGCCCAGGTAGTCCACCATCGAGGCCCACTCCCTGGGGTTTGCGGCCCGGGTGCCGAGGTTCTCGCTGCGCTCCTTGGCGAAGGTCGCCCGGAGGGCGTCCAGGAATTCGCGGGTCTTGGCGGCGATCGCCGCCTCGTCCTGCAGCTCGCGGTCACGATCCTCCAGGGCGCGCAGCGCGCTCTCCGCCTCCCGCAGGGGCGCCGAGGTGCTCTCGGAGCGCGGCTCCGCCTCCACCCGGATCCCCAGGATCCGAGCGCGGGCCGACCCCGACGTCTCCACCCGCACCGAGTCGTCCAGCAGCCGCGGCGTGAGCCCCTCGAGGTGGATCCGCACCTCGCCCTTGGGCACGGTGGTCCGGCCGCGGCGGGTCACCAGGGCGGACCCGGGATAGACGGTCACCTCCTCGAGGGCGCTGGGCACCCGCAGGTCGGCGACGGCGAGGGAGGGCAACAGCAGCAGGATGGCGGCGAGAAGGCGTGCGTTCATGCCTCCTAGACGAGCCCACCCCAGGAAAAGATTCAATCGACCCAGCGCGCCCCTGGGGCAGCCGATCCCAAGGGGAGGAGGGTTCGCCACCCGGGCCTCCTCTTCGCAGCGGGAGGGAGGCAAAGACGGTCCGTACCGAGCAGGTACGCCCCCCAGGCCGTCTCTCCCAGTCGTGGAACGGTAGCGGGGCCGTACACCCGGAGGATGCTCGGCCCTCAGGCGAGCTCGCCGGAGGCGAGGAGCGGCAGCAGGGGGAGGTCGGCCTCGCAGAACGGCAGATCGGAGAGCTTCGTGCGATCCACCCAGGCGAGCTGGGCCGCCTCGAGCGGGCGCGGCGCCGCGTCGGGGGCGATCGCGCAGCGGTAGAGGACGAGCTCCACCCGCAGGTCCTGATAGGCGTGAGCGGTCTCCCACAGCTTGGGGCCGACGGAGGCCTCGACGTCGAGCTCCTCGCGGCACTCGCGGACCAGGGCCGCCTCGTCGGTCTCTCCCGGCTCCACCTTGCCCCCCGGGAACTCCCAGAGGAGCGCGCGGCTCTTGCCCGGCGGGCGCTGCTGCACGAGCACCGCATCGCCACGGGAGACCAGCGCCGCCACCACCCGGATGACCCGCATCAGCGCGTTCCCGCCAGGATCTCGAGCTTGTAGAAGTAGCCCAGGTCGGAGAGGGCGTAGACGTCGGTGCTTCTCGTCGCCGCCGGCGGCGACGAGAAGCCCGAGCCCGGCGAGAACCGCCCCAGCGGCCTGCCCGTGTCGGTGGCGACGAGGAGGATCCCCCGCGGGCCGGCGAGCAGGGCCACCCGCCCCGCCACCACCGGCCTCGTCACGTAGCTCTTGCCCAGATCGATCGTCCACTCCACGGCGCCGCTCGCGAGCTTGACGCCCATCGCCTTGCCCGCCCCGCCCACCAGGAGCAGATCGCCCGAGGCGGCGAGGGACGCCGCGCCCTGGGCGTCGATGCGCCAGCGCAGCTTGCCCGTGTCCGCGTCGTACGCCTGGACGCCGTCGTTGAAGACGGTGGTGTAGACGGTGCCGTCGCGCACGATCGGCGCCGCGTCGGCGTCCGGAAACTTCTGCAGGGAGCTCCCCGCGCCGGGGGTCTGCCAGAGGACGCGGCCGTCCGCCGCGTCCAGCGCCACCAGGGCGCCGTCGGAGAAGCCCGCGTAGACGCGATCCTCCTCGAGGGTGACCGCGGTCCCCCCTCGGATGGAGAGCGCCGCCGGCGTGCTCCGCCGATAGACCCAGAGCGTGTCGCCGGTGGCGGGATCGAGCGCGTGCACCGCGTCGTGGTCGGTTCCCACGAAGACCGCGTCGTCCCGGGAGGCGGAGCGCGCCAGCGCCTGGCCGCCGAGGTTCGAGGACCAGAGGATGGTGCCGTCGAATCGATCGATGCCGTGGAACCTCCCGTCCACGTCGCCGACGAAGACGAACTCGTAGGTGAGCTCGGGGGTCCCCACGGGCCCGGCGCCCAGCCGGGTCTCCCAGATCTGCCTCCCCTCCGCGTCGAGGAGCAGCAGGTTGCCGCGGCGGTTCCCCACCACCACGTCGCCGGAGAGGTCGTCGACCGCGGGGCCCGCGAGCTCCCGAGGTCGGTACTCGAGGATCTCACGCTCCGTCAAGGAGCGCCACCAGTCCACGCGCAGGGCGCGGAACCGGGTCGGCTGCGCGCCCCCGCGCAGGATCTCGGGGGTGGGCGGGAGGCGCGACGCCTCGGCGGTGACGCCGGCGAGAAGCACCAGGATCGGGACGATCGCCCGGGTCAGCGCCTTCCGAACACGCACGGATTCGATCTCCCGCCCGAAGGCGGACTACTTCGCCTCGCCGTCGGCGGGTGCCGGCGGGTGGCGGAAGTCGATCCGGGCGATGCGCTCGTTCGCGGCGCGGATCGCGGGGCTGTCGGGGAACTCCTTCTTGAGGGATTCGTATGCCTCGCGGGCACCCTGCCAGTCACCCCTCGCCTCGAGGATGCGGGCCTTGCCGAGGAGGGCTCGATCCTGGAGGGAGTCGTTCTCGGCGGCCATCGCGTCGAGTGCGGCCGTGGCGGCGGTGAGGTCGCCCTTGGCCTGCAGCGCCGCGGCCTTGCCCTCGTGGGCGAGGAAGCGCGTCGCCGACGACTTCGGCGCCTCGGCCAGGTACGCCTCGTACAGCTCGAGGGCCTCGCCGTGCTCGCCCAGCGCGATCCGGGCGTCGGCCTCGGCGAGGGTGGCGGTGAGCGCGCTCGAGGTGCCGCGGTGCTCGGAGCGCACCGCCTTCATGGCGTCGGCGATCGCCCTCTGCTTCTCCTCCTCCGAGGGGAAGGTCTTGTCCTTCTCGTCGTCCGCCGGGTTCGCGTTCACCTCCCGATCGAGGAGCTCCAGCGCGGCCGAGAGCGCCATCCCCGCCTTGGGATCGGTCGACGGTCCGCCGCCGGCGATCAGGCCGATCGCCACCAGGAGCGCCGCCAGCACCACCCCGCCGATCGCGGTCTCGCGGGGGTGCTTCGTCGCCCAGTCGAGCCACGAGCCCGCCGTCGTCGTGAACTTGTCGGGGCTCTGCAGCTCCCGCTTGGTCATCTTGGTCGACAAGGACTTCGCCTCCTCGGTTGACGCCGGAAAAACCGCGCAACCCTAGAAAATCCATGCAACTCGGTCAACGGAGATCGGAACGCCGGATCGTCCCGGATCCCGTCCCTCCGGCCGCCCGTCCGCCGTGCGGGCGACCGGGCGCCGGCCGCGCGATCGCCTACCGGCGCCGGCGCCTGATCGCCGCGGCCCGGGCCTTCGCCTTGGGCGGCGCCGCCCGCTTCGGCGGCGGGCGCAGCGACGCCTTGCGCTTGAAGATCAGCCGCAGCGGAACCTGCAGGCCGAAGGCCTCGCGGAGCTTGTTGGCCACGTAGCGGCGGTACTCCGGCGGCACCAGGTCCGGCCGGCTCGTCTGAATCACGAAGGTCGGCGGCCGGAAGCCCACCTGCGCGATGTAGTAGACCCGCGCCCGGACGCCGCCCACCACCGGCAGGCCGTGGTGGTTCGAGATGTCTTCGAGGAGCCGGTTGAGGCGGGGCGTGGGCACCCGCGCGGACGCCTGATCGTAGAGCCGCGCGGCGAGCTTCAGCACCTGGCGCACCTTCTCGCCGGTGAGCGCCGAGGCGAAGAGTGTCGGGGCGAAGGACAGGAAGGGCATCTTCCAGAGCAGGGTCTCCCGGAACTCGGCCGCCCTCTTCTGGTCGGCCTCCACGAGATCCCACTTGTTGACCACGACGACCACCGGCTTGCCCTGCTCGACGGCGAGCCCCGCGATCTTCGCGTCCTGCTCCACCGCCATCTCGGTGGCGTCCAGGAGGACGACCACCACGTCGGAGGCCTCTGCCGCCCGAATCGCCCGGACCACCGAGTAGGCCTCCACTCGCATGGCGATGGAGCGCTTGCGCCGGATCCCCGCGGTGTCGGTGAGGATGAAGCGTCGCCCGCCGTCCTCGATCTCGGCGTCGACCGGATCCCGCGTGGTGCCGGCGATGGGGCTGGTGACGAAGCGCTCCTCGCCGATGAGGCGGTTGACGAGGGTGCTCTTGCCCACGTTGGGCCTGCCGATGATGGCGAGGCGGATCGGGCGGGACGGGTCGACGCCCACGGCCCCTTCGTCGAGCTCCTCCTCCTCGCCCTCCTCGGGCGCGGGCTCGGGAGGCGGCAGCACCGCCACCAGCTCGTCGAGCAGATCGTCGATGCCCCGGCTGTGCTCCGCGGAGACGCCGTGCACCCGGCCGATCCCGAATCGGTGGAACTCGGAGAGGAAGCCCTCCTCCTCCCGGCGGGCGGAGTCGATCTTGTTGACGACGAGGAAGAGCTCCTTGCCGCTGCGGCGGACCATCGCCGCGATCTCGGCGTCGACGCCGGTGGGGCCCTCCTTGCCGTCCACCACGAGCAGCACCGCCTCGGCCTCGTCCACGGCGAGGCGGGCCTGGACGCGGACCTGCTGGATGACCCGATCGGGCGAGTCGGGCTCGAAGCCGCCGGTGTCCACGAGGAGGAAGTCCCGCCCCTCGTGCTCCGCCCGGGCGTAGTTGCGGTCGCGGGTGACGCCGGGGACGTCCTCCACGATCGCGATCCGCTTGCCCACGATCCGGTTGAAGAGCGTGGACTTGCCCACGTTGGGCCTGCCCACGATCGCCACCACCGGCAACATGCGCGCCTCGCTCACCTGCCGTACCCCAAGCGCCGCAGCGCGTCCTGACGCTCGCTCCACCGCGGCTCCACCGACACCTGGAGCGAGAGGAAGATCCGGCACCCGAGCATGCGCTCGATCTCGCGGCGCGCGGCGGTGCCGATCTTCTTGAGCATCGCCCCCTGCCTCCCGATCACGATGGCCTTCTGGGAGTCCCGCTCCACGTAGATGCGCGCGAAGATCCGCACCAGCCCGCGCCCCTCGCGCTCGGATTCGTCGAAGCTCTCGATCACCACCGCGCAGCTATAAGGGATCTCCTGGTGGGTGGCCCGGAGGATCTGCTCCCGGATGAACTCCGCCACGATGAAGCGCTCCGCCGCGTCGGTGAGCATGTCCTCGGCGAAGATCGCCGGTCCCTCGGGCAGGTGCGCCCCCACCAGCTCCACGAGCTGCTCGATGCCGTCTCCCGTGAGGGCGGACAGCGGGAAGATCTCGGCCCGGGGCAGGACCTCCCTCCACGCGGCGATCACCGGGAGCAGCACGTCCTTGGGGACGGTGTCCACCTTGTTGATCCCGAGGATCACGGGCCTCGCGGCCTGCTCGAGCTTCTCGACCACGAAGCGGTTCGCCTCGCCGATCTCCACCCGGACTTCCGAGGGGACCGAGGGATCCCGGATCAGGCCGGGCTCGACCAGGAAGAGCACCACGTCGACGTCGGGCAGGATCCCGAGGGCCTGCTCGACCATGAAGCGGTTGAGGTGGCCCTTGGCCCGGTGGATGCCGGGGGTGTCGAAGAACGCCACCTGCAGGTGCGGCTTCGTGAGCACCCCGAGCATGCGGTTGCGGGTCGTCTGCGGCTTCGCGCTGACGATGGCGAGCTTCTCGCCGAGCACGCGGTTGAGCAGCGTGCTCTTGCCCACGTTGGGGCGGCCGACGATCGCGCAGAAGCCCGCGCGATGGGCGGTCTCCGGCCGATCGCGCCTGCTCCCGGCAGGGGCGTCGTGGATGCGCCTCGAGGGAGGGCTCCCCTCACGTCTGCTCGCCTGCGGCCCGCGGGAGCCCCTCACCTTCTCCACCGCCGTTCAAGCCCCCTCGTTCGAGAAGGTGACCTTCTCGAGGACGACGTCCTTGGTGGGGCGGTCGCCGGGGCCCACGTCCACCCGCGCGATGGCCCGCACCACCTCCATCCCGTCGACGACCTCGCCGAAGATGGTGTGCCGGCCGTTCAGCCAGGGGGTCGCGATCTCGGTGATGAAGAATTGGGATCCATTCGTGTTCGGCCCCGCGTTCGCCATGGCGAGCAGGCCCGGCTTGTCGAACTTGCGGCCGCTCTGGAACTCGTCCTCGAACTTGTAGCCGGGGCCGCCGGTGCCGCGACCGAGGGGGTCGCCGCCCTGGATCATGAACTCGGGGATCACCCGGTGGAAGATCGTGCCGTCGTAGAGCGGCGCCTTCGTCTTGGCGCCGGTCTTCGGGTCGGCCCACTCCTTGGTGCCGGTGGCCAGCCCCACGAAGTTCGCCACCGTCTTCGGTGCGTCCTGCGGGAAGAGCCGGACGCGAATCGTCCCCATCGACGTCTCGAGGGTGGCGTGCAGCGTCTCGTCCATTCTGGGTTTCATCTCTTGCCTCCAGTGAAGGGCGCCCGCCCCTCGAGTCGCCTGCTTCTAGGCGGCGGGGACCTTCCAGGCAAGGAAAACCCCGACCTCGCCCCGGTCAATCCTGTGCAGGCCGCAGGTCCTCCAGGGCGGCGCGGGCGGCGAGCTGCTCGGCCTCCTTCTTGGTGCGACCCTCGGCCCGTGCCACCGCCCGATCCCCGAAGGAGAGCTCGACCACGAAGGTCTTGGCGTGATCGGGCCCGCGCTCCGCCACCACCCGGTACCTGGGCGGCCCCCCCAGGACCACGTGGGAGATCTCCTGCAGCCGGGTCTTGAAGTCGCGGTTGGCGGGGGGCGTCCCCGCCCGCTCGAGGGCCTCGCCGAAGAGCCGATCCACCACCTCGAGCACGCGGGGCAGGCCGCCGTCCAGGTAGATCACGGCGATCACCGCCTCGAGCGCGTCGGCCAGGAGGCTGGGCTTCGCGCGTCCCCCCGTCCGCTCCTCTCCCCGTCCCAGGCGGAGGAGGCCGCCCAGATCCATGGCCCGCGCCACCTCGGCGAGGCCGCTCTCGTCCACGATCGACGCCCGCAACCGGGAGAGCGTCCCCTCGCTCGCCTCCGGGAACCGCTCCATCAGCCGATGGCTGACGGCCAGGTCGATCACCGCGTCGCCCAGGAACTCGAGGCGCTCGTTGTCGGGCACCCCTTCGGTCGGGTGCTCGTTGACCCAGCTCTTGTGCGTGAGCGCGACGAGCGCGTTGCGGCGGTCGAGGAGCGGCACGCCGAGGCGCTCCTCGAGCAGATCGACGGGATCTCGCATCTCGCGGGAAATCTACGCGATCGCCCGGCCAGAAGGGGCGCTTTTCCGGGAGGCGACGGTTCCACCTCCCGCCGGTGGTGTGGTAGGGCGTCCACCGAACACTTCGCCCGAAGGGACCCGCCGGCCCGATGCCCAGAACGATCCCGCTCCTCGTCACCCTCTTCGCCCTCCCCGCCTCCGCCCTCTCCTCCGCCGCGCTCCCGACCGACGAGCTGGAGGATCGCACCAGGTCGCAGCGCCCCGCCGAGAGCACGCCGGAGGTCGATCGGGCGGTGAAGCTCATCGCGGAGCTGGGGACCGCGCTCGCCAAGGGCAACACCGACGTCTTCCACATCAACGGAGACGCCAGGCTGATCCTCGCGCCCGGCGCCGACTGGGTGCTGGAGACCCGCGCACGTGCCCTCTACGAGACGTCGAAGGGGGAGGAGACCGCGAACAACTGGCTGGTGTCGGAGCGGGCGGACCGCTTCCTCTCCCAGCGCTTATCGCTCTTTGCGGCGGCCGCCATCGAGCGCAACGTCTTCGCCGGCCTCGATCGCCGCCTCTCGGGCCAGCTCGGCGCGGCCTTCCTCGCGTGGGAGACCCGGGACGCCGCCGCGGACGATCTCATCACCAACCGCCTCCGGCTGGAGGCCGGCTTCTACGGTGCCCGGGAGGATCTCACCCTTCCGCCCCGGTCGCCCGCCGACGCCGTCCTCGAGGAGAGCCTGCGGCGGATCTACGCGGCCCGGGCGGCGGCCTCCTACGTCCACGCGATCAGCAAGAACAGCAGCGGCGGTTTCGACGTGGAGGTGATCCAGGACTTCGTCGACACCGCGAACGTGGTGGTGAACAGCTCGGTCTACGTGGCGGCGGCGCTGGCCGAGGGCTTCGCCCTGAAGATCACCGCGGCCCACCACTTCGACAATGTGCCGCCGCCGGCGGATCCGCCCCTCGCCAAGAGCGACTGGCTGCTCACCGCGGGCCTCGTGGTCAGCCTCTGACGCGGCGCCCGCGCAGCCCAGCGCGGCTTCGGTTCGCTTCAGCGCAGGCGGGAGACGATCTGCTCCACCAGCTCGTAGGGATCCGCCTCCTTGCGGGCGATCCGGGTGGCGAGCTCGTCCAGATCCCCCTGCTCGCGGCCGATGCGCTCGAGCGCGGACTTCACCAGCCGGTCCCTCAGGATCGCCAGGAACTCTGCGCGGGCCCGGGTGGCCTCCCGCGCCAGCCGGCCGCCCGCCGACTCGAGGTGGGCGCGGTGCTCGGCGATCCGCTCCGCCAGCGCGTCGAACCCCTTGTTGCGGGTGGCGATGGTGCGGACGATCGGCGGTTCCCAGGTGTAGTCGTCCCTGCGCTCGGTGGCGGGCGCCTCGGCGTGGAACCGGTGAAGCGAGTCGTGATCCGCCGGCATGGTGACGTGCCGCAGCTCGATCATGGCCCGCAGCTCCCGCTCGGTGCGGTCGGCCTCGGGGCGGTCCGCCTTGTTGATCGCGAAGATGTCCGCGACCTCGAGGATCCCCGCCTTGATCGCCTGGATGTCGTCGCCCATGCCGGGCACCACCACCACGATGGTGGTGTGGGCCAGCGATGCCACGTCGATCTCGTCCTGGCCGACCCCCACCGTCTCCACCAGGATCACGTCCTTGCCCATGGCGTCCATCACCCGGGTGACGTCGGAGGTGGCGCGGGAGAGGCCGCCCAGGGATCCGCGTGTCGCCAGCGAGCGGATGAAGACGCCGAGATCGAGGGCGTGGTCCTGCATGCGGATGCGATCGCCGAGGATCGCGCCGCCGGAGAAGGGGCTGGTGGGATCCACCGCGACCACGCCCACCGTCTTCCCCTCCTTGCGGTAGTGGGCGATGAGGCGATCGGTGATGCTGGACTTGCCTGCGCCGGGGCTGCCGGTGATCCCCACCACGTAGGCGCGGCCGGTGTGGGGGTAGAGCTTGCGCAGCACCTCGACCGCCGCGCCGTCGCCATCGTCGAGGCCGCGCATCAGCCGGGCGGCCGCGCGGACGTCGCCGGCCAGCACCCGCTCGGCGATCGTATCGGTGGAGGCGGCGGCCCTCACTTGAGGATCTCGCGGCTGATGACGATGCGCTGGACCTCGCTGGTGCCCTCGCCGATCTCGCAGAGCTTGGCGTCCCGGAGGTAGCGCTCCACCGGGAACTCCTTGGTGTAGCCGTAGCCCCCGTGGATCTGCAGGGCCTTGTTGCAGGCGCGGGTGGCCGCCTCCGAGGCGAAGACCTTCGCCATCGAGGCCTCCTTGGTGTACGGCCTGCCCGAGTCGCAGAGGGTGGCCGCCCGCTGCACGAGCAGCCTGGCGGCGTCGATCTCCGTCCTCATGTCGGCGAGCATGAAGCGGATCGCCTGGAAGTCGGCGATCGGCTGGCCGAAGGCCTTGCGCTCCTTCGCGTAGGCCACGGCCTCCTCGAGCGCCCCGCGCCCCAGGCCCACCGCGAGGGCGCCGATGGTGATCCGCCCCTTGTCGAGGATCTTGCAGGTGTCGATGAAGCCCCGATCCACCTCGCCCACCCGGTTCGAGTCGGGGACGAAGCAGTTCTCGAACACCAGCTCGGCGGTGTCGGAGGAGCGCATGCCCAGCTTGTGCTCGACGGGCACCGTGTGGAAGCCCGGGGTCCCCGGCTCCACCACGAAGGCGGTGATCCCCTTCTGTCGCTTCTCCCGGTCGGTGGACGCGAGCACCACGTAGACGCCCCCCACCGTGCCCTGGGTGATCCACATCTTGGTGCCGTTCAGCACCCAGCCGTCGTCCTTGCGCACCGCGGTGGTGAGCAGGCCGGCGGCGTCGGAGCCCGATCCGGGCTCCGAGAGCGCCCAGGCGCCCATCGCCTCGCCGGTGGCGAGCTTGGGCAGCCACCTGGACTTCAGCTCCTCGCTCGCGAACGAGAAGATGTGGTTGGTGCAGAGGCCGTTGTGCGACGCCACCGTGAGGGCGAGCGATCCGTCGTACCGGGCGATCTCCTCGATCACCGTGGCGATCCCCAGGGCCGACAGCCCCGCCCCGCCATACTCCTCGGGGATGCCCATCCCCAGGAGGCCCAGCTCGCCGACCTTCTCCACCGTCCTGGCGGGGAACTTCTCGGTCTCGTCCCACTCGCGGGCGTACGGCTTCACCTCAGACTCGCAGAACTCGCGCACCGTGTTGCGCAGCGCGACCAGATCCTCGGGCAACTCGAAATCCATGATCCTCTCTTGGGCTCGATCCTCGGCCCGGTAAGGCCCTACACGGGGTAGACGGAGTGCTTCTTTCGGGGGCGCTCCACGCGCTTCTCGGAGTAGAGCGCGAACCGCGCGATGAGCTCGTCCCGCAGGCGCTCGCCGGTCACGATCTCGTCGATCACCAGCTCCGAGGCGAGCTTCTTGATGTCGATGTCTTCCTTGTACTCGTTGCGGAGCTGCTCGACGTAGGCGGCGCGCTCGGCCTCGGGCTTCTCCTGGATCTTGTTGAAGAAGACGGCGTTCACCGCGGCCTCGGGGCCCATCACCGCGATCATGGCCTGGGGGAGCGCGAGGGTGCAATCCGGGGCGAACCCCGGGCCCCCCATGGCGTAGAGGCCGGCGCCGTAGGCCTTGCGCACGATCACGCTGATCTTCGGCACGGTGGCCTCCGACACCGCGGAGATCATCTTGGCGCCCGCCCGGATGATCCCGGCCCGCTCCACCTTGGTGCCGATCATGAAGCCCGGCACGTCGGCGAGGTACAGGAGGGGGATGTTGAAGGCGTCGCAGAGCTGGATGAAGCGCGCCGCCTTGTCCGCCGAGTCCACGAAGAGGACGCCGCCCTTGTAGTTGGGCTGGTTGGCGAGGATCCCCACCGGCCTCCCCCCGATGCGGGCCAGGCAGGTGACGATCTCCTGGGCGAAGAGCTTCTTGATCTCGACCACCGAGTCCTCGTCGACGATCTCGGCGATGAGGTGCTTGATGTTGAAGGGCTTGTTCTGGTCGCCGGGGACGATCTCGTCGATCCGCTTGCCGCTCGACTTCGGGGGCCGGGCCTCCGCCATGGGCGGCATTTCGTCGCAGTTGCGGGGGAAGTACGAGATGTACTTCTTCCCCCACTCGATCGCCTCGGGCTCCGTCTTCACCAGCACGTCGCCGCAGCCGGAGACCGAGCAGTGCATCCTGGCGCCACCCATCTCCTCGAGGGTCACCTTCTCGCCGATCACCATCTCGGCCATGCGGGGCGAGCCCAGGTACATGGACGCGTTGCCGTCCACCATCACGACCACGTCGCAGAACGCCGGGATGTAGGCGCCCCCCGCGGCGGACGGCCCGAACAGCAGGCAGATCTGCGGCACCATGCCGGAGAGCTCCACCTCGTTGAGGAAGATTCGCCCGGCGCCGCGGCGCCCGGGGAACATCTCCACCTGATCGGTGATCCGCGCCCCTGCCGAGTCCACCAGATAGAAGAGCGGGCAGCGGAGGCTCTTCGCCTGCTCCTGGATCCGCAGGATCTTCTCGACGGTGCGCTTGCCCCAGGATCCGGCCTTCACCGTGGAGTCGTTCGCCATCACCGCCACGGTGCGGCCGTCGATCTTCCCCAGGCCGGTGATCACCCCGTCAGCCGGGAGGTCGGGCGCCACGCAGTTGGCGAAGAGCCCGTCCTCGACGAAGGAGCCCTCGTCGAGGAGCAGGCGGATGCGCTCGCGGGCGAAGAGCTTGCCCGCCGCCTCGTTCTTGGCGTGGTGCTTGGGGGCGCCTCCCCGGCGGATCCGAGCCTCGAGCTCCTCGATCTCCTGGTCGGGGCTCGTCGGGACAGGATGGGACGTTTCGGCGCTCACGATATCAACCTCCCGGAAGTCGGCCTTTTTCATCCAGCGCCGCGCCTCCCGTCAACCCTTTCGCCTCACTCGCCGCGGTAGACCGGCTTGCGCTTCTCGCGGAACGCGGCGAGCCCCTCGAGCCGATCCTGGGTGGAGATCGTCTCCTCGTACTTGCGGAACTCCAGCTCCAGCGCGTCGTCCAGCGGCAGGTCGAACCCCTCCTGGATCGCGGCCTTCGCCGCGGCCAGCGCGATCGGCCCGCCCGCCGCGATCTCCTCCGCCAGGGTCACGGCGGCGCCCGTCACGTCGTCGCTCTCCGAAACGCGGTTGACCAGCCCCAGGCGCAGGGCCTCCTCGGCGCCGACCGCCCTCCCGGTGAGGATGAGGTCCTTGGCCACCGCCATCCCCGCGAGCCGGGCGAGGCGCTGGGTGCCGCCCCCGCCCGGGATGATCGCGAGGCGGGTCTCGGTGAGGGCCATGCGCGCCCGGGGCGCGATCAGCCGGAGGTCGCACGCCAGCGCGAGCTCGGTGCCGCCTCCGAAGGCGGGGCCGTTGATCGCGGCGAGGAAGACCTTCGGGGATCGCTCGATCGCCCGGAAGGTGCGGCGCAGATCCAGGAGGAAGCTGCGCACCTCCTCCTCGCTCATGCCGGTGCGCTCCTTCAGATCGGCGCCGGCGCAGAACGCGTCCCCGGCGCCGGTGATCACCACGGCGCGCAGCGCGTGGCGCTGCGCGGCGGCGGCGATCCGCTCTTCGAGCTCCGCCCGCATCGCCCGCGAGATCGCGTTGCGGCGGGCGGCGCCGTCGATGGTCCAGACCTCGACCCGCCCTTCCGCGCGGGCCTCGACGATCCATTCGGCCATGCTCACCTCCCGGGGGAAGCGGCCGAAGGATCCCTCGGCCGCTTCCTCGCCCTGGGCTTCCTGCCACGGATCGGCGGGCCGATCCAGCCGTCCGATCCGGGGAAGGGGCGCGAGGAGAGGATCGGGTCGAGGCGTGGGAATGAATGCCGTGGCCCCTCGAGGGTTTCATGGCAACATGCCCCCCTTCGAGCCGATCGATCTCCACGGGAACTGACGAGAGCTTGGAAGCAGGGAACGGACGAAAGAGCGACGGGTGGTGGTGGCAGCCGGACCGGGTCGGGCAATGGCTGCGCGGCCACCACATCGAGAAGATCCCCGGTCTGATCACGGACAGCGTGCCGCTCGACCTCCGGCTCGTGGGCCGGACCCTCCTCCACGCGGCGCTCGTGGGCCTCGCAGCCGGCCTGGCAGGCGCCGCCTTCCTCGCCTCCCTGGAGGGCGCCCAGCGGTACCTGCTCGAGGGCCTGGCGGGCTATCGCCCCTTGCGCGCCCACGGCGAGCACCTCTTCGCGGAGATGCCCGAGACGGCTTTCCGCCCCTGGGTGCTGCTCCTCCTCCCGGCGCTCGGCGGCCTCGTCTGCGGCTGGCTCGCGCGGTTCGCACCCGAGATCGCCGGCGGCGGCGGCGACGCGGCCATCGATGCGTTCCACCGCGGCGAGGGGCGGGTGCGCCGGCGGGTGCTCCTCCTCAAGCCCGTGGCGTCCGTCTTCGTCCTGGGGACGGGCGGCGCCGGCGGCCGGGAGGGCCCCACCATGCAGCTCGGGGCCGCGATCGGATCCTTCGTGGCCAGGCACCTCCACGTGGGGCTCCGGGAGCGCCGGATCCTGCTGGTGGCGGGGATCGCCGCGGGGATCTCGGCGGTCTTCCGCACGCCCCTGGGCGCGGCCCTCCTCGCCGTCGAGATCCTCTACCGCGACGGCTTCGAGTCGGACGCGCTGGTGCCCTCCATCCTCGCCAGCGTGGTCGCCTATTCGGTCGTCATCTCCATCTTCGGCGAGAGCACCCTCTTCGCCCACGCACACGCCTACCCGTTCCAGCCCCGGCACCTGGTCTGGTACGGGCTGATGGCGCTCTGTCTCTCGCTCCTGGCGGTCCTCTTCCTCGCGACCCTCCGGGGGACGAGGCGGATCATCGGCAAGCTGCCGGGCCCGACGTGGATGCGGCCCGCTTACGGCGGCCTCCTCCTCGGCGCCCTCATCACCCCCGTGCTCGTCGTCCTCGCCGGCCACGTCCCCGCCCCGGGACAGGGGCTCGGGATCCTCGGAGGCGGCTACGGCGCGGTGCAGGTGGCCATCACCGGATCCGACTGGCTGCCCGACGGCTGGACCGCGGTGGCGCTCCTCGCCGCCATGTCGGTGGCCAAGCTGGTCGCGGCCTCGTTCACCATCGGTTCGGGAGGGAGCGCCGGCGACTTCGCGCCCTCCCTGGCCATCGGCGGGCTCTTCGGCGGCGCTTTCGGCCGGGCCGCCCAGCTCCTGGTCGACCCCACGATCGATCCGGGGGCCTTCGCCCTGGTGGGCATGGGCGTGTTCTACGGCGGGATCGCCCACGTCCCCCTGGCCTCGCTGGTGCTCGTCTGCGAGCTGGCCGGGAACTACGATCTCATCGTGCCGCTGATGCTCACCCAGGGCATCGCCTTCGTCGCCCTCCGCAACCGCGCGCTCTACCACGCGCAGCCGGCGACCCTCGCCGACTCCCCGGTCCACCGCGGGACGCTCGCGCGCCAGCCGAGCGAGGGGACCGCGCCGCAGCCGGGCGATCCCCTCGCGAAGTGACGGCTACGGCAGCGCGAACCACCAGGTGCCCGGGACCTCGTCCTGATCCCACTCCGGAGAGAAGAGGAACCCCCGGCCCCACGGCGAGGTGATCGAGTCGGCGTCGATGGCCTCGTCGTGGACCAGGACGGCGACGCCGTCGTGCTCGAGCCAGGACATCGCCCCGTCGTGGAACCAGGTGTGGCCGTCGTCCGTGGTGTAGGCGTGCTCCACCCGATCGAGGAGCCGCACCGGGCCGCTCGTGCCCGCGGACATCCGGTAGAAGCCGGTGGCGCCGTCCACCTCGCCGTTGAAGTAGAGCGAATCCAAGGCCATCCACGGGTCGAAGCTCCACCGGTCGATCCCCTGGGCGATCGCGACGACCTCCCCCGTGGTCAGCGACGCGACGAAGGCCTCCCCCACGTCCTCCTCGTCCCACGCGACGAACCACGCCTGCTCGGCACCCAAGGGCCCCGAGTCGACCGCGGCCGCGTCGGTGACGTGCACGAGCTCGCCGGAATCGGACACCCGCCCCACGGCGTCGCCATCCCAGTACAGCCGGAGGGTCTCGAAGCCCTCGAGCGCCTTCCCGCTGGTCGCCAACACCGTCTCCCCGTTCTCGTCGAACCACCGCAGGCCATGGTCGTCCGCCAACAGGAGGTCGTCCCCGCCAGCCGGTGACCACCACCGGGCCGTGAATGGATCCACCGGGTACCAGACGCGCAGGCCCAGGTGGATGACCACGGAGTCCGAGAGGATGGACCAGCGGGTGTCGCCGAGCCTCTCGAGCGCCCCGGGTCCCGCCCCGGCTACCCAGGTCGGCAGGCCGGCAGGATCGCAGATGGAGTGGATGAATCCGTCGCTCCACAGGACGGTGCCGTCGTCCTCGACCGTCTGGATCGTGCCGGCGCTGAACGCGTTGCAGCGGGCGAACTCCGGCGTCCCGCTCTCCGGAAAGATCACCTGCAGCAGGTAGCTGGGCGAGGCGAACGCGACGGCCCGGCCGCTCGGCGCCCATACGCCCTCCCTGCCGATCCGGTTCTGCAACACCGCCGTGACGCCGTGCTCGGCCCATTCCCCGGAGGCGCGGTCGTACGCTCGAACGCACCAGGGGCTGTCGTCGCACGGCTCGGCGAAGAGGCAGACGATGCCGTCGCCGTCCGCCGTCAGGTCGCATTCGACGGGTTCCAGGGTGCCGATGTCCTCGATGGTCATCGCCTCGACGTCGTAGAGCCGGAGCGTCCCCGAGCAGCCCACCAGGTAGCGGGGATACGAGGAGGCCTGGTGCGAGACGACGTCGCACTCGATCTCCAGCTCCTGGAGGGTCCAGAGGCTCGCGACCCGGAAGCGATCGACGTCGCCGGGCTCCGTCCACGCCAGCAGGTTGTCGTCGAAGAGGAAGTTGACGGAGTACGCGGACGTCGTCAGCGTGCGCACGCCCGAGTCGTCGGCGACCCGGACCTCGCCCGGATCGCCCACCTGGCAGACCAGGCCCCCATCGCGGACCATGATCTCGCCACCCGCGCAGATC